>NZ_CP051240.1:304758-609517 GCF_017794965.1 Alcanivorax sp.
GCTGGGACTGTCCATTGCCCAGTCCATCATCAGCCAGCATCACGGCCTGATTGAGTGCGAGAGTGCTCCCGGTGAAACCGTTTTCAGTATCCTGCTGCCCATGGAGCAGCCGGAGGAAGTCGAAAAAGAGATCAGTGCGTTATGAATGAAATAATGGGAAAGGCACGGAGAGGCAGGTCATGAGTGTAAGTATTTGGGTTGTGGATGATGACCGCTCGATTCGCTGGGTTCTCGAGAAAGCCCTGAGCCAGGAAGGATATGCAGTTACCTGCTTTGAAGATGGCGATGAAGCGCTGAACACCCTGGAAGAAGGGGGCGCTGAGCCCGACGTGCTGATCAGTGATGTGCGTATGCCGGGAACCGATGGCCTGCGTATGCTCAAGATCCTTCAGCGCAAGAATCCGGATTTGCCAGTGATCATCATGACCGCTCACTCGGATCTGGATTCGGCCGTGGCGTCCTATCAGGGCGGTGCGTTCGAGTATCTGCCCAAGCCGTTTGATGTGGATGAGGCTGTGGCTTTGGTACGCCGTGCTATCAAGCACCGGGAAGAAACCCAGGAAGGGGTGCCGGCGGCGGTGGAAGAAGCGCCCACAGAGATTATTGGCGAAGCCCCCGCCATGCAGGAAGTGTTTCGGGCGATTGGCCGGCTCAGTCATTCCAATGTGACGGTGCTGATCAATGGTCAGTCCGGCACCGGTAAAGAACTGGTGGCCCGGGCGCTGCATCGCCATTCCATGCGGCGCGAGAAGAATTTTGTGGCGCTGAATATGGCCGCCATTCCCAAGGATCTCATTGAGTCGGAGCTGTTCGGTCATGAAAAGGGCGCCTTTACTGGCGCTAACAGCCAGCGGGTTGGTCGTTTTGAGCAGGCCAACGGGGGCACCCTTTTCCTGGATGAAATTGGTGATATGCCGCTGGAAGCGCAGACTCGTCTGCTGCGGGTGCTACAGGAAAACGAATTCTACCGGGTGGGCGGCACCACTCCCATCCAGGTGGATGTGCGTATCATTGCCGCTACTCACCAGGACCTGGAAAAACTGGTGAAAGAAGGCGACTTCCGTGAGGATTTGTTTCACCGCCTCAATGTGATTCGCATCCACATTCCACAGCTTTCAGAGCGCCGTGAAGATATTCCGCGGCTTGCCAATTACTTTTTGCAGCGCGCAGCCAATGAGTTGGGCGTGGAGCCAAAAGTGCTGCACAAGGATACGGAAAAATATCTGGCCGCCCAGGCCTGGCAGGGTAACGTGCGGCAACTGGAAAATACCTGCCGCTGGCTTACCGTGATGGCCTCGGGCCGTGAGGTGCTGGTGGATGATCTGCCGCCAGAACTGAAAGAGGTGGTTTCCAGCAAGGGCGGTGATGTCAGTGGCGACTGGCTCAAGTCGTTGCGCAATTGGGCGGACCGCGCCTTGTCCCAGGGCGAGCGTGGCATCCTTGAACAAGCGGTGCCCGGCTTTGAGCGCACCATGATCGAAGTGGCCTTGCAGCACACCGGCGGCCGCAAGCGCGACGCCGCGGCCTTGCTGGGATGGGGGCGCAATACGCTGACTCGCAAGATCAAGGAACTTGATATGGAGAGTGAGTTGGGCGGGGATGACGATTGAGAGGCAGTTAACAGTTAACAGTTAATAGTGAACAGTTAACAGCGGCGCGATAGCGCGTCGTTGTTACTTCCAGGAAGGAGGCCGCGACCATGTTTTGGTGCGGCCTTTTTTCGTTTTAAAGATAAGGAAAAAGCAAAACAAATACTTGACAGGTTATGCCGGTCGCGCAGCGTTCACTGTTCACTGTTCACTGTTCACTGTTCACTGTTCACTGTTCACTGTTCACTGTTCACTGTTCACTGTCATTCATAAACCCGCTCACTCTCCAGGCTCTCAATCTTCCAGTCGCCATCCTCCAGCACCCAGTGGCTGTCCACCTGATAACTGTCGGCTTTTTCCGGCAGCACATTTCTGCCTCCCCATACCAGGGCGGTGAAGCGGGCGCGGGCGGTTTTTCCGTTGGGGGCGGTGTCAATACGGATGCCTGCCAGTGTGACTTGCCGCTTGGGGTAACGGAAGAACAAGCCAACCAGGGTGCGCTGTTGTGTTTTGCTGTCCATGCTCTCGCCGCGATGGACCACGGCCGAGTCGGTCAGCCTGTCCAGTATGGTGCCGGTGTCTCCGGCTTCAACCGCCTCTTCCAGTTCCGTCAGGGCGGCCTTGATGGCTTCCTCCGGCGGGGATTGCTGGCAGCCGCTGATCAGCAGTTGCAGCACTATGATCAACAGGTATGCTGCTGTTTTTGGTCGGGATAACGTTGCACCCATGGCCCTGTTTCCTTTTATTGACTGTCACCACGCGTTTTACCTGCCGGTCGGTGATGGTCATCAGTTGTATGTGGAAGAAAGTGGCAATCCTGACGGGGTGCCAGTTGTCGTCCTGCATGGTGGCCCTGGCGGAGGGAGCTCTCCTGTTCAGCGCCGTTTTTTTGATCCCCGGGAATTTCGCATTATCTTGCTGGATCAGCGTGGTGCGGGTCAAAGCCGCCCATTGGCCGAGACCCGCAACAATACCACGATGCATCTGGTGGCAGATCTTGAGGCGGTGCGCGCCTATCTCGGGATTGATCGCTGGCTGCTGTTTGGCGGCTCCTGGGGGGTGACTCTGGGTCTGGCGTACGCGGTGGCGCATCCTTCCCGGGTGCTGGGGATGGTGCTGCGAGGCGTGTTCCTGTGTCGACAGCAGGACATGGACTGGCTGTACACGGCCAGTGGTGCTGCCAGACTGTTTCCGCGGGAGTGGAAAGCGGTCAATGCGCCGGTGGCGGCGTTCCCGGGCAATCTGCTCGAGCGTTATGCCGAGGGGTTGGCCGGGCCGCAGGCCCGTGAGTTTGCCCGCCACTGGTGTAACTGGGAAGCGGTGCTGGCAGGGATGTCGCCACTGCCTGCCGGGCCGGGCGGGGATGATGAGCTGTGCATGGCCACCCAGGAGGTGCATTACTTCCGTCATCAGGGTTTTCTCGAGCAGCCCTTGCTGGATGCATGTGCAGGCATTGTCTTGCCTGTGGAAATTATTCACGGCGACCGGGATTTTGTCTGTCCGATGGATCAGGCAGAAACCCTGCACGAAATACTCCCCAACAGCGTGCTGACCAAGGTGGCCGGCGGTGCTCATTCGGCCTCCCATCCTGCGATTGCCGATGCGCTGGTGGAGGCGGTGAAACGGATACACAAAAGGGTGATGGCGTGAAGGTGTTGATTCAGCGGGTGGCGCAAGCGCAGGTCCAGGTGGACAAGGTGACGGTGGGTGAAATTGCGCATGGACTGTTGTTGTTGATCGGGATCGAGACCCATGACGAAGAGACTTCGGTGGCGCGGATGGCGCAACGTATTGTGGGCTACCGGATCTTTGCCGACACGGAGGGGAAAATGAATCTGGACGTACGCGATGTGGGCGGCTCACTGTTGGCGGTATCTCAGTTCACCTTGGCGGCGGACACCCGCAAGGGGCGCCGTCCGAGCTTCTCACGGGCAGCCGATCCGGAGCAGGGACAGCGGCTGTATGACCATGCGGTGTCCTGCCTGCGTGCTGAGGGGGTGGATGTGGAAACCGGGATTTTTGCGGCAGATATGCAGGTTTCTTTGGTCAATGATGGCCCTGTGACCTTTTTACTGGAGTCGTGACGGAGTGACACATTCGTGTTGCAAAGGTGTCACCCTTGTTTATGATGAGATCAGTTGCCTGGAAAGGGTGACGGGGAGAGCACCGGTGGATTGCCCTATATCTGCCGTGCGATGCAGGCTAGCCTGATCTGCATCCCCAGGGATGATTTTATAAAAACGTGGAGGTATTCAGGATGAAAAAGACTTTGATTGCTGCTGCCATGCTGGGCGCATCTTCTTCTGCCATGGCTGTGGCGCCGGGTGGCCCGGGCTGTGGTTGGGGTAACCTGCTGTTTGAAGGCCAGTCCGGTATGCCCATGCACCTGCTGGCGACCATCGTGAACGGTACTTCCGGTAACGCCACCTTCGGCATGACTACCGGTACCAATGGTTGTGACACCAGTGGCGCACTGACCTACAGCGGCCAGAGCCTGCTCGGCATGACCGGTGTGATGGAAGAAGTGGCCCAGGATATGGCCACCGGTGAAGGCGAAGCCCTGACTGCCCTGTCTGTATCCATGGGTATCGAGGCCTCTGACCGTGCACACTTCAATGCGGTAATGCACGAAAACTTTGCAGCCATCTTCCCGCATCAGGACGTGACTGCAGAAGACGTCATGGCGTCCATCACTGACGTGATGAAGAAAGACCAGAGCCTGTCCAAGTACCTTGTGTAAGGTCTACTTTCAGGTTTGAATCAAAGCCCCGCTTCGGCGGGGCTTTGTTTGTCTGGCATGCTTGCCGGATTGCTGATTACTTGCCGGTCTGACGGATCTTTTCAATGCGTGCGGTTTTCCTGAGTTTGCTGTTGTGCTGGTGCGCAACCGTTTCTGCTTCTCCTTCTGACAAGGAACTTGCCGCGCAGCCTCGCTGGCAGGCGTTGTTGCATATCAATCCCGGTGCAACCCTGCGTGATCGTCATCGCAGTTATGTGGATGATGAGCAATTCTTTTTTTCTGATGTCGGCGCAGATGATCCCCTGGCGGAACTGGTTGCCAGCCGGGAGGCATTGGCGCCTGCAGGGGCTGAGGCCCGCTGCCGTTTTCCTGCCCGCTACCGTTTCTTTTCCGCGCAGCTGGGCTGGCAGGATGCTGCGCCCTTGGCGCACTGTGACGATTATCAGGAGTGGCGCCAGGCCGTGACGGCCAGCCGGGCGGTGTTGGTCTTTCCTGCCGCCTACCTGAACAGCCCCTCTTCCATGTTTGGACACACCCTGCTCCGTCTGGATCAGGGGGAGGATGCGTCTGTCTGGTTGTCCTGGGCGGTGAATTTCGGCGCCGTTGCCATGGCAGACGACAATTCACTGTTTTATATCTATCGCGGCCTTGCCGGGGGGTATCCCGGCCGTTTTGCGTTGGTGCCCTATGTGCAGAAGATCCAGGAATACTCGCACATGGAAAATCGGGACATGTGGGAATACACCCTGGACCTGGATCAGCAGGAAATGGACTGGCTGATTGAGCACCTGTGGGAGCTCAAGGATATCAATTTCGATTATTACTTCTTTGATGAAAACTGCTCGTTCAGGCTGCTGGAGCTGATGGAGGTGGCCCGGCCGGGCTCCCATTTGCTGGACGACCTGCGTTTCGCGGAAGTGCCGGTGAATACCGTGCGGGCCCTGGATGACGCCGGTTTTATCAGTGAGCGCCACTATCGCCCTTCCAAAGCCGTTGAGCTGGATAACCTGCGCCAACAGTTGAGCGGGGCCCAGCAGGCTCTGTCTCGTCGATTGGCAGAAGACCCAGGCCTGCTGGAGAGCGAGGGTTTTCTGGCGGCCAGTGAGCAGGAGCAGTCGCTCATGGTCACGGTGGCCTATCGCTACCTGCGCCTCAAGTACCGCAAGGAAGAACGAACCGACAAGGTGGCGGGGGATTCCTTTGCCCTGCTTTCTGCCATGAACGGGCTACCTGCGGTGGAGATGCCGGAAACCGTGGATGCCCAGCCTCCGGAAAAAGGACACGGGACCCAGATGCTGGCGGCCAGCGGCGGCCAGCGTGATGGCAATCAGGACTTTGGTGAATTGAGCTATCGGCTGACTTATCATGATCTGTTGGATAACCCCTATGGCTTTCTGCGTGGTGCGCAGATCGAAGGGATTGACCTGACGCTGCGTAGTACCGATTCCGGCGACCCCAAGCTGGAAGAGTTGGGTGTGGTGAGCATTCGCTCCCTGGCACCCCGTAACCGCTTTATCAAACCTCTGAGCTGGTACGTGGAAGGTGGGCTGGAGCGGGCGTGGGCTGAACGCCGCAGACTGGTGCGTTATGTACAGGGGGGCGCGGGCGCCAGCTGGCTATGGGGTAACTGGCAGCCCTATCTGCTGTCCAGTTTCCGGCTGGAGAACAACAGTGCCTTCGATAGCTTTGTCACTCCCGGGGCCGGTGTGGATACCGGCTTGCTGTATCGCCGGGGAGATTGGCAGTGGCAGCTTGGCAGTGTCGGTCATTATTTTACCAATGACGTCTACCGTTACACGTCCACCTTTTCGGTGCAGTGGGCCATGACGCGACAACATGGGTTGCGGGCCTCCTTTGAACGGGAAGGCTGGCGTGGCGATGGCGAGAATGAGTTCAAACTGCAATGGCGATGGTACTTCGATTAATCGCAGTCGGGCTGGCGAGTTTGTGGCTGTCCGGTTGTAGCAAGCTGTTCTTCTATCCCATGTCTCCCTGGGTGCAGAACCCCGAGAATCAGGGATTGAAGTACGAGGATATCGTGCTGATACACCCGCGGGGCTTGCGCATCCATGGCTGGTGGCTGCCTGCGTCCGGCGATGAGCCCGTGCGCGGCACAGTCTACTATCTGCACGGTAACGCGCAGAACATCAGTACTCACCTGGCTAATGTGCACTGGTTGCCCGCGCGTGGCTACAACGTCTTTCTGCTGGATTATCGTGGTTACGGCCTGTCGGAGGGAAAGCCGCGTCTGCCAGAGGTTTATGCGGATGTACAGCTGGGGCTGGACTGGCTGCGCACCGCAAGGCGTACAGAGGGCCCGCTGGTGGTGTTCGGACAAAGCCTTGGAGGCGCACTGGCGACCACGGTGCTGGGAGAGCAAGACAATGCCCAGGCTGCTGATTGCGTGGTACTGGAGGCCGCGTTTGCCAGCTACAGGGACATTACCAGCGACATCATGAAAACCAGTTGGTTGCTGTGGCCTTTCCGTTGGTTGGTGGTGCCTGGCATGCCTGAGCGTGAACAGGACCCGGAGCAGCGGATTGTGGCCATCGGGCCGACGCCGTTACTGGTCATGCACAGTGATGAGGATGAGGTGGTGCCTTACGCCCACGGAGAGCGTCTGTACGCGGCAGCACAAGCGCCCAAAACTTTCCAGCCCCTGCATGGCAGCCACGGGCAGAGTACACGGGACCCGGCGGTACAGCAGCGTATTGTGGACTTTCTCGATGAGCAGGGCTGTGCCGCCCAGCCCCCCCAGCCCAGTGAGCCACCCGTCGCACCGGATACCCCGGACGCGCCGGTGTTGCCGCCGCTGGAAAACCCTGCGCCGCCAGGCAGCCCGGAGCGGGGCTACACTTTCTGATGATGGGGCGCTGGTCGGCGCCGACAGAAAGAGACTGGCTGCGTATCAGCAATCTCGCCACAGCACCCGGGGCGGGTAAGTCACTGCTGTCCCACGGTTTGTGTCTGCTTGACTGAGCACAGCGGGGCTGACATTCCGGCAGGGTCTTTCGTGATATGAAGACATGAATTGGCGACGAGCCAATTTTCAGATGCCGTTGCCCAGCTTCCGTAGGCTCTTCCCGGGTAGGCGCTTGCTTGCAGGCGAAGACGTGTTGGCAAGGGCCGAATTCGCTTGCAAGCAAGCTCCCACAAAGGAAGGGGGCCTGTCCCAAAGAGGGGGGGGCTGAAAATGTGGGGCAGCAGTGGGGGCAGGCCGCCACCATTGTCGCTATGGCGCGTCGGTGGCGGACTTCTTCTCGACCAGTCGGGCTGCCAGCAATCCCATTTCAAACAGGAACCACATGGGCAAGGCCAGCAGGGTCTGGCTGATCACGTCGGGAGGGGTCAGCAGCATGCCGAGCACAAAGCAGCCCACCACCACATAGGCGCGAGCGGCACTGAGCTTTTTCACTGTAGTCGCGCCGGTACTCACCAGAAGGACAATGGCGATTGGCAGCTCGAAGGCGAGGCCAAAGGCCAGAAAGAGCGCCAGCACAAAGTCCAGGTAGCTGCTGATATCGGTGGTCACGGCCACGCCTTCCGGAGCAATGGCGGTGAAGAACTGGAACATCAGCGGGAACACCACAAAGTAGGCAAAGCTGGCGCCGCCGTAGAACAGCATGACGCTGCTGGCCAGCAGGGGTACCGCCAGTTTCTTTTCATGCTTGTACAGACCGGGTGCCACGAAGGCCCATGCCTGGTGGAGAATGAAAGGCATGGCCACAAACACGCTCAGGTAGAGTGTTAGCTTGAACGGGGCCAGGAACGGCGCTGCCACACCCGTGGCAATCATGCTGGTGCCTTCCGGCATGGCTTCCATCAATGGCCGCGCGATCAGGGTGTAGAGTTCGCGGGAAAAATAAAACAGGCCGAGAAAGACGACAAAGACAGCAACCAGCGCCTTGAGCAATCGGTTGCGCAGTTCCAGCAGGTGGGCAATCAGTGGCTGGCCGGTATCGGTGCTGGCGTCAGTCATTGCGTGTCGGGTCCTGGGCGTCCTGGTTGGAAGGCGGCTGGATACGGTTTTCTTCGCTGCCTGCAGGCTGGCGAGCCCGGGCAATCTCGTCGGGGCTGAGCAGGCTTTCCCTGGCTTCACGGATGCTGGCTTCGTCCAGCCCCATTTCCCGCATCTGCTTCTCCATGCGTTCGCGCATGTCCTTGGTGACCGCTTCCTTTTCCAGTTCGTTCTTCAGGTTGTTGAACGTGGAGCGGGCACGACCCAGCCAGTGCCCCAGGGTGCGGGCCACGGTTGGCAATCGCTCGGGGCCCAGGACCACCAGACCGATGATGAAGATCAGGGTGAGTTCGGCAAAACCGATATCAAACATTGCAGCCTCGACCGGAATTCAGACGGTGGGTTACGCCTGATCCTTTTCTTTGGATTCTGTGGTGTTGGCTGTGGTTTTCTCGTCTTCCTCGGCAAGACGTTTCTGGTCCTGCTCTTCTTCGCCGTCTTTCATGGCGCTCTTGAACCCTTTGACCGCGCCGCCCAGGTCGCCGCCAATGTTGCGCAGTTTCTTGGTGCCAAACAACAGGACCACGATGGCGAGAAGGATCAGTAACTGCCAGATGCTGATACCGGATAACATGGGTAACTCTCCGCTTTATTAGTGTGTTGCCTGCGTCAGTGCTTGTGTGTGCGCGAGGCTTTTTCGTCATGGCCGGACAGGCCGAAACGGCGCTCCAGTTCTGCCAGGACCTTGTCCGGGTGCTCCCCCAGTTTGGCCAACATGACCAGACTATGGAACCACAGATCCGCGGTCTCGCTGATCAGGGCCTTGTTGTCGCCACTGATTTCCGCATCACGGGCGGCAAGAAGGGTTTCCACGGCCTCTTCGCCAACTTTCTCGAGAATCTTGTTGAGGCCCTTGGCATACAGGCTGGCCACGTAGGAGCTGTCCGGATCGGCGCCCTTGCGGGATTCCAGTACCTGATGAAGCTGGCTGAGAATATCTGACATAGTTGACGTTTTTCTGCAGGTTTTCAGTAAGTGGCATGAACGCTGCCGCTTCCGGCTTGCCGTGATGAGTGCGCCACGGCAAGGGATTTCACAGTCTAGCGCCGCCAGCCCCAGCTCACCAGTACCAGAGCTGCCGCAGCCAGCGGCCAGCTGTAAGGATTGGCCAACCACAGGGCGGCACCGGCACAGCCCAATCCAGACACGCCGGCCATCAACTTGTGACGATGGCGTACCAGTTGCTGTTCCAGCCGGGCTTCCAGGCGATCATGCTGGTAGGGCAGATCGCGCAGGGTTTCCAGTCCATCGCGCAGCAGGTCGGGCATGTCCGGCAGTTGGGCGGTCCATTCCGGTAGCCGGTTCTGCAGCTTCTTCAGGGTGGCGCTGGGGCCGTATTCGGCCATCATCCAGGCTTCCAGCAGTGGGCGGCCGGTGTTCCAGATATCCAGCTGCGGATAGATGCTGCGGCCCAGGCCTTCGATATGCACCAGGGTCTTCATCAGCAGGATGTACTGCACTGGCATCTCGATATGGTAATTGCGGGCCAGATCAAACAGCTTCATCACCAGTGGGGCGAACTCGAGCTGATCCAGCTGGGCTGAGCGAACCGGTTCCACCAGGTCGATCACAGCCCGCTCAAAACGGGGGCGATCAATGGGGGCGCGGTTCCAGCCGGCGCGGATTACCGCGTCCACCAGGCCGCTATAATCCTCGCGCATGACTGCCAGTACCATGCGGCCCAGTATATTCAGGTCCTCTTTCGACAACCGTCCGGCAATGGCTGCGTCCACCGCCATATACTGGGGCGATTCCGGATGTTCCGGGTTGACGAAAATGTTGCCCGGGTGCATGTCCGCATGGAACAGATTGAAGCGGAATACCTGTGAGAAGAAGATTTCCACGCCGCGTTCGGCCAGCACTTTTGGATCAATGCCGGCGGCCTTGATACGCTCGATATCATTCACCGGGATGCCGTTGATCCGGTCCATGATGATTACGGTGGCGCTGGAGTACTCCAGGTGAATGGCCGGGATGTAGAGCAGTGGGCTGAACAGGAAATGCCGGCGCATGGCTTCACTGTTGCGGGCTTCGGCGGCCAGGTCCAGTTCGCCAAGAATGATGTCGCGGTAGTCGGCCACCACCTGTGCCGGGCGGAAGTAACGGGCGTCACGCCACAGGCGTTCAAGCCAGCGGGCCCCGAAGGCCATGACTTTCAGATCCCGTTCCACCACCGGGCGAATGGTGGGACGCAGGATCTTGGCCACCACATGCTGGCCGTTCTTCAGTGTGGCCGGGTGCACCTGGGCCACGGATGCCGCGGCTAGGGGGGTGGTGTCAAAGTCTTCAAAGACTGCATCGAAAGGTTGGTCCAGGCTGGCTTCCACCAGGGCTCGGGCCTGCTCGCCATCAAACGGGGCGACCTGATCCTGGAGCCGTGCCAGGGCGGCGGTCCATTCCGGAGGCAGCATATCCTGGCGGGTGGCAAGCAGCTGGCCAAACTTGATAAAGATGGGACCCAGCTGCTCCAGGGCTTTCTGCAGTCGCTCACCCTCGCTGAGTTTGCCCGTGCCTATCCAGCTGGAGGGGATCAGGAAGGACAATGCAATCAGCAGGTTGCGCAATGGGTGGGCGGGCAGCAGAGCCAGCAGGCGGTAGCGGCACACCACATGGGTGACTACCAGAATACGGGTAACGGGGAGCATTAGTGATCAGGGCTCCCTGTGCGGGCGGCGTTGTCGGCGGCACGCAGGCGTTGGATCCGGGCGTCCAGCCGGTCCACATCCATACGCAGCTCATCCACGTCCTGACCAAACTCATAGACCTCGCGGCGCTGGGGGATGAGGCCGGATTCATTACCCACATAGTCGCCCAGCTGATCCACCAGTCGACCGGCGGCCTGCCTGGCCCAACCGAACAACTGGCGGGCGCCGTAGTCGATCTGTTGGGCCAGTTCAGAGCCGGTCAGCGGCTCGAGCAGGGCCCCCCAGTCGATGTGCAGCCCCTGGGCCAGCTCCTGCAGCTCCTGAAGCAGCTCACTGTTCCCGGTGATCTGCACGGGCCCACCAATAACCCCCGGGCGGGTGTTCCAGTCCAGCAGCTGGGCGGCCAGATCCATGGGGCTGCCCTTGACGGCCACATCTGCGGTGGCATCGCTGCGGTGGTACAACTCAATGCCGTCTTCCACGATCAGGGCGTACACCGCCATGGGCGGCAGGGTCACTTCAATGGCAACCAGGCGGCCTGAATGCATGGCCACTTTGGCCGCAGTGGCGGGATCGGTGCGCAAGGCTGTGTTGATGGCCCGTTCCACCGTGGCCAGGGCAGTGGTGGAGATCAGGCCGGGGGAGCGGGATTGGTCTTTCAGGCTCATCAGCAGCCCCCTAAAACTTGAAGCCGCGATGCAGGGCGACGATGCCGCCGAGCATGTTGAAATATTCGGTACGGGCAAAGCCTGCTTGATCCATCATCCCCTGAAGCGTGTCCTGGTCAGGGTGCATGCGGATGGACTCGGCCAGATACTGGTAGCTGTCGGCGTCGTTAACGATCAGCTTGCCCAGCTTCGGCCACACGGCAAAGGAGTAGGCGTCGTAGGCCTTGGCCAGTGCCTTATTGGTCGGGGTGGAGAATTCCAGTACCAGCAGGCGACCGCCAGGCTTGAGCACCCGCAGCATGGAACGCAGGGCGGCGTCCTTGTCGGTGATGTTGCGCAAGCCAAAGGCGATGGTGATGCAGTGGAAGGTGTTGTCTTCAAACGGCAGGCATTCGCCGTTCACCTGGGCTACCTGGGTGTTGTGGCTGCAGCCGGCATCAATAAGACGGTCGCGGCCAACTTCCAGCATGGCATCGTTGATGTCTGCCAGTACCACATTGCCGGTTTCACCCACCAGGCGGGAAAACTTGATGGCCAGATCGCCGGTGCCGCCGGCCAGATCCAGCACGGACTGACCGGGGCGGATGCCGGCCAGTTCAATGGTCATGCGTTTGAGGATGCGGTGGCTGCCCATGGAAATCAGGTCGTTCATCACATCGTACTTGCCTGCGACAGAGCGGAACACGCCGGCCACTTTCTGCTGTTTTTCCTGCCACGGTACCTGCTGGTAGCCGAAGTGTGTGACCTTATCGTTATCAGGCATGTTGAGTCTCAAACGGTGACGGGTGGTGATCGTAAACCCGGTCCATGATGGCCGATTCCGTAGCAGCCAGCTGCTCCAGCAGCAGGCCCACGCTGGGCACCGGCTTCATGACCCGGAAGCTGCGGTCCATGAAATCATACAGGTTCGAAAAGCCCGCCGCATGAACGGGTTTACGTACCATCCGGAAGGTGGTCAGCAGCATACGCGAACGGACGTAACGGTCCAGTCGATGGCCCAATTCAGCAACCAATTGTAGCTGACGCAGGCGGTCTTCGCGGTGATGATCCTGGCGGAAACCCTTGAGATAGGTCATTTCCGTGATCGGTTGATCCAGTTCCTCGCCGAGCAACTCGGTCACCGCCTCATCCAGCTCCTGGGTCAGGATGGCGGCCTCCAGGGCCGCTGCGGACGTGATCATGACCTTGTCCGGGAGCAGTTTCATGGCCTTGGGCAGGGCGCGGCGGATTTCCCGGGCCACGGGCAGCAGTTCGCGGCCGCCATACACCTCTTCCAGCAGAAAGCGGATGCCCTCGGCGGTGACCGGGTCTTCCAGCAGGTGAGCATGGGTGTTTTTCAGGCGCTCACCCTGCCAGTCCTGCAGGCGGCGCAAACGGGCCAGAAACACCGCATCGTCACCGTGCTGGCGCAGGGAAAAGAATCGATCGAGATAGTGTTGAAGCTGTTCGCCGGCAGTCATGAGTTTTCCTCCGGCGGGGATAATAGCAAAGGGAGACGCAAGCACGCACCACGCATCACGCTGGCACGCAGAAAGGCGTGATGCATGATGCGTGTTGCGTGCCGCGTTTACAGAATATACCGGCTCAGGTCTTCGTCATCGGCCAGCTCGCCGAGATAGCGATCCACGGCTTGCGCGTCCAGTACCAGCGGTTTGTCGTGGTACTGGGTGGCCAGGTCGTCGGCGTCGAAGCTGATTTCCTCTAGCAGCTTTTCCATTACGGTGTGCAGGCGACGGGCGCCGATATTCTCGGTGCGCTCGTTGACCTGCCAGGCCACTTCAGCGATGCGACGGATACAGTCGTCGGTAATTTCCAGGTTCAGGCCTTCGGTGTCCAGCAGGGCCTTGTATTGCTCGGTGAGCGAGCATTTCGGCTCGGTGAGAATGCGCTGGAAATCTTCCGGGCTCAGGGCGCTGAGTTCCACCCGGATCGGCAGGCGACCCTGCAGCTCCGGGATCAAGTCGCTGGGCTTGGCCAGGTGGAAGGCGCCAGAAGCGATGAACAGGATGTGATCCGTTTTTACCATGCCGTACTTGGTGGATACGGTGCAGCCTTCGATCAGCGGCAGCAGATCGCGCTGCACCCCTTCACGGGACACGTCGGTGCCACCGCTCTCGCCGCGCTTGGCCACCTTGTCGATCTCATCGATAAAGACGATGCCGTTGTTTTCCACGGCATCGATGGCCTGCACTTTGAGTTCGTCTTCGTTGACATGGCGGGCGGCTTCTTCATCGCGGATCAGACGGTAGGCTTCACGCACTTTGAGCTTCTGGGTCTTGCGCTGCTGGTTGCCACCCATGCGGGAGAACATCTGCTGCAGCTGGCTGGTCATCTCTTCCATGCCCGGCGGGGTCATGATCTCGATGCCGGCCGGGTTGGCGGCCACATCGATGTCGATTTCCTTGTCGTCCAGTTCCCCTTCACGCAGCTTCTTGCGGAAGATCTGGCGGGTGGCGTTGTCGGTCTTGCTCTGTTCCTCGCCGCGGGCACTGGGCAGCAGGGCATCAAGGATGCGTTCTTCGGCGGCGTCATCCGCCTGGCTGCCGACCCGGGCAATGGCCTTTTCTCGCAGTAACTTGATGGCCATTTCTACCAGGTCGCGAATGATGGATTCCACATCACGGCCCACATAGCCCACTTCGGTGAACTTGGTGGCTTCCACTTTCAGGAAGGGGGCATCGGCCAGTTTGGCCAGGCGCCGGGCAATCTCGGTCTTGCCCACGCCGGTGGGGCCGATCATGAGAATGTTCTTGGGCGCGACTTCGGCGCGCATCTCGGCGGGCAACTGCATACGCCGCCAGCGGTTGCGCAGGGCCAGGGCAACGGATTTCTTGGCGGCGGACTGGCCGACAATGTGTTTGTTCAGCTCCTGAACAATTTCGCGCGGGGTCAGGTTGGACATTGGATTACCAGTTCAATTCTTCGATGGTTTGCTGTTGGTTGGTAAACACGCAGATGTCGCCGGCGATGGTCAGACTCTTCGCGACGATATCCTGGGCTTCCAGCTCGGTGTTATGCAGCAGGGCGGTGGCGGCGGCCTGGGCAAAGGGGCCGCCGGAGCCGATGGCGATCAGGTCATCTTCGGGTTCGATGACATCGCCATTGCCGGTGATGATCAGAGACGCTTCCTTGTCAGCCACGGCCAGCAGGGCCTCCAGGCGACGCAAGGCGCGGTCGGTGCGCCAGTCCTTGGCCAGCTCTACAGCAGCACGGACCAGATGGCCCTGGTGCTTTTCCAGCTGGGCTTCGAAGCGTTCGAACAGGGTGAAGGCGTCAGCGGTGCCGCCGGCAAAACCGGCAATCACCTTGCCGTGGTATAGCCGACGAACCTTGCGGGCATTCCCTTTCATGACGGTATTGCCCAGTGACACCTGGCCGTCACCGCCGATAACAACGCTATTGCCGCGGCGTACGGATACAATCGTGGTCACATCAAACTCCTTTCATGGTGATTCTGCTGATGTGGGGCTTGGGCGGGGGGATTCAAGCGTCGGAAAGCAGTTAATAGTGAATAGTTAACAGTGAATAGCTGCGCGGGTTGGTGTCGTCGGGTCTGAAAGGCTGGTGGCCGCGCTCCGGCGTTGGGTGGATGCCGTTACCCGGAGGTGGAATTTGCTGTGGGAGCTTGCCTGCAAGCGATTCGGCATTGGTTGGAGGCTAATCGCTTGCAGGCAAGCTCCCACAGAGGGGGTGCGTATTGTTTTTGTTGCACGCAAACGTGTTGCGAGTCACGGGTAACGATAAGCAATATTTCCGGTTTTCGAAACTCGTTACTCGCGACTCGCTGCTGTTGCCTTGATGGCCGTCGCGGCTTTGCGTCGGGCGTCAGGCATCCAGCGTCAGGCGGCCTATTTTTTCATCTTGATCGGCAGGGTTTCGATGCCGTTGCTGGCCAGTTGGTCCTGGGCGCGGTGCATGGCATTGAGGTTGTTGTAGGGGCCGATCATGACCCGGTGCCAGCTGTCGCCGCTTTCCAGATCCACGGACTGGATAGAGGCTTCGAAGCCTTTCAGGATCAATTCGGCACGACGACGGTCCGCATCCTCGTTGCGCCGGAAGCTGCCCGCCTGGAGCAGGTATTTTTCATTGCTGTTGCGGGTGCCAGACTCCGTGCTGGTCTGACGCGGGGTGTCCTTGGGCTTGCGAGTGGCCGTATTCCGTGTGCCGGTGTCAGATTCGTTTTGCGGCACAATGACTTCCATCTTCGGCAGCACCGCATAGAAATCGAATTGCGGTGAATCATCCCCGGTTTGGGGCTCCTCCTGCTTTGCCGCCGGTTTCTCTGTCTGCGCTTTCGGCTTGTTGGTGCCGGCGATGGGTTTGCCGCCCTGCTGCAGCTGGGTGTTGCCCAGATGAAACAGGAACGCGATGAAAAGCCCCACCATCAGGCCGGTAAACAGCCATACCCAGCCGGGTACCTGTCGTTGTGCTTTCTTCTTTTTGGCGGGGCTGCGGCTGGCGCCCCGTCGGGTGTTCTTCGCCATGGTCCTTCCTGGGATTGCGTCGGGGTGTCAGTTACATCCGTTCGAGTGGCGTCAGGCCCAGCAGTTCCATGCCCTGTTTCAGGGTGCGGGCAGTCAATGCGGCCAGTTTCAGGCGGCTCTGCTTGAGGGCCTCATCCTCGCTGTTGAGGATCGGGCAGTGCTCGTAGAAGCTGGAGAACAGGCCTGCCAGCTCATACAGGTAAAGGCACAGCAGGTTGGGCAGGCCCTTGTCAGCCACACTCTGCAGGACTTCGCCGAATTGCACCAGTCGTGCAGCCAGCGCTTGTTCTGCCTCTTCCTGAAGCTGGAACGGGCCGCTGACCTGGCTCATGTCCAGCTCGGCCTTGCGGAAGATGCTGGCTACCCGGGTGTAGGCGTAGAGTAGATAGGGTGCCGTGTTGCCCTCAAAGCTGAGCATCTGATCGAAGTTGAAGATGTAATCGCTGCTGCGGTTCTTGGACAGATCCGCATATTTTACTGCGCCAATACCCACGGCACGGGCAATGCTGCGCAGTTCCTCTTCGTCCAGCTGCGGGTTTTTTTCCTTCACCAGCGCATAAGCACGCTCTTCGGCCTCGTTGAGCAGGTCGATGAGCTTGACGGTGCCGCCATCACGGGTCTTGAACGGGCGACCGTCCGGGCCGTTCATGGTGCCAAAGCCCATGTGCGACAGCTCGGTGCTTTCCGGTACGAAGCCGGCCAGCTTGGAGAGACTGAACATCTGCTGGAAGTGCAGGGCCTGGCGTTGGTCTACGAAGTAGAGCATGCGGTCCGCACCCAGGGTGTTGGCGCGGTAGCGCAGGGCGGCTAGATCCGTGGTGGCATAGAGATAGCCCCCATCAGCTTTCTGCACGATGACTGGCAGAGGGTCGCCGTCCTTGTTCTTGTACTCGTCCATGAACACGCACTGGGCACCCTGGTCTTCGCTGAGCAGGCCTTTGGCATCCAGATCGGCGACAACCTGGGACAGGTCGTCGTTGTAGGCGCTTTCACCGCGCACGTCATCAGCGGTCAGGCTGACACCGAGGCGATCGTAAACTGCCTGGCAGTGGCTCAGGGAGACGCTGTTGAACTCGCTCCACAACTTCAGGCATTCCGGGTCATGGGCCTGCAGTTTGACCACCAGGCCGCGGGCGCGGGTGGCGAACTCTTCGGATTCGTCAAAGCGCTGCTTGGCGGCGCGATAGAAGCCTTCCAGGTCGCTCAGTTCGCTGGACAGTTCCGCGGCGCTTTCTTCGTGTTTCTGCTCGTCCAGATAGGCCAGCAGCATGCCGAACTGGGTGCCCCAGTCGCCCACGTGATTCTGGCGTACCACCTTGTGGCCAAGGAATTCCAGGGTGCGCACCACGGCATCACCGATGATGGAGGAGCGCAGATGCCCCACGTGCATTTCCTTGGCCAGGTTGGGGGAAGAGTAATCCACCACCACGGTCTGCGCCTGCTCCGGACGGGCCACGGACAGATGTTCGTCGCCCAGGGCCTGATCCAGCAGACTGTTGAGCCAGTCGCTGGCCTGGAAGAAATTGATGAAGCCGGGGCCGGCGATTTCGGTTTTGGCGATGGCGCTGTCCTGGGGCAGGGCGGCAATCACCTTTTCGGCCAGATCGCGGGGCTTCATGCCGGCAGGCTTGGCCAGCATCAGGGCGATATTGGTAGCGAAATCACCGTGGCTCTTGTCCTTGGTGCGGTCGATTTGCACCGGGCGCTTGGCATCGGCGGGCAGAGTGCCGTCGGCAATCAGGGTGTCGAGGGCGTCTTCAATCAGGGTAATCAGGCGTTCTTTCATGGGGTCCGTCGGGGCCGTTTGACTGGCCGGCGATTGTACGGGAAAAGGGCTGGTTACGCAGCACGCAACACGCATCACGCATCACGCGGGGCTTTGGCGTGTTGCGTGGAGCATGCTGCGTGATGCGTTGTCACAGCATATCAATCGGATCCACATCCACGTGCCAGCGGCACTGGCGGGCCTGGGGCAGGCTGCGGGCGGTGGCCAGAAGGGCGTCCAGGGTCTGGTGTAGCGGGCCGCGCTGGGGGCTTTGCAATAGCAGTTGGGCGCGGTAGCGGCCGGCGCGTTTTTCCATGGGGGCGGGTACCGGGCCAAGCACATTCACCCCGGGGGCGACCTGCTGCACGGCCAGCTCCTGCAGGAAGTTCATGGCCTTGCCCAGGGTCATGGCCTCGCAGCGAAACAGGGCCAGATGACCAAACGGTGGCAGGGCGGCCATGCGCCGCTCTTCCAGCAGGGCACTGGCCAGGGCGGGGTAGTCGCCGCTGGCGGCCAGCTGCAGCAGATGGTGGTCCGGGTGTCGGCTTTGCAGCAGTACCCGGCCCTTGCCTTCCCGGCCGCTGCGGCCGGCCACCTGCAGCAGCAGCTGGGCGGCTTGCTCCGGGCCGCGGAAGTCGGCACTGAGAAAACCGGCGTCCATATCCAGAATGACCGCCAGGGCCAGCTTCGGGAAATGGTGACCCTTGGCAAGCATCTGAGTGCCCACCAGTACGGCCGGTTCCCCCTTGCGGATGGTGGCCAGTTTGGCGTCCAGTTCGCCCTTGCGCCGGGTGGCGTCCCGGTCCACCCGAATGATGGGTACGGGCAGGGACTGTTCCAGCAGTTCAGTGAGCTTTTCGGTACCACTACCGGCTTCATGGATGGCGCTGGAGCCGCAGTCCGGGCAGCGGGCCGGGACGCGCTGTTGGCTGTCGCAGTGATGGCAGCGCAGGCTGTTCTCGCTGCGGTGCCAGGTAAGGAAGCTGTCGCAGCGTTTGCATTCCGCCTGCCAGCCGCAGTCCTGGCAGAGAATCATGGGGGCGTAGCCGCGCCGGTTGATGAACACCAGGGCCTGGTTGCCGTCGTTGACGCATTGCTTGATAGCCTGCAGGGAGGTGGGCAGCAAGGGCTGATTGGGGGGCGCCAGGGTGCCGTCCAGAATCTCGATGTGCGGGCGTTGTTGTTCGGTGGCCCGGCGCGTCAGTTTCAGCCAGCTGAAACGACCGTCGCGGGCCAGCTGCAGGGTTTCCAGGGAAGGGGTTGCGCTGCCCAGCACCACCGGGATGTCCAGCTGTTGGGCGCGCCAGGTGGCCAGGTCGCGGGCATGGTAGCGAAAGCCATCCTGTTGTTTTAGCGAGCCATCGTGGGCTTCGTCGACGATGATCAGGCCGGCTTGATCCAGTGGCGTGAAGATGGCCGAACGTGTACCGATGATGATTCGCGCCTTGCCATCCCGGGCCGCCAGCCAGTTGTCCAGGCGCTCACGGTCGGTGAGGCCGGAGTGCAGGGTGACGACGGGTACGCCGAAGCGTTGGCGAAAGCGTTGTACGGTCTGTGGTGTCAGGCCGATTTCCGGCACCAGTACCAGCACCTGTTTACCGCTGGCCAGTACCGGCGCCATGGCCTGCAGATACACCTCGGTCTTGCCGCTGCCAGTAATGCCATCGAGAAGAAAGGGCGTGAAACCACTGGCATCCTGGATGGCATGAATGGCAGTGCGCTGTTCTCCGTTGGCCGGCAATGGGGGTTCGGCGAGCACTTCCCTCGGGGTCGGCATCGGTGTGTCCAGCAGGATCTGCTCTGCCCATCCCTTGTCACGCAGACTGGCCAGCGCTTGCGGGCTCACTTCCAGAGCGCCCAGCATGGCGCTGCTGAGCCCCTTGGGGTGTTCTCTCAGTACCTGCAGGGCCTGGAGTTGCCGGGGCGCGCGCCGGACCTGATCGTCATGGACGTGCTGGCCGCGCTCGGTCAGCTGCCAGCGTTTTTCCTGGCTGGCTTGCGGGTCGTTACCCTGGCGCAGCAGGGCAGGCAGGGCGTCGCTGAGCACTTCGCCCAGAGGGTAGTGGTAGTAGCGAGAGGCCCTTTCACACAATGCATACAGTTCGGCGGGTATAACTGGAGTGGTGTCGAGAACGGTGTTGATGGCTTTGAGCTTCGGGTAGTCGCTGTTGCCGTGTCCGTGGACCACGCCGATCAGGGTGCGCTGCCCAAATGGTACCTGTACACGGCAGCCCTGTGAGGGCGGTTCACTGCCTTTGTAGAGATAGTCGAACAACCCTGGCAGGGGAACCGGCAGGGCAATTTGCAGTGTGGGTCGGGCTGACACGAGGGTTCCTGGTATCGGGTGGTTCTGGCGGCAACGATGCCGCGGCGCTTGCGGATTGGGGCCAAGCTGCTATGATTCGCCTTCTTTTTTACAGACGCAAGCCGTGTGGTGCCTGTCGGAGAGGCAGGTAGCGACACATACCGGAGCAAGACCATGAAAGCAGAGATCCATCCCGAATACCAGGCAGCTACCTATACCTGTAGCTGTGGCAACGTGATCGAGAGCCGTTCCACCCGTGCGGGTGACATGTCTCTGGACGTATGTTCTGCCTGCCATCCTTTCTACACCGGCAAGCAGAAGCAGGCTGACAGCGGCGGCCAGATCGACAAGTTCAAGCAGCGTTTCGGCGTGATGCGCAGCAAGAAAGGTTAAACACCTCTCTTCGCCACATCATGACCCGCAAAAAGCACCCTCAGGGTGCTTTTTGCTTTATTGACCTTGCGTACACAGTGTATATCCCTCACAGGGACCAGCGGAGACCACCATGTCCGAGGATTTGAAAGCGGCGGCTTTGGAATATCATGCCAAGCCGCGCCCCGGGAAGATCAGTGTTGAGGTGACCAAGCCGGCGGCGACCAGTCGCGACCTGAGTCTGGCCTACAGCCCGGGTGTGGCAGAGCCGGTGCGCGAGATCGCGCGGGAGCCGGAGCTGGCATACCGTTTTACCTCCAAGGGTAACCTGGTGGCGGTGATCAGTGATGGCACGGCCATTCTGGGCCTGGGCAACCTGGGGGCACTGGCCTCCAAGCCGGTGATGGAAGGCAAGGGGATTCTGTTCAAGTTGTTTGCGGGTATCGATGTGTTCGATATCGAGGTGGACTCCGAGGACTCCCAGGCCTTCATCGATACCGTGATGCGCATCCATCGCACCTTTGGTGGCATCAATCTGGAAGATATCCGTGCCCCGGAATGCTTCGAGATCGAGCGGATCCTGAAGGAGCAGTGTGATGTGCCGGTTTTCCACGATGACCAGCACGGTACCGCTATTGTGGTCTGTGCGGGCCTGATCAATGCGTTGGAAATCCAGAAGAAGCGCATCGAGGACATCAAGGTGGTATGCGTGGGCGCAGGTGCGGCGGGCGTAGCGTCGGTACGGCTGCTTATCGAAATGGGCGCACGCAAGGAAAATATCCTGGTGCTGGACCGAAAGGGGGTGATCCACAGCCGCCGTGACGACCTGAACCAGTACAAGGCGGCGCTGGCCAACGATACCAGCAAGCGCACTCTGGATGATGCCATCGAGGGTGCGGATGTGTTCATCGGGGTGTCCGGTCCCGATACGCTGACACCGGAAATGGTCAAGAAGATGGCCGACAAGCCGGTGATCTTTGCACTGGCCAACCCGGATCCGGAAATTCGCCCGGAAGTGGCCAAGGCGGCCCGTGCCGATGCCATTGTGGCCACCGGTCGCTCCGATTTTCCCAATCAGGTGAACAATGTGCTGTGTTTCCCGTACATGTTCCGTGGCGCCCTGGATGTGCGTTCCACCTCGATCAATGAGGAAATGAAGATCGCCGCCGTGCACGCCATTGCTGAGCTGGTACGCACGGCGCCGCCCCAGGAGGTGCTGGATGCCTACGGTGGTGAGCCGCTGACCTTCGGTGCTGACTACATCATCCCCAAGCCCAACGACCCTCGTCTGCTGGGCACGGTGTCGGCAGCAGTGGCCAAGGCGGCGGTGGATAGCGGAGTGGCCCGCAAGGGGTACCCGTCCCACTACCCGCTCAACTCCCTGGACGAGATCTTCCCGGAGTTGTGAGGACGCTGGACGCCTGAGGCCAGACGCCTGACGAAAAAAACCGCCCCGAAGGGCGGTTTTTTTATGCCTTCACGTCCGGCATCGGGCGTCCGGCATCCAGCTTCAGAAAATTTGCTCCGGCGCGTTGTTGCCGCCGGCAAGGCCCAGCGGGGGCTCCAGCTCGGGGAGCTGGTCCTCGATGAAGTACTCGGTGACGCTGTCAGGATTCTGCGGGCGTGCCAGTAGACCATTTTCAGGATTGATGCGGACAGTGGTGATGCCGCGGGGTTGTTCCAGCTGCTGGTCCGGAACCCCTTCCAGGGCCGGGCCCATGTAGCTCATCCATATAGGCAGTGCCGCCTTGCCGCCATATTCTCCCCAGCCCAGAGTGGTGGGATTGTCAAAACCGACCCATACCGTGGCCACCAGTGCCGGGGAGTAGCCGGAGAACCAGGCATCCACCTGGTCATTGGTGGTCCCGGTCTTGCCGGCCAGGTCGCGCCGGCCCAGCGAGTTAGCCATATGGCCGGTGCCGCGACGTACCACGTCCTGAAGCATGGAGTTCATCAGCCAGGCAATGCGTGCATCCAGTACCCGCGGTGCCATTACCGGGGGCGGCTGGACAGGGAGGACTTCGCTGTTGGCATCCTCTGTGTTCTCAGGGGCGTCGCTGTGAAGAACCTGGGCAAGTGAGGGCGGAGCCTCCACTGGGGCCAGAGTCACGTTGCCGTCATCGGCTTCCTGGCACTGGCTTCTCTCGCACAGGACAACGTCCGGTGCCTTCCACAGCACATCCCCGTTTTCCTTTTCGATGCGCAGGATGCCCCAGGGTGAAACCCGGTAACCCCCGTTGGCAAAGATGCTGTACGCCGTGGCGATTTCCATGGGGGTCACGCTGGCGCTGCCCAGTGCCAGCGACAAGTCGCGCTGGAAGGTGTCGGCGGGCAGGCCGAACCGATCCAGTGTGCCCATGGCCTGGCTGATGCCGATCTGGCGCAGGATACGGATGGAGACCAGGTTCAGGGAGCGGTAAAGGGCCTCGCGCATGCGGGTGGGGCCATAAAACTTGCCGCTGGCGCCGGTGGGCCGCCAGGCGGTTTCCAGTTTCTCGTCGTCGAACACCACCGGTGCGTCGTTGATAATGGAGGCCGGTGTGAAGCCATTTTCCAGGGCAGAGGTGTACACGAAGGGTTTGAATACCGAGCCAGCCTGGCGTTTGCTCTGCACTGCCCGGTTGAAATTGGAAACGGAAAAGCTGTAACCGCCCTGCATGGCTTCAATGGCACCGTTGTGCGGGTCCAGAGAAACCAGTGCAGACTGGGCGCGGGGGAGCTGGGACAGGCGCCAGCGGCGCTCCTCCTTGCTGCCGACGGGGCGAACGTAGATGACATGTCCGGGGGCAATTACCTGGCTTGCCCGGGTTGGCTCATCACCAACATATTTGTCATTGATGAACGGGCGGGCCCAGCGAATGTCGTCCCAGTCCAGTTGGGCACGCTTGCCGTCACGGAACAGTAATTCTGCCTGTTTTTCCGCCACGGTGGTCACGATGGCGGGGGTGAGCGGGCCGATGCGGGAGCGGTCCTTGATCTTGTCTGCCCAGGCGGCAATGTTCGGGTCCAGACCGGTAATGGTCTTTTTCAGCTCGGCCTCGTCTTCGCTGGAGGGAGGTGTTTCCTGTTCAGGCGCGGCTTCCGTGCTGGCGGCAGTGAGTGCCGGCAGTTCGGGCAGCTCACTGGTGTCCAGTTCGGCCAGTGGGCCACGATAGCCGTGGCGCTCATCGTAGCTGTGCAGCCCCTCACGCAGAGCGGAGACGGCACTGGCCTGGCGAGCGCTGTCCAGGGTGGTCACGATGCGGATGCCGGCAGTGTAGAGATCGTCGTCAAGCAACTCCATGGCTTGCAGGCGCACCATCTCGGCAAAGTAGGCGCCGTCCACTTCCGGTTTTGCGGCATGGAAACGGGCGGTGACCGGGGCCTGCTGGGCGGCAAGCCGTTCTTCCTGGGTGAGTGCGCCGGTTTCTTCCATGCGCAGCAGGATCCAGTTGCGTCGAACCAGGGCGCGCTCCGGGTTGGTGATCGGATTGTAGGCGGATGGTGCCTTCGGCAGGCCGGCAATCATGGCCAGCTGGGCGACGCTCAGCTCACTGATGGACTGGCCGTAGTAGACCTGCGCGGCGGCCTCGGCGCCGTAGGCACGGTGGCCGAGGTAGATCTTGTTGAGGTACAGCTCGAGGATTTCTTCCTTGCTGAGTACCCGCTCGATCTGGATGGCGAGCACGATTTCGTTGAATTTGCGCAGAAATCGCTGTTCCCTGCCTAGGAAAAAGTTACGAGCAACCTGCATGGTGATGGTGGAGCCGCCGGAGCGGATCTCACGGTAGCGGGCCAGTTCCACGGCCGCGCGCAGCAGCCCTTTCAGGTCTACGCCGTTGTGGCTGAAGAAGCGCTCGTCTTCTGCGGCAAGGATGGCTTGCACCAGCGACTCAGGCAGTTGGTCATAGGAAACCGGTTGCCGTCGCTTTTCGCCATACTCTGAAATAAGCTTCATATCCCGGCTGTAAATGCGCAGCGGGATCTGGTATTCCACCTCGCGAATCTGGTTGGCAGGCGGGAGCTGCGGCGCCAGATAGAGGTAGCTGGCGGCGAGAACAAGGAGGCCGCCGCCCGCGCCAGCCGTGGCGAGGAGGAGGAGGAATCGGGTCCAGGTGGGTAAACGCATGTTTTCGGCAACTACTGGCTTGGATCGGTAGAAAGGCCTAGCCGGCCCGTGAAGTGGATCATTATATGGTGGAAAGGTTGTTGTGATCTAATATCTGTTCTGCTATTACTTACACCTAAAGTAATTCGACATAAAAAACCTGTAAGTGTATCTTTAGCAAGAAAAAACACTTCAATAATAACCAGACGGGACGACGACAGTGCTGCCTTTCCTCAGAAAAAAGGCCCAGACACTACTGGGGATCGACATCAGTTCTACCGCAGTCAAGCTGCTGGAACTGTCCAAATCCGGTGGCCGTTACAAGGTCGAGAGCTACGGGGTTGAGCCCCTGCCGGCCAATGCGGTTGTCGAGAAAAATATTACCGATGTTGAAGGGGTTGGCGACGCCATTGCTCGATTGGTCAGTCGTGCCCGCCCGGGGGTAAAGACCTGTGCTGTGGCCGTTTCCGGCTCGGCAGTTATCACCAAGCTGATCGAACAGGATGCCTCACTGAGTGAGGATGACCTGGAAGCTCAGCTCAAGGCGGAGGCCGACCAGTATATTCCCTATCCCATGGATGAGGTCCGTATGGACTTCCAGGTCATCGGGCCGGTGGAAGGGAATGAGGAGCGTGTGGAAGTGCTGGTCGCCGCGTCGCGCACCGAGAATGTGGAAATGCGCACCGATGCGGTGGAAATCGGTGGCCTGCAGGCCAAAGCCGTGGACGTGGAAGCCTATGCCATGGAACGAGCCTTCCAGCTGGTGCGGCCCAGTCTGCCCAATGCGGATGAGCTCGATACGGTAGCCGTTTTCGATATCGGCGCCACCATGACCACGCTGAATGTGTTCCATCAGGGGCGCAGCGTCTATACCCGTGAGCAGCTGTTCGGGGGCAAGCAGCTGACCGAAGAGATCCAGCGTCGCTATGGCATTTCCATGGAAGAGGCCGGTTTGGCAAAGAAAACCGGTGAGCTCCCGGATGATTATGAAAGTGAGGTGCTGCAACCGTTCAAGGATGCGGTGGTTCAACAGGTGAATCGCTCCCTGCAGTTCTTCTATGGTTCTACCCAGTTCAACGAAGTGGATTACATCCTGTTGGCAGGGGGGTCTGCATCAATTGCAGAGCTGGATGATCTGGTCCAGGAAAAAGTGGGGGCCAGCTGTTCTGTGGCCAATCCGTTCAGTGACATGGCGTTGGCCAATAAAGTAAGTGCCTCTGCCATTGCCAATGATGCCCCGGCATTGATGATTGCCTGCGGCTTGGCGCTGAGGAGCTTTGAGCAATGACAACAACAATTAACCTGTTGCCGTGGCGTGAAGAGCGCCGCAAGCAGCAACAACAGGAATTCATCGTCCTGCTGGTGGTGGCAGCCGTGGTGGGCGGTCTGCTGTTCTGGTTGTGGCAGGGGAGTGTTGATCAGCAAATCGCAGACCAGCGCGCCAGGAACAGTCATATTCAGGCCAAGACCGCCGAGCTGGACGAGAAAATCAAGGAAATCAAGGAGCTCAAAGAGCGCCGGGCAGAACTGGTGGCTCGTATGGAGGTGATTCAAAGTCTCCAGGGCAACCGGCCTTCCATTGTCTATGTGTTTGACCAGCTGGTGAAAACCCTTCCGGATGGCGTCTATTACAACGAAATCAAGCGTGAGGGGGATCTGTTCACCATTGTGGGGCTGGCCGAAAGCAATAACCGGATTTCCCGTTTGATGCGCAATCTGGACCAGTCTGACTGGTTTGAAGGGGCCAACCTCCTCAATGTCAGCGCCGGAAACGACGGTACGGAAGTGAACAGCTTTACGCTGACTGTGAAACAGGCTTCCCGCTCAGGCCAGGAGGAAGAAGAAAAATGAATGCCTCTGAGTTGAAGAACATGGATCTGAGGGAGCTGGTCGATCAGGTCAATTCCCTGGATTTCGAGAATGTGGGCGGCTGGCCGACACCGGTCAAGATTGTCAGTGCGGTGTTGGTGCTGGCGTTGGTGGTCGGGCTTGGTTATTTCTTCGTGATTAAGGACATGCACAGCCAGCTGGAACAACAGCGGGCGGAAGAACAGACCTTGCTGACCTCGTTCGAGAAGAAGGCCTTTGAAGCGCATAACCTGGACCAGTACCGCAAGCAGATGGCGGAAATGGAACAGACCTTCGGGGCGCTCCTCAAGCAGTTACCCAAAGATACCGAGGTGCCGGGGCTGTTGGAGGATATTACCCATACCGGTCTGGGTAGCAGTCTTGAGTTCGAGGAAATTGTTCTCAAGAAAGAAGTGAAAAAAGAGTTCTACATCGAGCTGCCCATACAGATCAGGGCGATTGGGGATTATCACAGTTTTGGTTCATTCGTGTCTGGTGTGGCGGCGTTGCCGCGGATTGTGACACTGCACGACTACACCGTATCCCGCCCGGCCAAGAACGAATCACTGGCCTCTCTTGGCCTGCTGTTTCTTGATATCACGGCCAAGACGTATCGCTATTCGAGTGATGACGGTGGCGGCGGTAAATCCCGGAAAGCCGGTAAAGGCAAGAGAAAGTAGGGGGCATGATGAATAAGATACTGATACTACCCGTTATGCTTCTTGCGCTTTTCTCGCTGGGAGGCTGTAGTTCAGGCGCGAATCTGGGTGAGCTGGATGCGCGGCTGCAAGAGATCAAGGCGCGTCCGCGTGGTCGCATTGAGCCGCCGCCGGAGTTCAAGCCGGTGGCCTCCTATGCCTATTCGGCGCACAAGTTGCGTTCACCGTTCAGTCCGCCGGTGGATCAGCAGCTGATCGCTGTGCCGGATGGCCGCAAGGTGGAGCCTGACCTGGGCAGGCCCAAGGAGTACCTGGAGCGCTTCGCGCTGGATGCGCTGAAAATGGTAGGGACTATTGCCCGTCCCGGTGAGCCGTTGCAGGCATTGATTGCCGATCCTTCCGGTGCCGTAACGCGGGTGCGTCCGGGAAGTTATATGGGGAAAAACTTCGGAAAGGTCAGACAGGTGTCCGAAGCCAGAGTAAGTCTTGTCGAGGTCGTTCCGGATGGTCGTGACGGCTGGGTAGAACGTGCCAGTAACGTTTCAATCACCGAATAACAGTCGCTGGGGATCCAGTTATGAAAACTATAAAGATGAAGAAAAACATTAGCGCTTCCCGGCGTCTGGTAGGGGTGGCCCTGGCCGGCATGCTGGGTGCCCTCAGTTCGATTTCTGCGGCGGCTACCCTGAAATCGATTGAAGCAAACGCCTTGTCCGGGGATGCCATGGAGGTACGCCTCAAGTTTGACGGAGGTGTGCCGGAGTCCAAGGGTTACAGTATCGAGCAGCCGGCAAGAATTGCACTGGATCTGCTGGGGGCAGATACGGATGTGTCCGGCAAGCGTCAGAATCTTGGTACGGGCAATGCCCGTAGCGTGACCATTGTCGAAGCGAAAGATCGCACCCGCTTGATCTTCAATCTGGACTCGTTGACCGGTTACACCACTGAAGTGGATGGCGATTCCCTGGTGGTGATGCTGGGTGGCGAGCAGTCCGAAAGGGCCGCTACCGCTGCGACGGCAGCTGCGGGAGAGTCCGCGGTCAAGGGTGTCGATTTCCGCCGGGGTGAGGAAGGCGAGGGGCGCGTCATCGTTGATCTCTCCAAGGCGTCCATTCCTGTTGACGTACAGGAAGAGGGTGGGCGTATCGTTGCCCGCTTCGTTGGGGCTGGCGTGTCAGATGATCTGATCCGCAAGCTGGATGTAACGGATTTCGCAACACCGGTGCAGATGGTGGATGTGAAAGTGTCCGATGGCAGTACCATCATCGAGATTGAGCCTACCGGGGTGTGGGAATATCTGGCTTACCAGGCGGATAACAAGTTCAGCATCAATGTTAAACCGGTTACCCGTGCTGAAGCAGAGCGCAAGAAGAAGGATGCCTTTGAATACACTGGCGAAAAGCTGTCCCTGAACTTCCAGGATATCGAGGTGCGTTCTGTACTGCAGCTGATTGCTGACTTTACCGGGTTGAACCTGGTGGCGTCCGATACCGTCGATGGCCGTATTACCCTGCGTTTGCAGAACGTACCCTGGGATCAGGCGCTGGAGCTGATTCTGAAGACCAAGGGGCTGGACAAGCGCCAGGTGGGTAACGTGCTGCTGGTGGCGCCGGCAGATGAGATCGCTGCCCGCGAACAGTTGGAGCTGGAAAGCCAGAAAAAAATCGAGGCGCTGGCGCCGCTGCGTACCCAATACATCAATATCAACTATGCCAATGCCAGTGAGCTGAAAGGCTTGATCAGCAATGCTGGTGGCAAGGGTGATGCGCTGGTTTCCGAGCGCGGTTCCGTTGTGGTTGATCAGCGAACCAATACGCTGATCATTCAGGATACGGCCGCCAAGCTTCAGGATATTCGTGATCTGATCGAGCAGCTGGATGTGCCGGTGCAGCAGGTGCTGATTGAAGCGCGTGTTGTGGTGGCCACCAATGATATCTCTGACGAATTCGGTGTGCGTTGGGGTGGTCTGGGTTTTGATGCTGAAAGCATGTTGCAGGACAAGCGGACCTATGGGTTCTCCGGCCGCCTGCAATCCATCCGTAACCTGCACCAGACCAACGTGGATGCCACTATTGCTGGTGGTAACACGCCGCTTGATCCCGATGATGTGGATTTCGGTCCGGATGATTTCGAATTTGAAGAGATCGAGAACGGTGATGATCTGATCGTGGATCTGGGTGTGGATTCTGCTGATGCTTCCCGGTTTGCGGTTGGCTTTACCTCGCTGGCATCCGGCCTGATCGAACTGGAGCTGTCCGCCCTTGAAGCCGAAGGTCATGGTGAGCTGGTGGCAACGCCGAAAGTGCTTACCGCAGACCAGCAGCCAGCGGTGATTGCGTCTGGTCAGCAAGTGCCGTTTGAGACCGCAACCAATGCTGGCGCCACTGCCATCGACTTCGTGGAAGCGGAGCTGCGCCTTGAGGTGACCCCGCACATTACGCCGGATGGCAATATCATCATGGCGCTGAAGGTGAACAATGACTCCTTCAGTTCAGACGGTTCTGCGGCCATCGATACCAACCGTGTAGAGACGTCGGTGCTGGTAAATGATGGCGAGACCGTGGTGCTTGGTGGTATCTTCCAGCAGGAAAAGATCAACGCGGTTACCAAGACCCCTTTCCTGGGTGACCTGCCGTGGATCGGAAATCTGTTCAAGAAGACCGTCAAGCGTGACAGCAAGCAGGAACTGCTGATTTTCATTACGCCGCGCTTGATGAAGGATGCGTTGGCAACTCGGTGATAGAAAATAGTAACCCTTCCTTGATACTGGTCGGCCCCATGGGTGCAGGAAAAAGCACCCTGGGCCGACACCTTTCCCAGATTCTGGATTATCCCTTCTACGACTCAGACCGGGTCATCGAGGAAAAAACCGGTGCCGATATTCCGTGGATTTTCGACATGGAAGGCGAAGCCGGTTTTCGCCGTCGAGAGCATGAGGTCATTGAGGAGTTGACGGCCCTGCAGGGTATCGTGCTGGCAACCGGGGGTGGTGTGGTTGTCACGCCGGAAAACCGGCAACTGCTTCATGATCGAGGTTGCGTGGTTTATTTGTGGACACCGGTGGAGGTGCAGTTGGCCCGCACCCGTAATGATCGTAACCGGCCTCTGCTTCAGACTGCTGATCCGCAGGCCCGACTGGAGGCGCTGTTTACCGAGCGTGATCCGCTCTATCGGGAGGTGGCGCATCATGTGGTTTCCACCGCGTCCGGCAACCTCAAGAAAGTGGCGGATGATGTGTTGGCTTGTTTGGCGTCTCACCGGCAAGGATAATGTCTGCTTCCGGGCGTTGACAGCCTGATCAGGACAACCAGATTGCGGAGAGACGATGCGCACACTTCAGGTGGCTCTTGCCGAGCGCAGCTACCCCATACACATTGGTGAGGGATTGCTGGACAGCTTCCCGCTGGCGGAGCAGGTCCGCGGCAACCAGGTGATGATCATCACCAACGACACCATTGCTCCCCTCTATCTGGACCGGCTGGTCGCCCAGTTTGCAGATATCCAGTGCGATACGCTGATTCTGCCTGATGGCGAAAAATTCAAGACGCTGGATACCCTGGAAACGATCTTTGATGCGCTGATGAGCAAGCGTCACTCTCGCACCACCACCCTGATTGCATTGGGGGGGGGGGTGATCGGCGATATGGTCGGCTTCGCGGCAGCCTGCTACCAGCGCGGCGTTGACTTCATACAGGTGCCCACCACCCTGCTGGCCCAGGTGGATTCCTCTGTGGGGGGCAAGACAGCCGTCAATCATCCCCGCGGCAAGAACATGATCGGTGCCTTCTATCAGCCGCGTCTGGTGCTGATTGATACGCGGGTGCTGGAGACCCTGCCGTCTCGTGAATTGGCCGCCGGTTATGCGGAAGTGGTCAAGTATGGCCTGATTCGTGATCCGGATTTTTATCACTGGCTGGAAACCAACAACGACAAATTGTTGTCCAGAGAACCAGCGCTAATCGCAGAGGCTATTTACCGCAGTTGCGAGAACAAGGCGCAGGTGGTGGCGGATGACGAGACGGAACAGGGCAATCGTGCCTTGCTGAATCTTGGTCATACCTTTGGTCATGCCATGGAAACCGCCACAGGTTATACCCATTGGTTGCACGGTGAGGCGGTGGCAATGGGGATGATTATGGCGACACGCATGTCCTGTGAACTCGGCTGGGTGGAGTCGGGCCTTGAAGACGCGTTGACGACCTTGCTGGCGAGCTGGAATCTGCCCGTGTCGGTGCCGCAGGGCATGACGCCTGCCCAGTTTCTTGATCTGATGGCCATGGACAAGAAGGTGCACAATGGCCAGCTTCGTCTGGTGTTGCTCAAGGCATTGGGGCAGGCTGTGGTGACAGCTGACTACGACAAGGGAGCCCTGGACAGGACTCTGGAGGCGTTTTGTGGAGTTTGATGAAGACCGTTTTTTCAGTGGCGCATCCCGGGGAGATTACCTGGAGGCGCTGACCGCCCATGCGGGGCTGGGCTCTGTGGTGATTGTGGACGGTGAGCGCGGCAGCGGTGTCTCCACGCTGCTGGGCCAGGCTGTGATGGCGCTGCTGGATGATCTGGAGGTGGTGCGCATTGATGGCGCGGATCCCCATGATGGCAACGTGGTCGTGGATGCCCTGTTGCGCCATTTTGATATCGAGCGTCCCGATCTGCCGGAGACCCTCCGCCATGCTCTGGTGGATGGCCGTATTGTGGTCGTGGTCGACAACGCAGAGCAGTTGTCTGCTGAGGCGCTGTCGACCATGGCGTCCCTGAAGCAGAAGCTGGGTGGCAAACTGGGCTATTTCTTTGGCGGTCTGCCTGGGCTTGTCGAGCCGGTCAGGGCAGCAGGGTTTGCCGTTGATGATGTGCTGACGCTGCCGGCATTGATGGCTGAGGATGTGCAGGATCTTGCCTGGTTTGTGCTTGGTCTGGAGCTGGATGACACGGAGTCAGAGAGTCAGTGTGAGCAGGCAGGGGGGAACCTGGGTGAAACTCTGCACGCCCTTGCCCCGGAGAGTGCTCTGGTCTCAGCGGACTCCGGAACGGACAACACGATGCGTTTCGGCGCCCGCGAACCAGAGCCGGTTGATGAACTGGATGACCATGGCGACGGTGCGTTTGTGGATGCGCCGCCACAAGCGGGTGAAGAAGAGGCTGAGCGAGCTGCGCCCCCCTGGCGCCATATTGCTGCCGTGGCCGGGCTGTTGGTCGTGGTGCTGTTACTGTGGGTCGGTCTGTCTTCGGATGCGCCGCAAGAGCAGAGTGCAGCCCGATCCATTGCATTGCCGGCACCACAGGGTAATGGTGACGGGGTGAGCCAGCATAAAGAGTCGTCAGCCAGCGAGGGCGAGGATGCCGGGGGGCGGCCGTTGCAGCCCACGATGGAGCCCGTGGCTCGTCTAGAGGACCTGGACGCGCGGGACGCCAATGCCCGTGAGGAAGGGGAGGTGATTCTGGAGCCGGTGTCCGATCCGGTGATGCAGTCTGCCCCCCCTCCGAAGGATACCGTGATGGCCCTGCCGGAAGCGCCTGAGGCGGGGGGCGGTGAGGCTGAGGTTGAGCCTTCGTCAGGCCAGACACCGGAGGAGGCGCCCGCGAGTGATACCGGGCCGGCGCCGCTGGTGGATGGGCAGGGCTATCAGCACGCGGGCTGGCTCGCAACCGTGGATGACAGCCGCTGGTTCCTGCAGATCACGGCTACCAGCCAGCAGGAGGGGGCGCGTCAAGTGCTTGAGCAGATTGACCGTAACGGGGCCTATTACCGGGCCGAGCGTAACGGCAAGGCCGTATGGCTGGTGCTGGCGGGGGAGTATTCCAGTCGTCAGGCTGCCCTGGATGCTAAATCCGCACTGCCAGCAAAATTGCAGCAGGCTGGGCCATTTCCCCGCAAGATGGGCGACATTCGGAGCGAACTCTAGCCTTTTCGTCCCCTCTTCTTAAACAAAATTGCGGGTTGGGCGCGTGTTCAATTTGTCGCCCAACCCTGCAATGTGTAGAATGCATATCCCTTTTTTGCCGTCACCGCTAGCCTGACGCCATTTGCCTTCTGTAAGTCTCTGAATTTCAAGAGGAAAGGTTTTGATGCAGCAGAACTCAACGCTGGTGCGGGGGCTCACTGAGCCCGGAGAATTCCGGGACAACTGTGGTTTTGGTCTGATTGCCCATATGGAGGGCAACGCCAGCCACGAGCTTTTGCAAACCGCCATCGAAGCACTGACATGTATGACCCACCGGGGCGGCATTAATGCCGACGGAAAAACCGGTGATGGCTGCGGTCTGTTGCTCAAGAAACCCGATTCTTTCTTCCGCAAGGTTGCGCAAGATCGGTCCATCGACTTGCCCGATAACTACGGCGTGGGGATGATCTTCACCCACCCGGACAGTGATGAAGCGGACAAGCAGAAAGCCGCCATCGACGCTGCGCTTCAGGCGCAGGACGTCCGGGTGCTGGGTTGGCGCGAAGTGCCCACCGATGACGCCTGTCTGGGTGAGCTGGCCCGCGCCTCCCTGCCCGGCTTCTGGCAGGTGCTGGTGGCCGCCGATGGCAACACTGAACAGGAACTGAACCGTCGCCTGTTCTTTGCCCGTCGTCGTGCGGAGCAGGCCATCGAGAGCGACGGCTACTTCTATGTGTGCTCTTTGTCTGCCTCGGTCATTTCCTATAAAGGGCTGATGATGCCGGTGGATCTGCCGGCCTTCTTCCCGGATCTGGGTGACGACGCCATGGAAACCGCCATTGTGGTCTTCCATCAGCGCTTCTCCACCAACACCTTGCCGCAGTGGCCGCTGGCCCAGCCGTTCCGTTACCTGGCCCACAACGGTGAGATCAACACCGTTCAGGGTAACCGTAACTGGGCACTGGCACGGGAAAGCAAGTTTGCCAACGACTTGCTGCCGGGTCTGGAAGAACTGAGCCCGCTGGTCAACCGTACCGGTTCCGACTCCTCCAGCATGGACAACATGCTGGAGATTCTGCTGTCCGGCGGCATGGATCTGTTCCGTGCCGTGCGCATGATGATTCCGCCGGCCTGGCAGAACGTGGATACCATGGACGCGGACCTGCGCGCCTTCTACGAATATAACTCCATGCACATGGAGCCCTGGGATGGCCCCGCCGGCCTGGTAATGACCGATGGCCGCTATGCGGTCTGTATGCTTGACCGTAATGGTCTGCGTCCGGCGCGCTGGGTGGTCACCAAGAACGGTTTCATCACCCTGGCCTCTGAAATCGGCGTGTACAGCTACAAGCCGGAAGACGTGGTGGCCAAGGGCCGTGTGGGGCCGGGCCAGATTCTGGCGGTGGATACCGAGACCGGTGAAGTGTTGCACACCAAGGACATTGATAACCGTCTGAAAGTGCGCCACCCCTACCGTGACTGGCTCAAGAGCAACGCCCTGCGCATCGAAGCGGATTACGACCATGAAGTGGGTCGTACTGACGAGGTGGATCCCCAGGATCTGCTCAGCTACCAGAAATTCTTCCAGATCAGCTTTGAAGAACGTGATCAGGTGCTGCGTCCGCTGGCCGAATCCGGCCAGGAAGCCACGGGTTCCATGGGGGACGATACCCCCATGGCAGTGTTGTCCCGCCGTGAGCGTCAGCTGTCTGATTACTTCCGTCAGCAGTTTGCCCAGGTCACCAACCCGCCCATCGATCCGCTGCGCGAAGCCATCGTGATGAGCCTGGAAACCTGTGTGGGTGCCGAGCGGAACGTGTTTGAAGAAACCGCCGATCATGCCGATCGTGCCATCCTGTCCACGCCGGTATTGTCGCATTCCAAATTCACCAACCTGCTCAACATCGACCGTCCTGGTTACGATGTGGCCAAGCTCAGCCTGCACTACGATCCGCAGGTGGGCCTCAAGCAGGCGGTGCTGGACCTGTGTGAAGAGGCCGCGCAAGCGGTACGCGACAACAAGGTGATACTGGTGCTCACCGACCACGGGATCAGTCAGGATACCCTGACCATTCCGGCGTTGATGGCCACCGGGGCGGTGCACCACTCGCTGACCGAGAAGGGGCTGCGCTCCGACGCCAACATCATTGTGGAAACCGCCACGGCCCGTGATTCCCATCACTTTGCCGTGCTGTTCGGTTTCGGTGCCACCGCGGTCTACCCGTATCTGGCCTATGACGTGATTGCCGATATGGTCCGTTCCGGCGAGCTGCTGGGTGATGCGGTTGAATTGCAGAAAAACTTCCGCAAGGGCATCAACAAGGGCCTGATGAAGATCCTGTCCAAGATGGGCATCTCCACCATTACCTCCTACCGGGGTGCCCAGCTGTTCGAGGCCGTGGGCGTCGACCGCGAGGTGGTGGATCTGTGCTTCCGTGGCGTGGCCAGCCGTATCCAGGGGGCCGGTTTCGAGGACTTCGAAGCCGACCAGCAAAACCTGGCCAAGGATGCCTGGAAGCAGCGCAAGCCCATTGATGCCGGCGGTATTCTCAAGTTTATCCACGGCAAGGAATATCACGCCTTCAACCCGGACGTGATTCACGCCCTGCACCGCGCCACCCAGGACAACGACTACGATGCGTACCGGGAGTATGCCGAGTTGGTCAACAAGCGTCCGGTAGCCACCCTGCGCGACATGTTCGCCTTGCGGGATGACGTGGACGGTATCAGTGTGGACGACGTGGAGCCGCTGAAGGACATCATGCTGCGCTTTGACTCCGCGGGCATGTCTCTGGGCGCATTGAGCCCGGAAGCCCACGAAGCCATTGCCACCGCCATGAACCGTATTGGCGGCCGCTCCAACTCCGGTGAGGGCGGTGAAGATCCGGCCCGTTACGGTACCGAGCGCGTATCCAAGATCAAGCAGATCGCCTCCGGCCGTTTCGGCGTGACCCCGCATTACCTGGTCAATGCTGAAGTGCTGCAGATCAAGGTGGCCCAGGGCGCCAAGCCCGGTGAAGGTGGCCAGCTGCCAGGCGGTAAGGTGAATACCCTGATCGCCCGTCTGCGTCATTCTGTGCCCGGCGTGACCCTGATTTCACCGCCGCCGCACCATGACATCTACTCCATTGAGGATTTGGCCCAGCTGATCTTCGACCTCAAGCAGGTCAACCCGGATGCCCAGGTATCCGTGAAGCTGGTGTCTGAGCCCGGTGTGGGCACGGTTGCCTCCGGTGTGGCCAAGGCCTACGCCGACCTGATCACCATCTCCGGTTACGACGGTGGCACCGCGGCAAGCCCGCTGACCTCCATCCGTTACGCCGGTTCCCCCTGGGAACTGGGGCTGGCAGAAGCGCACCAGGCGCTGCGTGGCAACGACCTGCGTGACAAGATCCGTCTGCAGACCGACGGTGGTCTGAAGACCGGTCTGGATGTTATCAAGGCGGCCATTCTGGGTGCCGAGTCCTTCGGTTTCGGTACCGTGCCGATGATCGTGCTGGGTTGTAAGTACCTGCGTATCTGTCACCTGAACAACTGCGCCACCGGCGTGGCCACCCAGCGTGATGATCTGCGTAAAGAGCACTACATCGGTGCTCCGGAGCTGCTGATCAACTACTTCACCTTTGTGGCTCAGGAAGTGCGTGAGCTGCTGGCAATGCTGGGTGTGAAGAGCATCCCCGAGCTGATCGGTCGTACCGACCTGCTGAAAGTGCTGGAAGGCGAAACCGCGCGTCAGGGCAAGCTGGATCTGACACCGATCCTGCGCAACGACCTGGTGCCGGCCGACAAGCCGACCTCCTGTCAGGTCAGCCGCAACGAGCCCTTTGACAAGGCCGTGCTCAGCCAGAAGATGGTTGATGACATGAAAGTGGCTATCGACAACAAGTCTGGTGGCTCCTTCAACTACGAGATCACCAACTGTGATCGCTCCGTAGGTGCCCGGGTTTCCGGTGAGATTGCCAAGCAGTACGGCAACCTGGACATGGAAAGCGCGCCGATCAAGGTTCGCTTCACCGGTACCGCAGGTCAGAGCTTCGGTGTGTTCAACGCTGGCGGTCTGCACATGTACATCGAAGGGGATGCCAACGACTACGTGGGCAAGGGCATGGCCGGCGGCAAGCTGGTGATCCGTCCGCCCAAGGGCAGCCCGTTCAAGAGTCAGGAAACTGCCATCATCGGCAACACCTGTCTGTACGGCGCCACCGGCGGCAAGCTGTTTGCCGCAGGTACGGCTGGCGAGCGCTTCGGGGTGCGTAACTCCGGTGCGCACACGGTTGTGGAAGGTGCGGGCGATCACTGCTGCGAGTACATGACCGGTGGCTGTGTCACCGTGCTGGGTCGTACCGGACACAACTTCGGTGCCGGCATGACCGGTGGTTTTGCCTTCGTTCTGGACGAAGACAATGACTTCTTCGACCGCATCAACCCGGAACTGATCGAGTTGCATCGCATCAGCTCCGAAGCCACCGAGTCTCATCGCAGCCACCTGCGTGGTGTGATCAGCGAATACGTTGAAGAGACCGGCAGCGAATGGGGCCAGTACATTCTGGATAACTTTGATGCCATGAGCCGCAAGTTCTGGCTGGTGAAGCCCAAGGCCGCAAGCCTGGACAGCCTGCTGAACTCCACGCGCGCCAATCCGGCATAACGGAGGTTGGGGAGAACATGGCTGAGCGTTTGAACAACAATTTCCAGTTTCTCGACGTGCCACGACACGATCCGAAGAAAAAGGACATTGAAGACCGCAAGAACAAGTACGAGGAAATCTACTACCCGTTCGAAACCCGGGAAGTGGAGCATCAGGCGCACCGCTGTCTGCACTGTGGTAACCCGTACTGTGAATGGAAATGTCCGGTTCACAACTACATTCCCAACTGGCTGAAACTGATCAGCGAAGGGAACCTGATGGAAGCGGTGGAGTTGAGTCACCAGACCAACTCCCTGCCGGAAGTCTGTGGTCGTGTGTGTCCGCAGGATCGTCTCTGTGAAGGGGCCTGTACCCTGAACGACGGTTTTGGCGCGGTGACTATCGGTGCCACCGAGAAGTACATCACCGACACGGCGTTGGCCATGGGCTGGCGTCCGGACATGTCCAAGGTGGTCTGGACTGACAAGAAGGTTGCCGTGATTGGTGCGGGGCCTGCCGGCATCGGCTGTGCCGACGTGCTGGTGCGAAACGGCGTCAAGCCAGTGGTCTTTGACCGTTACGAAGAAATCGGCGGTCTGCTGACTTTTGGTATTCCCGAGTTCAAGCTGGAAAAGCCGGTCATGGCCAAGCGCCGTGAAGTGTTTGAAAGTATGGGCGTGGAATTCCGTCTGGGCGTGGAAGTGGGCAAGGACGTCACCATCGACGAACTGCTGGCCGACTACGATGCGGTCTTCATGGGCATGGGTACCTACACCTACATGAAGGGTGGTTTCCCCGGTGAAGATCTGGATGGCGTGTTCGAAGCACTGCCCTTCCTGATTTCCAACGCCAACCGTAACCTGGGCTTTGAGAAAGACGAGGCTGATTTCATCGGCATGGCTGGCAAGCGTGTGGTGGTGCTGGGTGGTGGTGATACCGCCATGGACTGTAACCGTACGTCCATCCGCCAAGGTGCAGACTCTGTCACTTGCGCCTACCGCCGTGATGAAGAGAACATGCCGGGCTCCCGCAAGGAAGTGGCCAACGCCAAAGAAGAGGGCGTACAGTTCCTCTTTAATCGCCAGCCCATCGAAGTGGTCGGTGAAGATGGCAAGGTGGTCGGTGTGAAGGTGGTTGAAACCAAGCTGGGCGAACCGGACAACAACGGCCGTCGTCGTCCCGAGCCGATTCCGGGCAGTGAAGAGATCCTGCCAGCGGATGCAGTGATCGTGGCGTTTGGTTTCCGTCCCAGCCCGGCAGACTGGTTTGCCGACAAGAACGTGAATACCGACGATTCTGGCCGCGTGACCGCTGCCGAAAAGCAGGAATTCCCGTTCCAGACCAGCAACGAGAAAATCTTTGCCGGTGGTGACATGGTGCGTGGTTCCGACCTGGTGGTTACTGCCATCTGGGAAGGCCGCGAAGCCGCCAAGGGTATTCTGGATTACCTGGATGTATAAGCGGTTGACGCTGGACGCCTGACGCCAGACGCTTTAAAACAGTAGTGCCAGAAATGTTGCGGCTCCGCAGAGATTCTTTGCGGAGCCGCAATGCTATCAGAAGCGGGTTGAGCGTCGGGCATCATGCCTCAGGCGTCCAGCCAGGACTTTAGGACTTATTAATGACTTTCGCCCCTCTCCAGAACGACCTGTTTCTTCGCGCCCTTAACCGGGAATCCGTCGAGCGCACGCCTATCTGGATGATGCGACAGGCGGGGCGCTACCTGCCGGAATACCGCGCCAGCCGCGAACATGCCGGTTCGTTCATGGATCTGTGCAAGAACGCCGATCTGGCCTGTGAGGTGACCCTGCAGCCGCTGGAGCGCTACCCGCTGGATGCGGCCATCCTGTTCTCCGATATTCTGACCATTCCGGATGCCATGGGACTGGGGCTGTACTTCGAGACGGGTGAAGGGCCGAAATTCAAGAAAGTGGTGCGCACCGAGGCCGATGTGGCGGCGCTGCCGATCCCGGATGCGGAATCGGATCTGGGCTATGTGATGAATGCCGTGAGCACCATCCGTGGCGCTTTGAATGGTCGTGTTCCCCTGATCGGTTTCTCCGGCAGTCCCTGGACGCTGGCCACCTACATGGTGGAAGGCGGCTCCAGCAAGGATTTCCGTCACCTCAAGGGCATGGTCTACAGCCAGCCGGAACTGGCCCATGCCATGCTCGACAAGCTGGCCCAGTCGGTTACTGCCTACCTGAATGCCCAGATCCGTGCCGGTGCCCAGGCTGTGCAGATTTTTGATACCTGGGGCGGGGCACTGTCTGCCGAGGCGTACCAGCAGTTCTCCCTGAAATACATGAAGCAGATCGTGGACGGCCTGATTCGCGATCATGATGGCCGCAAGGTGCCGGTGATTCTGTTCACCAAGAACGGCGGCCTGTGGCTGGAGTCCATGGCGGATACCGGTTGTGATGCCCTGGGTCTGGACTGGACCATCAATATCGGCGAGGCCCGCCGTCGGGTGGGGAGCAAGGTGGCTTTGCAGGGGAATATGGACCCGGCGGTACTGTACGCCTCACCGGATGCGATTCGCGCAGAAGTGAAGCGTATTCTGGAGGATTTCGGTGATCATCCCGGGCATGTGTTCAATCTCGGTCATGGCATCACGCCGCAGGTTGACCCTGAACACGCGCGGGTCTTTATTGAGGCTGTGCACGAGTTCAGTACGAAATAACAGAAAGGCAAGCTACAAGCCTCAAGCTGCAAGCTACAACGCGGTTGAAGGCTTGATGTGTGTTGAACGCTGGAGTCCGCGGCCAACGTGTCGGCGCGGCTCCAGCGACATCAAACCTGACAGATCCTTGATTCGCGTTGCAGCTTGTAGCTTGAGGCTTGCCGCTGCTCTAAGGGGGGGGGATTCCAATGCGATATTTGATCATCGCGGTGCTGCTGTGCTGGTCGCTGCCAGCGTTGTCCATGTCACTGGCCCTGGCCAAGGTCGAACGGGCCGAGGACGGTGAAACCGAGCAGCAGGTCTGTGACCGGGCATTAGCCAAGATGACCGAGGAGCTGCATGGCAGTCTTCTCAGTGTGATTGAGGCCACAGATGCCTATCGGCAGCGGCGACTGGCTTACAAGGAACAGGGGCTGGAAAGCGCATTGCTGGATGAAGCCTATCTGAGCCAATTATTCCAGGAGAAGCCGAGGGTAGAAGGGCGTCGCTGGACGGGATCACGCTGTTCCGTTCGCGCCCGTTACGAAGCGGATATTGATGCCCTGGCTCTGAGAGTCATTATGCCGGAAGCGGCGCCGGCCGTCGCAAGCAAGTCCAGTAATCCGCCGCCTCCCGGGGTGGATGAAAAAACCTGGCAGCTGTTCAGTAGCACCCGCGAAAGAGCCGAGTTGTCACAGGTATTCACGACAGTCAGTGCGTTGCGGATGCAGATGGTGGAATACTACGCCATGACCGGTGCCTGGCCGGAAGACCTGAACAGTCTCGGAGTAGCGCCTGAGCAGGTGGTTGGCAAGCGTATCAAGCGCGCCTATCTGTTGCAGGAGGGGCTGCTAAAACTGGAGCTTGCCGGCCCCCTGGAAGGCCATAGCCTGAGTACCTGGCCCACTGACTCAGGGATTCGTGGTGTGGAGTGGCAATGCACCACTACAGTGAAAATGGGGCCCAATAGCTTTTGTGAGCAGGTTGAATAATTCGCTACGAGCTACGAGCTACGAGCTACGAGCTACGAAAAGCGAAAAGAGGCCGCGTCCGGCATTTGGGCGCGGCCTCTTTTGTTTGAGTCGCTATGACATCACACGCGTTGTTGCGTGCAGCGTGATGCGGGGGAGGATCAGTTGAAAGTGTAAAGTTGAAAGTTCAAACGCGATGAACGCCGGGTTTGTGCTGGTACGAAAAAGGCCGCGCCCGGAGACGGGTGCGGCCTTTTATGTGCGCGCGGCGAAAAGCGTCCAGTCAAAACACGAGGTCTTGTTCGCGCGTTTCAACTTTCAACTCGCAACTGCTTTACGCGCCGATTTTACGCATCTGGTAGACGTTGTGGGAGATGGCAACCACCTCGCCGTTGGCGTCTTTCAGTTCCACATCCCACTCGAAGTCACACTTGCCTTGCTCTTCGGTGGTCTTTTCGATGCGGGCAATCTCTTCTTCGCTCAGGGTCACTTCCACAGTGACATCCGTAGTGGCCGGGCGACGGAAGCGGATCGACATGTCCTTGACGATGGGGTAGTACTTCTTGGTGTCGAAGGAGGTCAGGTAGATGGTGCCACCGGGCAGTTCGGCAATGGTGTACAGGGCGCCTGCGTACATGATGCCCACGTGGTTGATGTTGGGCTTGAACGGCATCAGCATCTTGCAGTAGCCGCGATCCACGTCCAGGGTCTGCACTTCGCAGCGCTCAACGAACGGAAAAGTCTTGTCGCTGGCGGATTTGATCAGGTTCTTCTGTTCTTCAGTCAGGGCCATGTCAGTTTCTCCTCAAGTTAACGCGGATGCTAACAAAGGCCTGAACAGTGCAGTGAAGCCGTTTCGTTCACTGCACTGGCGTAAACGGTCAGTCAGGATGAGGGGTTACTGATCCAGCAGCGCGTCGGTCTTGGCGGCGCAGATAAAATCATTGCGGTGCAGGCCCCCGATCTTGTGGGTCCACCAGGTCACAGTGACCTTGCCGTATTCGGTAAGAATGGCCGGGTGGTGGCCTTCCCGTTCCGCAAGTTGGCCTGCCTGATTGGTGAAGGCCAGCGCCTGCTCGAAATTGCGGAAGCTGAAGTGTCGCTGCAGCTTTTCCACGCCGTCTTCTTCTACCTGGATCCATTCGGGGATCTGCGGGAAGAGCGTTTCCTTTTCTTGTTCTGTGACGGCAGGTGCATCGGCACGGCATGCCTCACAGGCTTGGGTATTCAATGTGGTCATGGCGGGTTCCGGTCTCATACTGACAATGGAAGCACGCTTCCATTGTCAGCGATACGGATCAGGTTGGCAATTTACGGCTGGCCGGGTTCGCACAGACGAACCGGGTCGCCGTCGGTGCCGCCCGGGGCCATTTTCTTGAGGATGCGGCGTAGCTTTTCCAGATCGGTGTCGTCACGTACCCGGCCAGGAATTTCCATGCCTGCAGCCAGGTTCAGCAGCACCGCCTTCATCTTCTCGGGCATCAGCACTGGCTGTCTGTGTTGAAGTACATAGATCAGGTCGCCACGTTTGAACAGTAGGAAACCGTAATAGTAGGTACCGCTTTCCGCTTCCAGGTCTTTCACCTGGGCGGCATCAATATTGATGCCGATGATAGCAAACAGTGCCTTGGGCTCGGCGTCTTCCAGGAATTCACGGTAGGAGGCCTCGGCGCTGGTAATCATGGGGGCCTTTGCCACCACGTCGCGAAGATAACTGTTCAGTGTCAGATTGAGCAGTGTCAGATCCGAAGCAAAGCGCGGTGCCTCGATCATGGGGTGATTCTGTACATTCAGGTAGTCCGCACGGAACAGGCGGCCGCTGCCATCCCAGAACGTGGTGGAGCCACCATTTCGGTCACAGCGCTCATCCAGCACCACTTCGCCCCGGAAGGTGTTGATGCTGAGGTCCAGGATGTAGGCGCCAGCAGGCGAGAAGTAATAGTCCCCTTCACGTTCGCCCTGGAGCCCCTGGCAGCCAGCCAGAAGGGAAAGCAGTGACGTGATGAAGAGTAACGCGGCGGTTTTGATTATTTTCATTATTTGCCCCGAATAGGAAAAAGCTGCAGGCACCCTGGCAAGGCGCAGAGCGCGCTCGCCTTTTACGGCACAGGCAGGTGCCTGAAGATCATAGCATAATCCTGAAGGGGGGCCGCCAGCCTCCGGGCTGACCGGTGTGACTTACATCAATGGCAGATTGTCCACTGGGATGATGGTCTTGTTGTTCGCCGCGCGCTGGGCCCGATTGTAATGCCAGGTGGCCTTGGCGGGTTGCTCAAACACGCGCAGTGAGACCGCCTCCAGGGGGATGTTGCAGTCGCGAACGGTGCTGGCGGTTGCGTTGAATGCCTCCATAAGCGGAGCCATCAGGGTGGCCTGGCGCGCTTCGGCGGCGCTGTCGCATTGCTGCTCACCACTGTTGAAGTAATTGATGGAGGGTGAAATCAGCACGCTTTGACGAAGTTGTCGCTTGCTGGCATCAATCACTTCCACACACTGCTGGGTCCAGTAGTAATAACAGTCGCTGGCCCGGGCAAGGCCGCCGCTCACCAGGATCAGTAACCCTATAATCACACCTTTCATGAGGGCTCGCCCTGATGCTGGCGACCTGGCTCCCACTGCAGAAAGACATGGTCGGCGATCAGGTGGTCGGGAATCCGGTGTCGAATACGGGCGTGCAGGCTGGGCAGCTCACTCCAGTGAATGCCCGGCAGCATGTGGTGCGCGGTGTGGTAGCCCAGATTCCAGGAGGGCAGGTTGTAACGCTTGAGCTCAACATTGCGGGAGGCATGAAAATGATCCTCAAAACCGGTGCCGGCATGCTGGCCATAGGTGTTGTCCAGCAACAGAAACAGCATGGTGAGCATGGGCAGAAGGAAGATAATCATGGCATTGCGCGGGTCATGCATGAATGTCAGAACAAGCGGTATGTTGGCGATCACAAACATTTTCAGGAAACGCCGATAGAGCTGAGGGTGCTGCTGCCCGATGCGATGAACTTCCGGGTAAATCATCAGGGTGTTCACCAGTACATAGCGCCAGCGGGGCATCAGTGAGCCGTCGGGTTGTTGCCAGGGTGACGGATCTTTCTGCGGATCAAGATAGAGTTTGTGGTGACCGATGTTGTGGTGCAGGGTCCAGCTGAGGGGGCTGGTGCCGGTCTGCAGATAGAGAATGCATTCAAACAGCCGGTTCAGGGGCCGTTTTCGGAAGACATTCACATGGTGGTGGTTGTGGCAGATCGCCCCGCAGGAAACCTGTATGGGGAGCAATGCCAGCATGCCCAGCCAGGTTGCGAGGCCGTGGCTAAAGAAAAACAGTCCCAGTTGCAGGGAAAATACCGCCAACACCAGGGCAACTGCGGCTCGATCGGCCCTATAGCGTACCAACATCTCTCATCCACCCGGGCCTCTATGGGGCCCTTAATACGAATAAGGGGTGAGTCTAATATTATACTTTTGTGTTGGTGTGGCCCTATTGACCGGGCGAGCCAGCGCCTTGGCCAATAGGGGGCTGTGGTGCAGAAATGGCGGGGTTCAGGCGCGGCTCAGCAGATCTCTGGCAATGGCAATAATCTGCATTTCGTCGGTGCCGGCGTAGATCTGAAGGATCTTGGCATCACGCATGAGTTGTTCCACTCGGGATTCGCGCATGTACCCGTAGCCACCGTGGATCTGCACGGCTTCAGTGGCTACTTCCATGGCGGCCTGGGCGGCATACAGCTTCATGGCTGAGGCTTCAGCCAGGGTCATCTGCTTCCCTTCTGCGGTCATCTCGATATAGCGAAATACCATGTTCTGCAGGTTGCTGCGGGCGACTTCCATCTTGGCCAGTTTGAGTTGGATCAACTGGTTCTGGCCAATGGGGCGGCCGAACTGGCTGCGGTCGTTGGCGTACTGCACGGACAGCTCCATGGCCCGTTCCACCATGCCCAGTGCCATGGCCGCCACGCCAGCGCGCTCCTGCATGAAGGTGCCCTTGGCTCCGCTGCGCCCATAGCTGTCTTCGCTGCCACCCAGCAGGCGGTCTTTACCCACTTTCACATCGTTAAGGAACAGTTCGCCGGTGGGGGAGGAGCCGATGCCCATCTTCTTGAAGGGTTTGGATTGCTCCAGGCCTTCCATGCCGCTGTCCAGGATGAAGGACACGATCTTGCGCTGTTCCGGCGCCACGCCCTCTTCATCCAGCTTGCAGATCAGGATGATGGTATCGGCGAAGGGGCCGTTGGTGATCCAGGTTTTGCTGCCGTTGATAATATAGCCACCGTTGTCGTCCCGGCGTGCCAGGGTCTTCATCTGTCCAAAGGCATCGGAACCAGCGTTAGGTTCGGAGATGGCCCAGGCGCCGACTTTTTCCAGTGTCAGCAGCGGTAGCGCCCAGCGCTCTTTCTGTTCGATGGTGCCCTTGCTCATGATGGCCCCGCCGGCCAGGCCCATGGAGACGCCCATGGCGGTGACCAGCCCCTGGGCATGACGGCAGATTTCGATGATAGGGATCATGCGCATGGCCGCTTCTTCCCCGGCCATGGCAGAGGGGCCATCCTTTTTCTTTTCTTCGACGGTTTCGCCGGCGGCGATGGCTTTTTCCCGTGCCAGCTGCTTTTCAAAACTCTGCTTGGCCATCACATCCATGCCGAACGTCGTGATCAGCTTGCGCAGGATGTCGTAAGGGGGGACGCCGTTGTATTCGATGTCATCCAGCTGAGGAACGACTTCTTTCTCCACGAAATCGCGCACCATTTTCTGGATCATCTGTTGTTGTTCTGACCACTGAATCATTGGGTTGTCCTGTCAGTTTGAGAATGTCTCAACAGTAACAACAAGCTCTCCTGCGCCGCATTGATCATAACGGACGGAATCCTTGACGTTCGGGATCAATAGAGACGCTGGAAGCCAGACGCCTGATGCCTGACGCAGAAATGCAAAAACCGGCAAGGCCCGCCTGAAACCTGGCGGGTTGCCGTGGAGGGGTATCAGTGAGCGGTGATGCAGGGGAACGGGTCGAAGCGCACCTTCATGACCAGGGCGCCGGGGCCGGCGTTGCTGGCGGCGGCCTCGATGTCTTCGGGGCGCAGCCGCGGGTGGCTGCCATTGAAAAACTTCTGTGCTGCACGGGCATTGAGGGTGCGCTCGCGGGCCGCTTCGTAGCTGATGCCTTCGCCTCCCAGCAGGTGGCGGATGTACTCTGCGCAGGCCACGTCCTCGTCGCCGGTGGGGTGCGAGGCCACCAGCACCACAGTGGGGGGGGTCAGTTCACGCAGGTAGTTGGCGGTGGCCTCGGCATTGATCAGCCCGGCTACCAACACCTCGCGGCTGTCGCGGGCCCGCAATGTGGCTGCCACCCCGTTGGTGGTGCGCAGGATGATTTCCCTGTCCGCCAGTTCAGCATGGTCCATCTCCCAGGGAGAATTGCCGAAGTCGAACCCCTTGATCGGCAGGGCCTCCACCTCTCCGGCCAGCAGGGCGTCGGGAAGGTGCTCATCGCGCAGGGCAAAGGCCTGTTCCGCACTGGCCACTGGCCAGATGCAGCGCAGGCCCTTGCGAAAGGCGTGGTGGCAGGTGGTGAAGGCACGAATCACGTCAATCACCACGGTAATGCCATGGATGTTGTGTGGCGGGTTATGCCCCTGGGCGATGTGAATTTCCATAGAGTTCCTTGCGGGGCGCGGCCCTAGAACAGGAGCCCGACGCCCCAGGTCGCATTGTCGAAAATCTCTTCCTCTTCATCCAGGTATTGCTCGATAGCCACGGTGAAGGTGATGCGGTCACCAATGGTGAGCCGGTCCTTGGGGGTGCGGGTGCCGGAGAGGAAGTCCATCACTGAGCGGAAATTGAAATCCGAGCGGAAACGCATCAGATCGCCGTGATTGCCGTAACCGTATTGCACCTGAATCAAACGGCTGAAGCCGATCCCAAAGTAGCCGTTGTTGACGCGCTCACCATCGGCCTCTGAAAAATCATCACGGCTGTCGGGTCGCAAGGGCGAGTCGCCGAATTTCTTGGTGGCAATGCCGCCGTTGAGGGCCACGCTGCTGTAGTTGGCATCCACAAAGAAACCGGTGTCGATATCTTCGGTGGGATCAACACGACCCACCGATACCACCGTGCCGCGGATCAGGTTGACCCCGCTATACCGTTCTTCCGCCTGAACGCCGCTGCTGAACAGGGCAAGCATGGCCATCAAGATTATTATTTTTTTCATGGTTATCCCTCCGTGAACAAGGCGTCATTATGCCTAGAGTCTGTGTGGGTTTCACCCTTGAGGGAGTGCAATGGCCCGTTTGGCAGGGCGGTGTTACAGGGTGCGCGCCAGGCACCATACCTGTACCGAAGCTGCGCCGGCATCCAGCAGGACCCGGCTTGCTTCCCTGGCTGTGCTCCCGGTGGTCATCACATCGTCAATCAGCAGGATATGACGGCCTTGAATCCGGGCCCGGCAGCGGAAAGCCTGACGAAGGTTGCGTTGTCGCTGGCTGCGAGTGAGTCCTTGCTGATGGGGGGTGGGGCGGTACCGTGTTAGGGCCTGGACAACGGGTCGCTGCCATTGTTGGCCGAGCAGGTTGGCCAGTCTTTCCCCCTGGTCGAATCCCCGTTGCCAGCGTCGCAGCCAATGAACGGGCAAAGGGCAAAGCAGGTCGCAGTGTGGCCAGGGCAGTTCCGCCTGGTGTATCAGCTGCTGCAAGGCGCGTTCGTTCACCATCTTGCCCTGATATTTGAACCCCTGGATCAGTCTGTCCACCGGAAACTGATAGGGGTATACGGCCGTGCTGGCAGAAAAGGGCGGAGGGTGTCGGATGCAGCGGCCGCAGAGGGGGGCGGTCTCCGTGAGGCTGTGCTCTCCGTTGGTCGCATTGAAAGGCAGGCCGCAGCGGCATTGTGCTGAGGGTAATGGCTGAAGCAACGACTCACAGGCCTTACAAATCAGCTTGCCCTGCTGGTGACCGCAGAGCAGGCAATGGCTAAATAGATCAAAAAATGATCGTCGGTAAACTTTTGCTGCGTCGGAGTGGTTGACAGGCGGCATGGCGCTCCCTAGCCTTCAAGGCTCGAATAAGGAGACCAGCATGCCCGCTACCGCCAGCACCGCCCATTCCACCCAGTCTCAGATGGTTGTACGCCATGACTGGAAACGCAGTGAGATCGAAGCGCTTTTTGCCCTGCCATTCAATGATCTGCTGTTTCAGGCTGCCAGTGTGCACCGGGCCCATTTTGACCCCAATGCGGTGCAGGTGAGTACTCTGCTGTCCATCAAGACCGGCGCCTGCCCGGAAGACTGCAAGTATTGCTCCCAGTCCGGCCACTACAACACTGAACTGGAAAAGGAAAAGCTGCTGGAAGTCGCACGGGTGGTGGAAGAAGCGAAAGCCGCGCGAGAAAAGGGGGCTTCCCGGTTCTGCATGGGGGCCGCCTGGCGCAGCCCCCGTGACCGCGACATGCCCTATGTGCTGGATATGATTCGTCAGGTGAAGGGGCTGGGCATGGAAACCTGCATGACCCTGGGCATGTTGGACAAGGAGCAGGCCGATGCTCTGGCTGACGCCGGTCTCGATTATTACAACCACAATCTGGATACCTCGCCGGAATACTACGGCAAGGTGATCACCACCCGTACCTACAACGATCGGCTCAGCACCCTCTCCAACGTGCGTGATGCCGGTATGAAGGTATGTTGTGGCGGCATCGTCGGTATGGGCGAGGAGCGCGATGACCGGGTGGGCCTGCTGCAGCAGCTGGCCAACCTGCCGCACCATCCGGAGTCCGTGCCGATCAACATGCTGGTGAAGATTGAAGGCACACCGCTGGCAGATGTGGATGACCTGGACCCCTTCGAGTTTGTCCGTACCGTGGCAGTGGCCCGTATCCTGATGCCGGAATCCTACGTGCGTCTTTCTGCCGGCCGCCAGGAAATGAACGATGAAGCCCAGGCCCTGTGTTTCATGGCCGGCGCCAACTCCATCTTTTACGGTGAGCGTCTGCTGACCACCGATAACCCGGAAGCCAATCACGACCAGCTGCTCTTCAAGCGCCTGGGCATTCATCCGCTGGATCCCCGACACGAGGCATCTGACGAGGCCCACGAAGAAGCGATCAAGGCGCAGGTGGCCGAGCAGCAGGCGGAAGAGCAAGGTTTGTTCTATAACGCCATGGGCGAAAAGCGCGCCGCGAAGCACGTGCTCGACAAGGACACAGGCCGCCCTGCTGCTACCGAGCATTGATTCTCCGTAGGGTGGAAATCGGCGTGAGCCGATCTCCACCGATGGCTAATTACCATGCCGTGTATCCATTTTCTCCAGCCATTGATTGGCGCTTACGTCGTGGCGGAGATTGGCTCACGCCAATTTCCGCCCTACGGGTTTAGCAATGACCTTTGATCTCGCCGCTGACCTTGAAGAGCGCCGCCAGCAACACCGTTTCCGCGAACCGCTGGTGATGGACGGCCCTTGTGGTCGCTTTGCGCGTTTGGCAGGGCGTGATTACCTGAATTTCTGCAGCAATGATTATCTGGGGCTGGCCAATGACCCGGAGGTGATTGCTGCCTTTCAGCGGGCCGCCAGTGACTGGGGGGTGGGCAGCGGCGCCTCCCATCTGGTGTGCGGTCATCAACGTCCCCACCAGGATCTGGAAGAAGCCCTGGCTGCCCACACGGGGCGTGAACGCGCCTTGCTGTTTTCCACGGGCTATATGGCCAATCTGGGTGTCATGTCGGCGCTGCTCGGCAAGTCTGATGCGGTCTTCGAAGACCGGCTCAATCATGCGTCCCTGCTCGACGGTGGTCTGCTCAGCGGGGCGCGCTTCCGCCGCTTCGCCCACAACGATCCCGCAGCGCTGGAGCGACTGCTGCAACGCAGCGACGCGCGCCGCAAACTGGCGGTGGTCGATGGTGTGTTCAGCATGGATGGTGATGAGGCTCCGCTGGCGGCGCTGGCGGCGGTTTGCGAAACCAATGATGCCTGGCTGATGGTGGATGATGCCCATGGCATTGGCGTGCTGGACGAGCAGGGGAGAGGCTCACTGTTTGCCCAGGGCGTGAATGAACGCGTCCAGATTCTGATGGGCACCCTGGGCAAGGGCCTGGGTAGCGGCGGTGCTTTTGTAGCTGGCAGTCATGACCTGATCGAGACCCTGATACAATTTGCCCGCACTTTTATTTACACCACCGCCATGCCGGCGGCGGTGGCGGCTGCAACGCTCACCAGCCTGAAGAAATCACAGCAGGAGCACTGGCGCCGGGAAAAACTGGCGGAGCTGGTGGCGCGTTTTCGTGCCGGCGCCAGTGAGCAGAGATATGCGCTGATGGATTCGCAGACGCCGATCCAGCCAATCCTGATCGGCAGTGATGCCGATGCCATGGCTTTGAGTGCCGCGCTTCGGGAAAAGGGTTTTCTGATCACCGCGATCCGCCCGCCCACGGTGCCGGAAGGGGAGGCGCGGTTGAGAGTGACACTGTCTGCCGCTCACGAACTGGCGGATGTGGATGCGCTGTTGGCAGCGCTTGATGAAGTCGGACGTCTGACGTCTGACGTCTGACGCTCAAAAAGGCCAGCCTGTTTTGCTTCTGCCGTCAGACTTCCGACGTCAGACCTGTGACCAAAGGACCTTCAATGCCCAAGCTGATTCCCTATCACAACACCTACAAGGCCACTGGCGTCGATGATGCCGAAGCGTTGGATATCGTCCTGATTCATGGCTGGGGACTGCATGCCATCGTTTTTGATGACGTCGTGCCGGCGCTGCTGGAACGGTTCCGGGTGACGGTGGTGGATCTGCCGGGTATGGGGCAGAGCCCGTTGCCAGGCGCCGAATACACTATGGATTTTCTGGCAGAGGAAGTGCTGGCGATCATGCCGCAGAAAGCCCATGTGCTGGGGTGGTCACTGGGCGGCCTGGTGGCCCTGGCCATGGCGGACAAAGCGCCGGAACGGGTGCAGTCCGTGGTGACGGTGGCCACCTCGCCGCGTTTCACCTCCACCAAGGGGTGGGGCACCGCCATGAAGCCGGAGATCCTCGGAAAATTTGCGGAAATGTTCGACGAAGATCAGGAAGGCACGCTGGTACGTTTTTTGGCGTTGAACTGTAAAGGCAGTGCCGCCATGCGTGCAGATACCGCAAGACTCAAAGAGATTCTGTATTTCTGCGGATTGCCTGCCCCCCGGGCTTTGCGAGGCGGCCTCGACATTCTTCGTGATGCAGATCTGCGCGAGGTGCTGCCAACCTTGTCCATGCCGGTGTTGATGGTGTTTGGCGAGAACGATCATATTGTCCCTGCCGCCGCCATGGCGGCCAGTGAGTCGCTAATCAACAACGGTCGTACCGCCCTGATCGAACAGGTGGCCCATGTGCCTTTCCTGTCAGCCCCCGGAACCTTTACCCAAGCAGTGTATGACTTCTATCGCGAACATCAGTTGGTCAACTGACATGGCCGTGCCGGAAACCGATAAGCATGCTGTCAGCGATCATTTTAGTCGCGCAGCGCGCAGCTATGACGAGCATGCGATCTTGCAGCTGGCGGTGGGGCGTTCATTGGTGCAGCGGTTACCGCAGCAGTTGCCGGTGGACGCAGCTCTGGATCTTGGCTGTGCCACGGCCCCATTTGCCCGTGCCCAGCAACAGGCGTTGCCGACAGTGGGCTGGCAAGCGGTGGATCTGTCCCGGGCGATGCTGGCTGAAGCGCAGACCCGTGGTCGGTTCAATGAACGTTACCAGCCGCTTTGTGCCGATGCGGAAGCACTGCCGCTGGCGGATGCCAGCCAGGGGCTGGTGTTTAGCTGCTTTGCGTTGCAGTGGTGTGATCCGCAAATTGTACTGGCGGAAATCTATCGTGTGTTGGCGCCCGCTGGGCGTGTGCTGCTGGCGCTTCCGCTGGCGGGCTCTCTCAGGGAACTGCAACAAAGCTGGCAGGTTATCAATCAGCGCCCGCATGTGAATGCGTTGCCGGGGTTGGCTGACTGGCAGAGTGCGGCCCTGCAGTGCGGCTTCATGGATGCGGATTTGCAGCAGCAAGTGATGGTGGAATACTACGATTCGGTAAAATCCATCGCTCGCCGTCTCAAGGCGACCGGCGCGGATCATGTCAGTGGCGCTTCCGGCCTGACCGGCAAGAATGCCTGGTTGGCGATGGTGGAAGAGTACGAGAAAAAACGTACGGACCAGGGCTTGCCGCTGACCTGGAATGTACTGTTTCTGGAAGCGGAAAAGTCGTGAGTTGAAAGTTCAAAGTTTAAAGTTGAAACGCGAATCAGACTGCCGAAAAATGTAATGCCGTGCCCGCGATCTCAGTTAATGGCGCGGGCACGGACTCTCTAACACAATAATCTCTCTCGCGCTTTTCAACTTTAAACTTTGAACTTTCAACTGATCCGTCGTTAGCTACCAACTCTTGAGTCAGAACTCCATGGAAAATCAGAAACCACCCCTCCCCGCCCTCAAAGGCATCTTCTTCATCACCGGCACCGACACCGAAGTCGGCAAAACCTGGGTCAGTTGTCGTTTGCTGGAGCGTGCCCGTGAAGCGGGGTTGAGCTGCTACGGGCTCAAGCCGGTGGCGGCGGGTTGCGAGGAAACCGCAGAGGGTTGGCGGAATGATGATGCCCTGCAATTGATGGCGGCAAGCTCGGTAAAACTGCCCTATGAAGTGGTCAACCCGGTGGCGTTCAAGGCGCCGATTGCGCCGCATATTGCGGCTCGCCAGGAAGGTAAGGTCATCACGCTGGCGCGGCTGGTGGGCTATGTGCGCGGGGCGCTCAATGCGCATCCGGCCGACCTGATCCTGATCGAAGGCGCAGGCGGCTGGCGCGTGCCATTGAATGACCGTGAGATGCTGTCTGCGCTGGCCAAGGAGCTGGAGGTGCCGGTGATCCAGGTGGTGGGGATGAAGCTGGGGTGCATCAGTCATGCTCTGCTGACCGCAGAGACCATCGAAAAGGATGGCTTGCGCTATGCGGGAACCATGGCCAATTGCTTTGGTGACATGGATGCCCAGGAAGACAATCTGCTGACCCTGCGCCAGCACCTCCCGGGCGCCTTTGCCATCCTGTGATTTCGGCACACAATGACAGGGCTGCAAGTCGTTGAATTCATGGGCCTGTCATCTTTAACTGGGCGGTTACAGGCCGCTACATAGTACTACAGTGCAACTACCCAAGCGCCACTGTTCCCGTGCAATTTCCTGCCTAACCTTGAGTGGTCCCGTGACAACGGACATCTCGACATTCTGGGGGAAAATACATGGACAGCAAACGGCGAAGCGTCATTCAGGCATTGGGCGCCGGGGGAACCCTGGCGCTGGCGGGCTGCGGTGGAGGCAGTGGTTCTGTTGGGGTACAGGCAAACTCACCGGCAACACCCACACCCAACCAACCGGATGAGCCACCAGTAACTGCCGCGCCGAACGTGCGTTTTGAGCATGGCGTGGCGTCCGGCGACCCACTTTCCGATCGGGTCATGCTGTGGACCCGGGTCACCCCTGAGCAAGAGGGTGAAATTCCTGTGGTTGTTACGGTGGCAACGGACCAGGCCATGTTGCAGCCGGTGGCGGTTTACGCGGCTACCGCTACCGCAGAACGGGATTATTGCGTCAAGGTAGATGCGGATGGCCTGCAACCGGATCACTGGTATTACTACCGGTTTTCAGTGGGCGATCAGCATTCTCCTGTGGGGCGTACCCGCACCTTCCCGGCCTCCTCCAGTTTTATCGACCGAGCCCGTTTTGCGGTGGTTTCCTGTGCCAACTATGCCTACGGTTTTTTCTCGGTCTATCGTGCTGTGGCAGAACGGGGTGATCTGGATTTCGTGTTGCACCTGGGGGATTACCTGTATGAATACGGCCCCGGTGAGTACGGAGATTTCCCTGAGCGGGACCCGCTGCCGCCACAGGAAATGGTGACCTTGGCGGATTACCGTGCCCGTCATGCCCAGTACAAGACCGATGAAGACCTGCAGGCTGTGCATCAGCAGTTTCCCATGATTGCCGTATGGGATGATCATGAGTCTACCAATGACAGCTATCGCGATGGTGCCGAGAATCACCAGCCGCTTAGCGAAGGAGACTGGGAAGAACGCAAGGCGGTATCCCGGCAGGCCTATTTCGAATGGCTGCCGATTCGCCCGCGGGAGCCGGGAAATTTCAGTGTGATCTACCGGCGGTTCCAGTTCGGTGACCTGATCGATCTGACCATGCTCGATACCCGTCTGGAAGGCCGCGATGAACAATTGACCGTCCCCCTTGATCCGGCCCGTAACAGCGAAGATCGCCATCTGATCAGTGATGCGCAGATGGACTTCCTGCTCGATTCCCTGAGTCAGTCCTCATCCCAATGGCGGTTCATCGGCCAGCAGGTGATGTTCGGCCAGTTGAATATTGCTGAACTACCCAGCCTCAGCGAAGACCAGGCACAACTGCGTGGCAACCTTTCTGCCATCAATATGGATCAATGGGATGGCTATGCCGCGGACCGGTTGAAAATTCTCAATCATATCGATGACAACAACATCGATAACGTGGTGGTGCTTACCGGCGATATTCATACCTCCTGGGCCACGGAAATTTACCGCAATCCGTCTTCCCTGTTGGGCGACCTGTTCGACAAGCCATTGGCGGCAGAATTCGTGACGCCGGCGGTGACCAGCCCGGGGTTCCCGGAAGGGGCTGCGGAGTTGGCGGGCGTTTTGATTCCGGTGGTGAATCCGCACATTCGTTATGTGGAGGCCAAGTCCCGGGGATTCATTCTCGTGGATGTAACCCGTGAACATGCACAGGCCGAGTTTTACTACGCCCGGAGTATCGAGTCGTTTGATCTGCGTGGCCAGATCGATACCAGCAAGACCAAGGTAGTGACGGTGAAAAGTGGCGACAGTCGCATCATCGAAGACCGCCCCGTGTCTCGCCCGCGCACGCTGCGCACCGCATGGAACAACCCTCCCCTTCCCCTGAATTCCGTCACCCGTAATGAGGTATTGTCATGATTGCCCCCTGGAAATTATTGCCGTTGGTTGCCGCCATCACACTGACCGCCTGTGGCGGCGATGGTGGAAGTTCATCCGGGGGGAATGCTGCTTCCGGTAACACCCCCACACCCAACCAGCCTGCTGACCCGGATGGGGGGGATGACGGGGATGAAGGTAGTGGTGGTGCGGCCAATCCGCCGGCGGCTGTGCGGTTTGTGGTTATCGGTGATTCCGGTAGTGGCTCGGCTGGCCAGTATGCGGTGGGCGAAGCCATTGCCGAGGTTTGTGATAACAAGGACGAGTTTGTCGGTGATATGACCTTTCCAGGCTGCGACCTGGTTGTGGGGCTGGGCGACAACATTTACGAATCCGGGGTGACCAGCGTTGATGATCCCCAGTTCGAGGAAAAGTTCGAGAAACCCTTTGAGCCGGTACAGCTGCCGTTTTATATGGTGCTGGGCAACCATGACAACACCGCCTATGTGGGTGGGGATGGTGCCGGCAATGCCCGTGGTGAGTTCCAGGTGGACTACACCTACTTTGACGGAAAGTTGTCCAACCGCTGGAACATGCCGGACCGCTATTACAAACACAGCACCGGTACGACCACGACCAACCCACGTCCGCTGGTGGATTTTTTCGCGCTGGATTCCAATCCTATCGCCGGGGGCTTTGCTGACCCGGATCTGGCCTACGCGTATCACACCTATGGTATTGATCAGCGCAACTGGGCGGTGAATGCGCTGGGTAGCTCCAATGCGGTCTTCAAGATCGCCATGTCTCACCACCCCTATCTGTCCAACGGCACCCATGGTAACGCGGGCAATTACGATGGCGTCCCCAGTGCCCTGTTGCCGGTGCTGGCCGGTGAACGCTGGAAGGCGTTCATGGAAGAGGCAGTGTGTGATCAGGCAGACTTCCTGTTCGCAGGCCATGACCACGATCTGCAGGTACTCAATGCGGTGCCCTCCTGTGGCCGCACCGAATTCATTGTCAGCGGTGCAGCAGGCAAGACCCGCTCCCTGGCGGATACTGAACGCAACGAAGCCCGTTTTCAGCAGGGCGACACCTATGGTTTCTTCTGGATGAAAGCCACCGAGGCCGATCCAGAAACCATGACACCGGCCACCCTGTGCGTAGAGGCTTACACGGTAGATCCAGAGGCGGAGGGCCTGGGTGTGATGGCCGGGGGAGAACTGCAGCCCGCGTTCACCCACTGCTTTGAAAAGCAGATGATGCGTCTGGCCTCACCGGGCAATGATTTCTCCGGCCAGTCACTGGGCGGTTATGCGCTGCCGTTACCGTTGCCGGAGGGTTTCGATGCCGACTTCACCGGTCCGCTGAAGGAGCTGCGCGAAACGCTGGTATCCGGCTTTACGGAAGCGGGAGCCGACCTGCCGGAAGAGCAGCGCCAGGTGTTTGATCAGATGCTGGCGGGTACCGATATCCTGTTCAATGCGCTGGATGCGGCCACCGCGGCCATCCTGTCTGGTGATAACAGTGATATGACCCAGTCCATCGAAGCGGTGCTGGCGGCGTCAGAGCAGCTGCAGGCCATTGATACCAGCACTCTGCCGGCACCCTTTGACCAGTTGGGTGGGGCGTTTGAAGCCTTCGCAGGCGGGTTCGGTAATGGCGGGATTGAGGCCGGGGAAGGCAACACCCGCGCGGATATTGCCTTTATCGCGGCGCCGCTGGTAGAGCTGGCCCGTAATCTGGACAACATTGTCGATGGCATTGACGAGCAGGTGCCGGACGAGGTCCCGGTGATTGCCGGCCTCACCAAGGTCTTGTCCACGGTTACCCTTGGTCTGGCCAACACGCTGGAGCAGCTGGTGTTGCTGGACACGTCCGCCACCGGAGAGCAGTTGATCGGCACCGTGGCGGCCACCCTGCAGGCGCTGGTTGGCGACGTGCTGCTGCTCAACCAGATCCCTGGAGCGGAAGACTATGTGACCCTGCCGGGCGATGCTCTCTCGTCAGCGTTGCTGGTGGTGGTGCGTGAAGTGACTGAACAGCTGGATGAGCGTGTGCTGAATCCGCTGGATCCGTTGCTGAACCTGCTCTCGCCAATCACCGGGTTGGTGGCCGGGTTACTGGATTTGTTCTGAGCCGGTTCGAACTTCAGGAAAAGGCCGCAGGGGAAACCCTGCGGTTTTTTTCGTCTGCTAACCGGGCGTTCTTTCGCGCAGGAGCGGCGTTCGCTATGCCCTCCGGGTGCGGCCGCGATCCGCTCGCGTTTTCGCACCGGAACTGCCGCTCCGTCAAAACAGGAGGTCCTTTGCTTTGTGGGAGCTTGCTTGCAAGCGAATCTATCCTCACCCAGGTTTGGCCCCCTTCGCGTGCAAGCACGCTCCCACAGTTATAGATGAGGCAGCAGTGTTTCATTGGTAACAGGCACGCTCCCGAGAATAGTGGGGGCGGTCAGCGTGAAACGGGCGTGCTTAATGAAGTGCTCGGTGGATGGGTAACGTGATGGGTTCGGGCAGGACGCCCAACCGTGCCAGCTGCTCCAGCACCAGATCCACGGTAATGCTTTGCAGGCAGGGATAGCTGTCCAGTGCGCAGCTGTTGCGTTCACAATCTTCGCGGCAAGGTTGACGGCGCAGGCTGACCGCCTTGCCGGATAACGGCGCCCACAGCCTGTCGTCGGTGGGGCCGAACAGGGCAACCGTGGGCAGACCGCAGGCCGCGGCCAGATGCATGGGGCCGCTGTCATTGCCCACATAGCCCTGGCTGCTGTGACACAGTGCCACCAGTCCTGCCAGCCCGAGCTGGTCGCAAAGATCGGGTACCGGATCGCTGAGGAAGCTCTGCACACGTTTGATCTGGGCACGATCCTTGTGCCCCGCGCCAATCAGTACAGGCACACATCCACAGCGTCGCAGCCGTTGGCAGAGGCTGGCAAACTGCTCCGGGTGCCACATCTTGTAGGTCTTGGTGGCGCCGGCATGAATCAGTACCCGCGGTCCGGCAGGCAGCTCCCGGGAGACGACCTGCAGTTGCTGCTCGCCCACGTCATTGCTGGTCAGGGGCAGATAGTGAGCCGGTGCTCGCGCGGCGGGCAGACTGAGGCTGCCGTAGCCGTTCCAGCGGTGTCCGCTCCATTGTGGTTCGCGTATATCATTATAAAACCAGGCGGCGTGCCGGCGGGGTGGTCCCACCCGTCGTGGGGCGCCACAGAGCCGGGCCAGCGTGGCCGATTTCTGTTCTCCTTCCACATCGATAACCACATCGGCGCGGAACTGCCGCATTGCGCGCACAAAACCCAGATAACTGACTATCCGGCGTAGTAACGGCTGGGAGGTGGCCAGGCTTGTTTCCGGGTAGAACAGCAGGCGCGTTTCCCCGGGAAGGCTGAGTGACACCAGAGACGCATACCGCTCGCTGGTCACCAGCAGCGACTCGGGGTGCGCACTGAGCATGGCCTTGAGGTGAGGCAGGGCGATCAGCAGGTTGCCCATGTGGCTGCAGGGAAAAAGAATCAGGTGCCGGGACATATCCGTTGTGGCGCTGTTATCCGTAACATGAAGGGTCAGCCTAGGAGGGGGGTGTGACGGCAGGATGACAACGGGAGACGCTGCACGCATCAAGCTACAACGCGGATCACTGCCTGCAGCAATCTGCCATATTGAAGCCGCGCTCAGAGTCTGGGCTCGGCTTTTTTGTAGCTTCTAGAGATGGCGATCCAACGCATTCGAATTGCGCTTCTGGAATCCTTACCTCGCTTAGGCTCGGATCGCGAGCAGGCTCGCTCCTACAGCGGCTTCGTAGAAAGGCTGGAAAAGCCGGGAGCTTTCCCTCTGCCGTCCCAGAGTGTCATGAAGGTCCTGAGGAAGAGGAGGCGCTTTCTCTTGCGGGAGCTCTCTGTGCTCGTCAGGGTATGCTTGCAAGCGAATAGCCCTTTCCGCACCAACATTCGCCTGCAAGCAGGCTCCCACGGGACAGGCATCTGCGAGAGTCAAAATGTGGCGGTGAAATCCTGTTCCCCTAAACAGAGAAACCCGCCGGCTTGCCAGCCTGGCGGGTTTCGGACTTAGCTAAATCAAACTGTGGGACAGCAGTGGGAGCTTTCCCGGCTTTTCCAATTCAAGCGCTAGCTTGATGCGTGTTGCGTCAGGCGTCTCTTTCAATCAACCAATCGGCAATCTTGCCCCAGCTCTGCTTTTGGGCTGCGTTGCTGCCAAGGATGCCCATATGACCGCCATCAATGGTCATGAAGGTTTTGTCCTTGCTGCGAATCAGCGGCTCCATGGCGTGGCTGCAATCGCGGGTGACAATCGGGTCATTCGCGCCAGTGATGTTCAGTACATTGGCGGTCACCTTGCTCAGGTGTCCCTGGCTGCCTTCCATGGGCAGATTGCCGCCGGCAACCACATTGTCTGTCCAGAGATAGCGCACGATGTCCTGAATCACGCCACCAGGGTAGGCCACCATGTCATCCAGGAAGGCTCCGTTGGTGGCGTGGGCGGTAACAAATTCCCGGTCATGCAGGTTTTTTACCAGGTTCAGGTAACCCTGCAGGCTGCCCACCGGATTGGTGAGCTTGAAAGCGAGGCTGTTCATCCAGCCCGGAGAGCGTAGCAGTCTTGCCGGCACATTATGGATGCGCAGGCCGGTGCGACTGCGAATCCATTTGGCGCGGCGGCTCAAGCGCTGATACTGCACCCCGAGGGCCCCATTGCGATGGTAGTCGCAAGGGGCGCCCAGCAGTACCAGGTTACGGATGTCCGGGTCGTTGCCGAGGGCGGTGTAGCACAGGCTGAACAGCCCGCCAAAGCTCCAGCCATGCAGACTCAGTTGCTGTTGGCCGCTGTGCTGGCGGACCTGCACCAGCAGCTTGGGAAGATAATCGGCGAAGTAGCTACTCAGGTTCAGGTGGTTGTGATATTTGCCGGGACGGCCCCAGTCGACCATATACAGCTCAAATCCCCGTGCGCGCAGATAGCGAACAAGGCTGCGTTGCGGGAACAGATCATAGATCAGCATATTCACTGCCAGCGGCGCCACCAGCACCAGCGGAGTGCGCTGCGCGGTCTGGCTCACAGGCATGATGGTGCCATCACCTAGCGGGATCGCCTTTTCCTGCAGCGGCGGGTAGTAGCGCAGTTTGACCAGGCCGTCGTCGAACAGAGTGTCGAACGGGGTTTTCTCTGCCTGACTCAACTGGTCGGACGCGAACAGGCGGGCACGGCCATTTTCAAGGCGGTGGCGCCAGGGTCGGGTCTTTTGTTGCAGGGCTTCGGTGAGCATGGGTCATACCGGCGTTATGGGTTGGGCCGGACATTGTATGCAAGATGGAGGGCGGTGCACTCGCCGTACGGACAGTTCCTGGCGGCGGGGAAGACACCCGTCACAGGGCGGTCATTGACTGTGACGGGGGAGCGGGTGAGCCCGCCAACGGGGTTATTGAAAGCTGCCCAGCTTGCTGCGCACCTGGGTGAGGCTGCCGGCCTTGAGTTCACTTTCGAAACTGGCCTTGCCTTCCGGGAACAGCAATACCACGGTAGAACCCAGCAAAAAGCGCCCCAATTCATCGCCTTTCTGGAGGGTGATGGGCTGGGTGCGCTGGTAGTCGGTGGTCTGGACTTCGCGGGGCAGCGGGCAGACCTGGCCAGAGAAGACCGTTTCGATGCCCGCCACGATCATGGCGCCCACCAGAATCACCGCCATGGGGCCGTTATCCGTGTCGAAGATGCACACCAGCCGCTCGTTACGGGCGAACAGGTTGGGCACCCCATTGGCGGTGGCTTCATTCACAGAAAACAGGTCGCCGGGTACGTAGCGGGTTTCGCGCAGGGTGCCGGTGAATGGCATGTGGACGCGATGGTAATCCCGGGGTGACAGGTAAATGGTGGCGAACTGGCCGTTGGTAAATTCGCTGGCCAGGGCGCTGTCGCCGCCCACCAGATCATACAGGGAGTAGTCATGCCCCTTGGCCTGGAACACCTGGTTGGCGCGGATGGCGCCCAGCTGGCTGACCGCCCCATCCGCCGGGCAGGCGATGTCGTTCACCGCATCGGCTTCCAGTGGGCGGGCATCCGCTTTCAGGGCGCGGGTAAAGAAAGCATTGAAAGTGGGGAACTGGTCCGGATCCTGAATCTCGGCCTCGGACAGGTCAATGCCGAAGCGTTTCATGAACTGGTTGATGAAGGTGGTCTTGATCCACGGCACCTCACTACGGGCCAGCATGCCGACCAGACGGGAAAGTCCGTGCTGGGGAACCAGATACTGCAGAATCACAAAAAGCTTGTCGCGTAGGCTCAAGGTGTTGTCCTTGTGGTTGCGTGGTTGTGGACGCGCTGCTCGCCGGGACCGGATTATTCCGGTTTCTCCACCGGGGTGTCCGGGTGATTGCCCCATTCCGCCCAGGAGCCGGCGTAGCCCCGCAGGCGCGGATAGCCGAGGATCTTGCCCACCAGCCAGGAAAAGCTGGAGCGGTGATGAGTCTGGCAGTGGCAAATCACTTCCTTGTCCGGCGTAATGCCGCGGGCTTCCAGTTCAGCGCGGATCTCGTCCAGCGGGCGCAGGCGCAGGTTGTTGCTGCGATCCATGGCCTCGGTCCATTCGTAGTGGATGGCGCCGGGGATATGACCTGCCTTCTGGGCGAAGGCGCGCACACCGGCGTATTCCTCTTCGGAGCGGGAGTCCCACAGGGCCAGGGCCGGGTTGTCGAAGTTCTTGAGCAGGTAGTCCAGATGCACTTCGGTGAGCGGGTCATGCTCACCGACTTCGTAGTCGCTGGGCTCAGGCTCCGGGGACTCGCTGCTGGTGGGGTGCCCCTCGGCCAGCCAGGCGTGGATACCACCGTTCAGATAGCTGTAGTGTTTGTGGCCAATGGCATCCAGGGTCCACAGCAGGCGCCCGGCCCAGCCGCCGCCCTCATCATCGTAGGCCACCACATGGGTGTCCGGGGTCAGCCCCAGGCTGGAGAACAGATCCCCCAGCGCATCGTCACTGGGAATCATCCCCGGCGCCGGCTGGGCGCCGCTCTGCAACCGCTTGAAATCCAGATGAATCGCCCCGGGCACATGGGCCTGCACGTAGATGGAGGGCTTGCTCAGATCAATGATCAGCAGCTTGTCATCGTCAAGATGCCTGGCGAGTTCGGCGGGTTCTAGCAGTAGAGGGAGCATAAGAAGGCAATGAATAGTTAATAATGAATAATGAATAATGAATAGCGAAACAACTTCGCGAAGCGAAGTCCAATTATTAACTATTCATTATTCATTATTAACTGGTTCACTGGTACCTCTCCCGCCCTTCCTCATCCAGCGTATCGGCGATCTGGTAGAAGTTTTCCAGCCGTTCTTCGCTGATGGCGCCGCTGTCGGCGGCTTCGAGGAAGGCGCAGCCGGGTTCGTTGCGGTGGGAGCAGTTGCGGAATTTGCAGTGGCCGGCCAGTTCGGAGAGTTCCCGGTAGCCGTGCAGCAGTTCGTCCTCGCTGATGTGCCAGAGGCCGAATTCGCGGATGCCGGGGGAGTCGATCAGTTCGCCGCCGGTGGGCAGGTGGAATAGGCGGGCGGTGACGGTGGTGTGCTGGCCCAGACCTGAGGTGCTGGACAGATCGCCCACATCCAGTGCCGCTTCCGGCAGGACCGCATTCACCAGCGACGATTTGCCGACACCGGATTGCCCCACAAACACGCTGATCTTGCCCTTGAGGATCTCGTGCAGCGGCGCCAGGCCGTTGTGGTCATGGGCGCTGAGCTCCAGTACCGGGTAATCCAGCGCTTCATACATGGCTTTCAGTTCGTCGATAAAGGGGCGAAGCTCTTCGTCAATCAGGTCGGCCTTGTTGAGCACCAGGGTAGCCGGGATGCCAGATAATTCCGCTGCCACCAGATAACGGTCCAGCAGGGTGCTGGACGGGGTGGGCAGGGGCGCGAACACCACCAGCATTTGTTCCACGTTGGCGGCCACCGGCTTCAGGTTGCCGTAGGGGTCCGGGCGTTTGAGAACTGTATCGCGGGGATCGATGGCCACCACCACGCCCAGTCCCTCACTCTTGGGTGGCTGCCAGATGACCCGGTCGCCCACCACCAGTTGTTCCAGGGTGGCGCGGAAGTGACAGCGGCGGCTTTCGCCATCGGCGCTTTCCACTTGCACCTGCTGGCCAAAGTGGGCGGTGATAATGCCCTGCTGCTCGTCGCCCAGGTCGTCTGCCACCAGCTCTTCCAGCTGGTCGTTGCGTTTCTGGGCGCGTTCGCGCTTCTCTGCCTGGATCTTTTCAATGCGCCAGCGCTGGCGGCGGTTGAGTTTACGTTTGGCCACGGTGGTATGGGTATCATTCCGGTATTGGGTTGGGGCCATGCTACCATGCGGTCACAGCCACCGCGTAGCCAAGAGACAAGCCATGACCGACAAGCGCAACAATCTGATCTGGATCGATCTGGAAATGACCGGCCTGAGCCCGGAGAACGATCGCATCATCGAAATCGCTACCATCGTCACCGATTCCCAGCTCAATGTGCTGGCAGAAGGGCCGGTGCTGGCGGTGCATCAGAGTGATGAGCTGCTGGACGCCATGGACGAGTGGAATACCGAGCACCACAACAATTCCGGTCTGGTGAAGCGGGTGCAGGAAAGCCGCATCAGCGAGATGCAGGCCCAGGCCCAGACTATCGACTTCCTGAAAGAATACGTGGAACCGGGCATGTCCCCCATGTGCGGCAACAGCATCTGCCAGGATCGCCGTTTCATGGCCAACTACATGCAGGAACTGGAAGCGTTCTTCCATTACCGCAATCTGGATGTGTCCACCCTGAAGGAACTGGCGCGGCGCTGGAAGCCGGAAATCCTGGAAGGCTTCAAGAAGGAAGGCAAGCATCTGGCGCTGGACGACATCCGTGAATCCATCGCCGAGCTGAAGTACTACCGCGAGCATTTTATTGGCTGTTGAAGCTTGTACGCGGCTCGCAAAATTTTCGCCGTAGGAGCGGCGCTTGAGCCGCGAACAGCCTTACTTCGGAATCCTCGCTACGCTCGATTCGCGGCTCAAGCGCCGCTCCTACGGGGGGTCATTTTAGGTCGCGATGTGCTGCTCCAGCGCCCACTGCACATGTTCCTGCACGGTGTCATCCGGGTAATCGCGTCTTTCTTCCAGCGCCTGGATAACGTCCTCTGACGTGGGGGCATTGCCCAGTGCTACCGCAATATTCCTCAGCCATTTTTCATAGCCTGCACGACGGATCGCCGACCCGGCGGTGCGTTCCAGAAACTCTTCCTCATTCCATCCGAATAGCGTGACAAGATCACTGTCGCCCAGGCCGTGGCGAGGGTGGAAATCGGTCTCGCCGGTGTGTCGGGCGTAGCGGTTCCAGGGGCACATCAGCTGGCAGTCGTCGCAGCCGAAGATGCGGTTGCCGATGTCGCGGCGCAGGTCCTCAGGGATGCTGCCATCGTGTTCGATGGTCAGGTAGGAAATGCAGCGCCGGGCGTCCAGTTGGTAGGGCGCGACAATCGCATCGGTGGGGCAGACGGTGATGCAGGCCTTGCACTTGCCGCAGTGGTCCTCGCCGGGCTCGTCGACCGGCAGGGGGATGTCCGTGTAGATTTCGCCAAGGAAAAACCAACTGCCGGCTTCCCGGTTCAGCACCAGGGTGTGTTTGCCTTGCCAGCCGAGACCGGCCTTGGCTGCCAAGGGCTTTTCCATCACCGGCGCGCTGTCCACAAAGGCGCGGGCCAGCTCGCTGTCGCCCACTTCCGCGCGAATTTTTGCCGCCAGGGTAGCCAGCCGCTTGCGAATCAATTTGTGGTAATCACGGCCCAGGGCATAGCGGGACACATAGGCCTTGTCCTTCTCCTGTAGCATCTTCACCGGCGCGGTGTCCGGTGGCAGGTAATCCATGCGTGCGGAAATCACCCGCAGGGTGCCGGGTTCCAGTTCGGCAGGCCGATAACGCTTGTGGCCATGGGCGGCCATCCATTCCATCTGCCCCTGATAGCCGGCTTCCAGCCAGGCCTTCAGCGCCGCTTCGGCGGCGGACAGGTCGGTATCGGCAATACCGATCTGCTGGAAGCCGAGTTCGCGGCCCCATTGCTGGATTTTGTCCTTGAGCTGATGCAGATCCATGGGTTTCTGAACGGCGGGGTCCCGTGGGTATAATGGCGTAAATTCCTGTACGCAAGAGCGTACCGCAAAGGCGAAGGATAACATGACCGCACTGCCAACCGCGCTTTATACCGCAGCACAGACCCGGGAGCTGGACCGGCTGGCGATCGCTGCAGGTACCCCCGGTGCCGAGCTGATGCTCCGTGCCGGGCAGGCGGCGTTCAACGCCCTGTGTGAACGCTGGCCGGAAGCCCGTCGCATCGCGGTGTTATGTGGTGGTGGCAATAATGGTGGCGACGGGTATGTGGTGGCGGCACTGGCCCACGAGGCAGGTTTGCAGCCCAGCATCCATTTTATCAAGACGCCGGATTCCCTGAGCGGTGATGCCCTGACCATGGCACAGCGCTGCCAGGCCTTGCAGATACCCATGCAACCGCTGTCGGTGACGGCCATGCCAGCCGGGGCCGACGTGCTGGTGGACGGCCTGTTTGGTACCGGCCTGGCGGGGCCGTTGCGAGAAGACGTAAGCCGCCTGATCGCGGCACTGGATGATTTGCCTGTGCCGCGACTGGCGCTGGATATCCCTTCCGGGCTCAGCGCCGATACCGGCATGCCTCTGGGGGCGGTGTTGCGGGCAGATATCACCTGTACTTTTATCGGCCTCAAGCGCGGCCTGCTCACCGCTCAGGGACCGGTGCACACGGGGATATTGTGCTTCTTCGACCTGCAGGTGCCCCGTGATGTGTATCAGCAGGTGCCGGCGGACGTGAGCGTGCCGACACCGGACAGGCTGTTGGAGGTGTTGTCGCCGCGAGATCTGGATGGCCATAAAGGTCGCTATGGGCATGTGCTGGTGATCGGCGGTGATCATGGCTTTCCCGGGGCGCCGATCATGTCGGCCCAGGCGGCGGCACGCTGTGGCGCCGGCAAGGTCAGCCTGATCACCCGGCCCGAACACGTGCCGGTGATGATTGCGCGACAGCCGGAAGTGATGGCTCGTGGTGTGGACCGGCCTGCCGAGGCCGTGTCATTGATCGAGGCCGCCTCGGTGATCGCCATTGGGCCGGGGCTGGCCCGGCAGGATTGGGGGCGTGGGCTGCTGGAGCTGGCCCTGGACAGTGGCAAGCCGATGGTGGTGGATGCCGACGCGCTGAACCTGTTGGCAGAGAGTCAGGATGTGGGGGAGGCGGACTGGGTACTGACGCCGCACCCTGGCGAAGCGGCGAGATTGCTGAACGCGAACCAGGGTGAAGTCCAGCGGGACCGCTTTGCCGCCCTGGAAAGTCTCCATGCCCGGTTTGGTGGCACCGTGCTGCTGAAGGGCCTGGGGACGCTGGTTCAGGGCAGTGAGGGCCGCGCCCTGATCCGCGAGGGAAATCCGGGGATGGCCAGCGGCGGCATGGGCGATGTGCTCACCGGGGTGATCGCCGCTCTGCGCGCGCAGGGCTTGAGCGGTTATGATGCGGCACGCTTTGCTGCCATGGTGCATGCCCGTGCGGCGGATGCCTGCGCCCGTGACAAGGGCGAACGCGGCCTGCTGGCCACGGATTTACTGGATGTCCTCAGAGAGAATTTGAATGAGTATTGTCCCTGTGACGGTTGAACAGATCGACCTGCCGGATGAAGCTGCAACCCTGGCGTTGGGGGCACAATTGGCCCGCCGTTTGCTTCAGGAAAAAGGCAACGGCGCCTGTGTCTATCTGGAAGGGGATCTGGGGGCCGGGAAAACCACGCTGGTTCGCGGTATCCTTCGTGGTATGGGGCATGAGGGCGCAGTGAAAAGCCCCACTTATACCATTGTGGAACCCTACGAGCTGGAAGGCGTCCATATCTATCACTTCGACCTGTATCGTCTGGCGGATCCGGAAGAACTGGAGCTGATCGGGGTGCGGGATTATTTTTCTTCCGGCGACCTGTGTTTGCTGGAGTGGCCGGAGCGCGGGGCCGGGGTGGTGCCGGCACCGGATTTGACCATTACACTGGCCGTGGACGGCCATGGACGAAAAGCGACCCTGGAATGGGCCTATGACGAAACGCACTGACAATAAAAAACGTTTCCTTGCCGTGCTGCTGATGGTGGCCGGCTGGCTGACCAGTCCTTCCCTGTTGGCCAAGGAGAGCATTGATTCGGTGCGCTTGCACCGGGCGCCGGATCACACGCGGATCGTGTTTGATCTGCCAGCCCCGGTGGATCACAAACTGGACAAGCTGGCCAACCCGGATCGGGTAGTGCTGGATCTCAAGGACGCCCGGCTGGCGTTTGATATCAATTCGCTGGACTACGCCAGCAGCCCCATCGCCAACATTCGTGTGGGAGAGCATGCCGACAAGACCCGGGTGGTGTTCGACATGCGCGAAGGGGTGCGCACTCGCACCAATCTGCTCAAGCCCATCGAGCCCCATGGCTGGCGCCTGGTAGTGGACCTGTTCGACAAGACCCTGACGGACTCTGCGTCCGGTACCCGTGCTACGGCCGCCACCCCGGCCAGCAAGGCACCGGAAGTGCGCAAGACCACCCGTGACGAGCAGCGTTTGATGATCGTGGCCATTGATCCCGGGCACGGTGGCGAAGACCCGGGAGCCAGAGGCCCCAGCGGCACCTGGGAGAAAACCGTGGTGCTGCAGATTGCCAAGAAGCTGGAGAAATTGATCAACGATCAGGCGGGCATGCGCGCGGTCATGGTCCGCGATGGTGACTACTACGTGCCGCTGGCGGAGCGCCGCAAGATCGCGCGCCAGCAACACAATGCGGATGTGTTTGTGTCCATTCATGCGGATGCCTTTACCGATGCCCGTGCCCATGGTGCGTCTGTTTTTGCGCTCTCTAACCGGGGAGCCACCAGTGCCAAGGCGCGCTATCTGGCCAAGATCGCCAACGAATCTGACCGGGTGGCCGGGGTGTACGAAGAGGAAGAAGACGACAGTTCCCTGCTCAGTGTGCTGGCGGACCTGCAAATGAACGGCTCCATGGCCGGTAGCCTCTATCTGGGCCGGCAGGTGCTGATGGAAATGGGCAAGGTAACCAAGTTGCATGGCAACCGTGACAAGGTGGAGCAGGCCGGTTTTGCGGTGCTGAAAGAGCCTGAGATGGTGTCCATCCTGGTGGAAACCGGCTTTATCTCCAACCCCACCGAGGAGCGCAACCTGCGTTCCTCGGCCCACCAGTCCAAGCTGGCACGATCTATCCTCAACGGCATCGACGATTACTTCCGTTCCCACCCGGCGCCGAACAGCTGGTATGCCGCCCAGCGCCGTGAGAAGGGCGAGGAGTACCGTATCCAGCCAGGTGATACACTGTCAGAAATAGCTCGTCAGTATAGTGTCAGCGAGCAGTCCATACGCTCTGCCAATGACATTCGTGGTGATCGCATCATGGTGGGCCAGGTGTTGAAAATTCCCCGTTCCTGAGAGCGCCGCTTTCACAACCTGCTTCACGCGGGCATGCCCGGTCTGGCTGTCCGCGCTCAATGACGTTATCAAGGATTCATTTTGTCCAAGATTCAACTGCTGGATTCCCGTCTTGCCAACCAGATCGCCGCCGGTGAGGTGGTGGAGCGTCCGGCTTCCGTCCTCAAGGAACTGCTGGAAAATGCCCTGGATGCCGGTTCCGAATCCATAAACGTGGATGTGGAACAGGGGGGCGTGAAGCTGCTGCGGGTGCGTGACAACGGCCATGGTATCGAGCGCGACGACCTGCCGCTGGCACTTTCTCGCCATGCCACCAGCAAGATTCGCGGGTTGGAGGATCTGGAAGCCATCGGCACCCTGGGGTTTCGCGGTGAAGCGCTGGCCGCCATCAGTTCGGTTTCCCGCCTCACCCTGGCCAGTAATGTGGAAGGCGAGGCGGAAGGCTGGCAGGTGCAGGTGGAAGGCCGGGACATGGCGCCCTCTGTGACACCGGCAGGGCATCCCCGTGGCACCACCGTGACCATGCGTGACCTGTTCTTCAATACTCCGGCCCGACGTCGATTCCTGCGCACCGAAAAAACCGAATTCAATCATCTGGAAGAAGTGTTTCGGCGCATTGCCCTGAGCGAATTCAATACCGCTTTTCGGCTTACCCATAACCAGAAGGTGATTCATCAGCTGCCTGCGGGGCTGGACGATACCCTGCGTGCCGCCCGTGTCGCCAAACTCTGCGGCAAGGGGTTCATGGAGCAGGCGATCCCGGTGGATGTGGAGCGTGATGGCATTCGTCTGCATGGCTGGATGGGACTGCCCACCTTCTCTCGCTCCCAGGCGGACCTGCAGTATTTCTATGTGAATGGCCGGGTGATTCGCGACAAGGTGGTTAACCATGCAGTGCGCCAGGCTTATGCGGATGTGCTCTACCATGGTCGCCACCCGGCCTATGTGCTGTTCCTGGAACTGGATCCGGCCATGGTGGATGTGAACGTGCACCCGACCAAGCACGAGGTGCGTTTCCGCGAGCAACGCATGGTGCATGGTTTCCTCTACAGCTCCCTGCATCGCGCCATTGCCGAGGTGCGCCCCGGCCAGGATCAGGGCCCGGCGGTGGTGGAAGAGGGTCTGTCCATGCCGGCCGCTGCGCCCAGTCAGGGCAGCATGTCCCTGCCGGCACCGTCGGGGCGGCCCTATTCGCCGCCCCCTTCGCCGGGTGGCAGCTTCGGGTATGGCCAGGGCATGCGCCAGGCGGATGCCTATGGCGCACTGGTTCAGCGGCAGGTGGAAGAGGCTTCCCCGGCAGTGATGCCGCCTGCCAGCGAGGACGAAACCGTCCCGCCGCTGGGCTACGCGGTGGCACAGCTGCATGGCATTTTCATTCTGGCGGAAAACCAGCACGGCATGGTGGTGGTGGACATGCATGCGGCTCACGAGCGCATTACCTACGAACGCCTCAAGCAGAGCTGGTCAGAAGACAAGGTGCGCAGCCAGCCATTGCTGGTGCCGGTGTCGCTGGCGGTGTCCTCCCGGGAGGCGGACTTTGCTGATGAGCAGCCGGAGGTCTTTACCCGGCTGGGCTTTGTGGTGGAGCGTGCCGGTCCGGAAACCCTGGTGGTGCGTGAAGTGCCTGCCATGCTGCGAAACAGCGACAGTGAAGCCATGGTCCGCGATGTGCTGTCGGACCTGCTTGCCCAGGGCAGCAGTGAGCGCATCGAGCAGAAGCTGGATGAATTGCTCTCCACCATGGCCTGTCATGGCAGCGTGCGCGCCAATCGCCGCCTGACCATTCCGGAGATGAACGCCTTGCTGCGAGACATGGAAGCCACCGAGCGTTCCGGTCAATGCAACCATGGACGCCCCACCTGGACCCAGATGAGTATCAAGGATCTGGATCGTCTGTTCATGCGAGGGCAGTGAATGGACGCCGGACGTCGGACGCCAGACGCGTTGCCCGTGCTGCTGCTGATGGGCCCCACCTGTTCAGGGAAAACGGCGTTGGCGATTGAGGCTGCCCAGTCGTTGCCAATCGAAATTATCAATGTGGACTCTGCGTTGGTCTATCGTCAGCTGGATATTGGTGCGGCGCGTCCCACTCCGGAGGAGTTGGCAGTGGCGCCGCATCGGCTGCTGGGCTTCCGGGATATCACCGACCCTTATTCGGCGGCGGATTTTCGCGCAGATGCCCTGCGGGAAATTCAGGCGGTTCACGATAATGGCAAACTGCCGTTATTGGTGGGCGGAACCATTCTTTATTTCAAAGCCCTGGTGGAAGGACTGGCCCCGTTACCGGAAGCCGATCCCGAGGTGCGAGCAGAGATTGCTGCTTTGGCAGAGCGCGAGGGGTGGCCCGCCGTCCATGCTGCCTTGCAGGCGGTGGATCCGGTCACTGCCGCGCGCCTCAACCCCACCGATCGGCAGCGACTGCAGCGTGCACTTGAGGTATTTCGGGTCACCGGTCGGCCACTGTCGGCCTTTCATGCTGACCATCATACGGCTGTCACATTACGCGGGGATGGTTTAAGTCAGTTCAGTGCGTTGTCCTGGCCAGTTTACAGTGCGGCTCTGGCCCCGGCGGATCGTGGCTGGCTGCATGCCATGATTGAAAAGCGCTTTGACGCCATGCTGGCACAGGGGCTGGTACAAGAAGTGCGCGGATTACGGGAGATGCCCGGTGTGCACCGGGATCTGCCGGCGGTCAAGGCGGTAGGCTACCGACAGGTGTGGGATTACCTGAGTGGCGACTACGACCAGCCGATGATGGTACAGAAGGGGGTGATTGCTACCCGCCAACTGGCGAAACGGCAGTACACCTGGCTAAGAAAATGGCCGAATCTGGCATGGTTTGACAGTAATAATGAACAACAGCGCAATGCGCTGTCCGGCCAGCTTGCCAAGATCTGTAAATCTGTGTTTATTTGAAGCCGGGTGCTGCTATTTTGGTCTATAATGCATGGGGAGCCTCTGAATAACTCCTTGCATACTCAGTCTTTCAGGCTGGTTCGCAATCTAGGCGCACTTTTGAAGGCATGCTGGTTGCCTGTCGAAAAAGTGCAACAACGAGTGCGGATCAGCCTGGAAGACCCGGAGGGCGCGGCCTGGAGCGCCCATCTTTTGTGCCTTGCCTCTCGGAAAGGGAGCCACCCTGACCATCGAGCCAAGACACAACAGCTGCACGCTCCAGGCCACGCTGAGCATGCAAGGAGTTATTCAGAGGCTCCCCGGTAATTGGGGGGTGGGGATCTTGAAAACGTATTTCGCCATCCCATATAGGTCGGAACAAGCCGGGCCTGGAACCATTTATTCGGGTTGTTGACGAAAAAGATGTCTGATTGCGGATCAGGCAGGCAGCGGCCGTTCGGGACGGTTTCACTGTCGCAAACCGCGCTGATTGCCCGAAGTGTTGGGCACCACTTTTTACTGTTATTTCAAGGAGACTTGCCATGTCTAAGGGGCATTCTTTACAAGACCCTTTCCTGAACGCCCTGCGTAAGGAACGGATTCCTGTGTCTATCTTTCTGGTGAACGGCATCAAGCTGCAGGGCCAGATCGAGTCATTCGACCAGTACGTGGTTCTGCTCAAGAACGCCGTCAGTCAGATGGTCTACAAGCACGCGATTTCTACCGTAGTGCCTGCCCGTAACCCCCGTGCTGGTGGTAACCCGGCCATGTCCACGGGCAACGGTGGCACTGCTGCGCCGGCCGGCGAGAGCTACGGCAACCAGTAAGCCGTCTCTTCCGCCTCAAAAAGCCGCCTTCGGGCGGCTTTTTTGTGGCCGCTCGTTGCCGCTCTGCGGCTGCACCACGCTTCACGCAACAGGCAACACGGGAAAAGCGTTGCCACCGGGAGGCGCGCTTGATGTTTCATCTTGAGCATCAGGCATCAGGCATCAGGCAGCATGGATAGCTATTCCCTGCCTTTTTTGCGCCGCTGGTTTACAATCGGCACATTCATCCCCATATCAGGTCTCTATGGACTTATTTGATCGTACAGAGCAGTCGCGTACCGGCGCCGGCGAGAAAGCCATTCTGGTGCACCTGGATCTTCCGGACGCCATGGGGCGCGAGGATCTGGACGAATTTCATCATCTGGTGACCTCCAGTGGTGTTGAACCGGTGATGGAGCTTACCGGCAAACGCGACCGGCCTGACCCTGCCCTGTTCATCGGCACCGGCAAGAGCGATGAGCTCGCCCAGCTGGTCAAGGAGCACGGTGCGGATGTGGTGCTGTTCAATCATGCCCTCAGCCCCGCCCAGGAGCGTAATCTGGAGCGTGCGGTGAAGTGTCGGGTATTGGACCGTACCGGCCTGATTCTGGATATTTTTGCCCAGCGTGCCCGTACTCATGAAGGGGTGTTGCAGGTGGAGCTGGCCCAGTTGCGCCACCTGTCCACCCGGTTGGTACGAGGTTGGACGCACCTTGAGCGACAGAAAGGCGGTATCGGCCTGCGAGGCCCCGGTGAAACCCAGCTGGAAACCGATCGCCGTCTGCTGCGCGACCGCATCCGTGCCATCGAATCGAAACTGGAGAAGGTGCGCAAGCAGCGTGCCCAGGGCCGTCGAGCCCGGCAGCGCTCGGAAACCCCACTGATTTCGCTGGTGGGCTACACCAACGCCGGCAAGTCCACCCTCTTCAATGCCATCACCACCGGTGATGTGTACGTGGCCGACCAGCTGTTTGCCACCCTGGATCCAACCCTGCGCAAGGTAAAAGTGCCCGGTGTGGGGCCTGCCATTCTTGCCGATACCGTGGGCTTCATCCGTCACCTTCCTCACCGGCTGGTGCAGGCATTCCGCGCCACCCTGGAAGAAACCGTTAACGCCACCTTGCTGTTGCATGTGACAGATTGCAGTGCCGAAGAACGGGACAGCAATGTGGAAGCGGTGAACGAGGTACTGGACGAAATTGGTGGCGAGAAGCTGCCGGTGCTGCATGTCTACAACAAGGTGGATAACCTCGATGAGGCGCCACGCATCGACCGTGACGAACAGGGTCAGCCCTGGCGGGTCTGGATTTCGGCACACACCGGTGAGGGGTTCGATCTGCTGTTTGAGGCCATTGCGGAACGTCTGGCCGCTGGCTGGGTCGATTGTTGGGTGAGGCTGCCAGCCCATGCGGGTCGTTTGCGGGCTCGCCTGCACGAAGCCGGTGAAGTGCTTGACGAACAGGCGGCCATGGATGGCAGCATGCTGCTGCGCATCAATGTGAACCGTGTCCATTTCGAGCGGTTGCTGCGGGAGCAGGGACTGCGCGAGGAAGAATTGGTGGTGCCCGCGCCCTCAGGGACGGCGGACCCGGTTGCAGGGGAAGAGAGCCCTTCCTACAATTCAGAACGCTCGCCGAAGGCGGGATAACATTAATGCCGGAGGGCGCGCAGCCCGAACGGATTGGAGACCTACATGGCGTGGAATGAACCCGGCGGTAACAAGCCGAAAGACCCCTGGGGTGGTGGCGGTGACCAAGGTCCGCCGGATCTGGATGAAGCTCTGAAGAATCTCAAGGACAAGATCAATAATGTCTTTGGCAGCAAGGGCGGCGGCAATGGTGGCCGCAGTGGCGGTGGCTCCCCCTGGCCGGTGGTGATTGTCGGCATTGTGGTCGCCGCACTGGTGTACGGCTTTGTGGGCTGGTTTCAGGTTGATCAGCGGGAGCGTGCCGTGGTGCTGCGCTTCGGTAAATTCGACCGGATTGTAGAGCCGGGCCTGAACTGGCGGGCACCCATCTTCGAGCAGTTCGAAAAGGTGGACGTGGGCCAGAATCGTCGCTTCGAGATCACCGAAGAGATGCTCACCAAGGACACCAATATTGTCAGCGTGACCCTGCAGGTGCAGTACCAGGTACTGGATCCGCGCCCGTTCTTGCTGAAAGTAGCGCAGCCAGAGGCGATCCTCGAGCATGCCACAAGTTCCGCCCTGCGCCATGTGGTGGGGGCCTCCTCCATGGATGATGTGCTCAAGGACAACCGGGAAGCGATCCCGGTGCAGGTGCGTGAACGTCTGGCGGAATACCTGAATCGCTACGATACCGGTCTGGTGCTGCGTCAGGTGGTGCTCGACAAAACCGAAGCGCCCAATGCCGTACGAGACGCTTTCGATGACGTATCCAAGGCCAAGGAAGATGAAGATCGCTTCCGTAACGAGGCGGAAGCCTACCGCAATGCGGTGATTCCCCAGGCCCGTGGTGAGGCCCAGCGTGTTACTGAAGAATCAGAAGCCTACAAGCAGCGGGTGATCGATTCAGCCAAGGGTGATGCCGACCGGTTTACCGATCTGCTGGCCGAATACCGCAAGGCGCCTGAGGTGACCCGTGAGCGTTTGTACCTGGAAACCATGACCCAGGTATATGGCGCTACCAGCAAGGTGCTGGTGGATGTGGACAAAGGCAACAGCCTGATCTACCTGCCGCTGGAGCAGCTGATGAAGAAGAATGCTGCCAAGGCAGCTGACAGCAGCACCCAGAGCAGTGCGTCGCGCAATGCGCCGGCCAGTGCCGGGGCTGACGACGGGGGCAGTGGCCGCAGCAGCAGTCGCAGCCTGTACAGCACACAGAACCAGGGGTTGCGCTAATGAATAATCGTGGATGGGTCGCGCTTCTGGCAGTGGGTCTGGTGGCATTACTGGCGCTGGATTCCTTCTATATCGTGAAGCAGACCGAAAAAGCCGTACTCAAGCAGTTCAGCCGTATTGAGCTGGCAGACATGGATCCGGGCATCTACTTCAAATGGCCGCTGGTCTCGGAAGTGGTGAAAGTGGACGGCCGCGCGTTGGTCTATGACGTGCCTACCCAGGCGTTTCTCACCGCTGAGAAGAAGTTGCTCAACGTGGATGCCTTTGTGGTGTGGCGGATCAACAATGTGCAGCGCTATATCGTGAGTGTGGGTGGTGGTTCTTCCAATGCCCAGATCATGGAAGACCGTGCTCGCCAATTGCTTGACCCGCGGGTGAATGAAGCCCTGCGTAACGAGTTTGCCTCGCGCACCGTGTTCCAGGTCGTTGCCGGAGAGAGTGACGTGGAGGCGGTGGAAGACGGCAAGGCGATCATTCGTGATCCGGCCACCGGCGAAACCACGGAAGTGCCGACCGAGCAGCTGGATGAGTCAATCCTCACCAAGACAGAAGAAGGTGAAGCAGGCGAAGCGGAAAATGGCGTTGCCTCTGATCAGCGTGAAGCCCTGATGGATCAGGTGCGGGAGGAGGTGAATCTCTCCACTATGGAAGATCTGGGTATCGAAGTCGTGGATATCCGGGTGAAGCAGGTGGATTGGCCGGACCAGGTCCGTGGTCGTGTGTTCGACCGCATGCGCGCCGAGCGTCAGCGTGATGCCGCCGCGCACCGCTCCCAGGGCCGCGAGGAAGCCGAGAAGATCCGCGCCGGCGCTGACCGCCAACGCACCGAGATCCTGGCGGACGCCTACCGTAAATCCCAGGCGATCCGGGGTGAAGGTGATGCCCAGGCAGCGGCCATCTATGCGGGTGCCTACAATCAGGATAAGGAGTTCTTCCGCTTCTACCGAAGCCTTCAGGCCTACAAGGAAAGCTTCAAGGATCCGGAAGATGTACTGATTCTGGAGCCGGATAGCGAGTTCTTCCGCTATATGAAGGGGGCAAAGCAGTAATTAATTGCATTGCTGTTAGTAAACTCCGTTCATCACCTAAAAACCCGCCTTTGGCGGGTTTTTTTTATCCTGAAAAAGTGTTTCCTGTGTGCAATGCATTGATTTTAAAGGGTTTTTTTGTTTTTCTGGTGCGATAGTGCTCATTCGGTTTGGTTATTTTTACATTCCGTTAACGAATAAGTGGGGTTTTTTGTGCAAAATAAGCACCATGTCACAGAATGTATGGATAGTGTGACTGTTTTTTGTGAACTCGTTAACAGAATAAAGTTTAATATTCCGCACTTGGTTTGGCCGGAGTAAGGGTCGCCGGGCGGTACTGGGAGCCATAAGATGAAACTGCTTTTCTCTGTCTTGCTGCTTGCCATGTCCTCTCTGATTTGGGCGGAGGGGCCATTGAGCAGTCACATGGAAACCTTCCTGGTGACTGAAAATGAGGGCAAGGAAACCGTAGTCGCCACGGAGCAAGCATCTCCTGGCGATGTGGTGGAATACCGCCTGACCTATCGCAATACCGGTGATCAGCCGCTTTCCGGCCTTGTCATCACCGGCCCTGTTCCGGCCAACACTGCCTATGTAGGCGGTAGCGCCAACACCGAGGTGGACGCATCGTTCACCGTCAGCATTGATAACGGAACCCGTTTCCTGGCTGAGCCCGTCACTCGAGAAGTGAAGGACGCGGACGGCCAGAGCAAGAACGTCACGGTTCCCCCCAGCGACTACACCCAGGTGCGTTGGCAGCCAAATGGCAGCCTCAAGCCTGACCAGGAGCAGCAGTATCGCTACCGGGTGAAGGTGCAGTAGCTCCCGGGGGAGCTGACGTAGGAGCTAACGCTCCGAGGAAGTCTTGCGCGAGCGGCTTGATCGTCATGGTCAGCCGCATGGGGAGGGGCGGACCACTCGTTTCGACGAGGGGCCGCTCTCGCAAGGCTTTCTGAAACTAGAGGGTAAGTCAAAACATCAAACTTTGAGGATGAAGCCATGAAACATGCCTTCAATAAGGGCGTGTTGTCTTCGAAAATGGCCGTGTCCCTGGTTTCTGGTGGGTTGCTGTTTGCCGCAGGGCAAACGTGGGCACTCACCGAAGCCGGCACGGACATCAAGAACAAGGCAACCGTCACCTATGAAGACGCCAACGGCAACAGTTACTCCGCCCAGTCCAATGAGGCGGTGGTCACCGTTGCAGAAGTGTACGCAGGGACCCTGCGTAGCGACGGTAGCAAGGCCGGTGCTCCCGGCGAAACCGTGTACTTCAGTCACAGCCTGAAGAACACCGGTAACGCCCGTGACACCTTTGTGCTGAGTGGCCGTGATGGCGGTGCCACCGGTGGCGTTGCTTATGACGTCTATTGGGATACCAGCGGCAACGGCCAGCCTGACGCAGGTGAAAACGTTGTCACCCAGATCGAGCTGGATCCGGATCAGCAAGTCGAGCTGATTTTGGCTGTGCCGGTGGGGTCCAGTGCGACAGCCGGCAGCACGATCACCGCTACCCTGTTAGCCCAGTCCACGCGTGGGGATGGCAGCTACGACGGAGATGCGACCGATGGCGGTCTGGTTATCGATACCAGCCCAGCCAGTGGAGGCGCAGATAGCGGCTCCTATGATTCCGATGCGGATGGCTCGGCAGACGGTAACGATACCAACACCGACGTGGTGACCGTGACCACCGATGCAGTACTGGTAACCACCAAGTCTGCATCCGTGAATACGTCTACCAACACCATCACCTATACCCTGACCGTGAAGAACAACGGTGGCAGTGCGGCAACCGAGGTGAATATCTTCGATGCGGTCCCGGCCAATGCCACTTTTGTTGATATCACTTCAGTAAATGGTCTGCTGGCAGCCAATGGCGATACCTACGAGGACAATACTGGTGCAGATCAGGCGGTCCCGACTGATGCTACAACCATGTATGCCCCGGCCTCACTGGCCACGATTGATGAGCCGACGGGTGTGGATCTGGACGGTGACGGCACCAGCGGTGAAACCGGTATCCCCGGTATTCTGCTGACCGATGACAGCCTGGGTGTGAACACCACGGTATCGATCGTGTACCAGGTGAGCTTTGATCCGACGGCGCCTGCCGGTACCGAGATCAAGAACACCTTTGCGGCCCAGGGCAACCTGGACAACGATGTCGGTACCACCGAAGCAGCGGTAAGCTCCAACACAGTTACCACTGTGATTGGTCAGACCTACGCTGTGGATGCCAACGACACCGAAGATGGCACCGATGGCACCGATGACGACATCTACACTGTTGCCAGTGCGGCCAGTGGTGCCGTGGTCGACTTCAAGCACACCATTACCAACAACGGGAATGGCGTGGATGTGTTCGAGCTGAGCGCAGCCAACGATGCGACCAATCCGTTCCCGGCAGGTACCACGTTCACCTTCTGGAATGCTGCGGGCACGGTTCAGATCACTGACACCAACAGTGACGGTAACCCGGACACCGGCGAGCTGGATCCGGCGGAAGCGATGAACATCACCGTGAAAGCCGATTTGCCGGCCAGCGCCAGTGGTGTCGGCCCGTACCAGTTCAACCTGACGGCGACCTCTGCGGGCGACAATGCCCAGTCTGATACCTCCGCGGGTGTATTGAGCACCATTAATGCGGCGGCCGTGGATATTGCCAACACTGCCAACGCGACCGGTATGGGTGATAGCACGGTCGATGCCGACGAGAACACCGGCACGCCGACCACGACCAACACAGCAGCAGCAGGTTCGGTCACCTCGTTCAATCTGTATGTGGCCAACGAGTCCGGCAACGCCCAGTCCTACACCCTGGGTGGCACGGTGCCCGCGGGCTGGTCTGTGCAGTTTGTGGATGTGGGTGTCGATACCGATGGTAATGGCACAGTGGACAACACCAGCAATGCAGGCGATGTGGTCACAGCCACCCCGAACCTGCCGGCCGATGCGGTTTATCACTACACCGCCAATGTGACGGTGTCCTCCAATGTGGCTCAGGCCCGTGCGGATTACACCGGCGGTGATGCGGTGAACACCAATGATAGTGATGGCGACTACCCGATCACGTTTACGGTCACCTCTCCGTCCGACAACAGCATTACCGACAGCAAGCTGGATGCGGTTGATGTGGTGGCTAATCGTGATCTGAGCATCACGCCTGATGGCGCCAACCAGGTGCAGCCCGGCGGTAACGTGGACTACCCGCATGTGTTGTCCAACGACGGTAACTCCACGGAAACCGTTGAGTTGTCAGCCAGCAACAGCCAGACCGGCTTCACCAATACTACCCAGCTGTATGTGGACACGGACGGCGACAATGTTCCGGATGCATACCGTGAACTGAGCCAGCTGGCGGGCCTTGCAACCGCGGGGCAGTTGTGGGTGCGTGATCAGGCGGGTAACCCGGTGCAGATCGGTGTTGCGGATGCCGACGGTGACAACCTGCCGGAGTTGACTCTGGAGGCCGGCGAGAAGGTTGAAGTGCAGGTGACCGTGTTTGCCCCGGCGACAGCGTCTCAAGGTACCCAGGACACCCTGAGCCTCACTGCAGCAAATGAAGACAGTGGTGCAGGCGCGGCTGCGTCCGCCACGGCCAACGACGTGACCGAAGTGATTCTGGGTCAGGTGCGTTTGAACAAGCTGGCCGGCGTCGATGCAGATTGTAGCTGTAATGCCGCAACGCCTGACTGGAGTGCGGATTCTGGTTTTGCTGCAACTCAGACCACCCAGGTGGAGCCGGATCAGTGTGTGATCTGGGACCTGACTGCGACCAATGAAGGTGCAGCCACGGCCAAGAACGTGACCATCACCGATGAAACCACCCCTTACACCACCTTTCTGGCCGCGAAAGATTCTGTTCGTGCCTCAGATGGAGATGAGGTGACGAACTCCGGTACGGATCCGGAGGTGAAGTGGGTCGTTGGGGATCTTACTGCCGGTAACAGCGCCAACGCGAAGTTCTGCGTGCGAGTGAACTAAGCCCCTCCCAGGGGGCCCCTCTCTCCTCCGGGAGAGGGGGGCTTTCCCAAGGGCAGCGGAGCTGTCTTTGGGAAAGCCCTCAAGTGGGGACTGGGGAACAACGCAACAGCCATCTGGCCTGGGGGTTCGGGCCGAGCAGGGAACGACGACAACACCGTGAAAAACAGACTCGTGTGGACAATGGTAGCGATGACGCTGCTGGCGATAGCCAGCGGTGTGGTCGTTGCTGCCACCGAGGCAGGCACGGTGCTGCGCAATCAGGCCGAGGTCAGCTATTTCGATCCGGTCAATGGCGAAGTCATCGTCATGCGTTCCAACCTGTCTCAAGTGGTGGTCGCTCCGTTGCGGGCCGTCGCTCTGGATAACGATAACCTGGCGACTGTGGCGCCCGGTCAGCCGGTCAACTTGCCACACGTCATCAGCAACACCGGTAACGTGGCTGACCGTTACGCCATCAACGCAAGTAATTTGACCGGCGATGAGGGCGACCTGCTGAACCTCGTCGTTTATCAGGATGTCAACGGTAACGGCCAGGCAGACCCCGGTGAACCGGAGCTGCTTGAAACTGCCGAGCTGAAGCCGGGTGAAAGCGTGGCTCTGGTGGTAACCGGAAGTGTTCCGGCGGGTCAGAATGCGGATGATCGGTTGCGGCTTGAGGTGAGCGCCGTTTCTCTTGAGGACAATACCATCGGTGATACCCGCCAGGATGTGGTTACGGTCTCCCGCGGGGCATTCCTGAATATTACGAAATCAGCCAGCCAGAGCTGTGAGGCGCCGTTGCAGGCAGGCCAGAATCTGGACTATCGGATTTCCTTTACCAATAACGGCAGTACTGCGCCGCAGGCGCGTACCGTGTTGGTAAATGGCGTGCCCTACCAGGGCGTGCTGGTGGAGGATGAAATTCCCGGGAACGTGACCCTGCGCCCCTCCAGTGTGAGCAATGTGTCTCCGGTTCAGTCTTTCCCGCTCGTCCACCGTGCCGGTGACGCAGAAGATCAGTGGATCAGTTACGCCCAATGGGATACCGATGAGGCGGTAGATCGGTTTGCGATGTTGATGCCGGCAGAGACACTCGAAAGGAACGAGAGTGGCAGTTACACCTTCGGGGTGTCTGTGACTGCCGGCACCACCGCCGGTACCCGTATTTTCAACCAGGCCCATGTGGACCTGGAGGGCGATGGCCTGGCGGATTTTGAGAGTAATACGGTCTGTAACACGATGGGCGGTTCTGTCAGACCGGCCATCCTGTTTGAGCGCCCGACACCGGCAGTTGTGCGCAACGAGGGCACCCCGGATCTGAGTAATGATGGCGATTTTGAAGCCGCCGATATCTATCGCCTGTTGCCTGAAGCCAGCCATGAAGTGCTGCACGATGGTGTTTATATCCGCCTGACGGCATCGCAACTGAATCAATCGCAAACCCAACGTGATTTTCTGCAGCAGACCCCCAATGGTCAGCAATTGGTCATCGTCACCGTGGAGTCCCGGCTGACGGGGGACTCGGTAAGGGTGGTGATGGTGGAAACCGGCGCCAATACCGGCGAATTCCGCAGCATTTTCCCCATCGTTCTCAGTGAAGAGGAAAGAGGGAATAACCGGCTGTGCCCCTCTTATGCCAGTCAGCAAGATGTGAGTCAGTATGATGGCGAAACGACGACGCTCGATGCGCTGACCAATGCCTGTGTGTTGAACAGTACTCAGCGTGATACCTTGACCGCCCGCTATACCCTGCCGGTATACGGTGCGGGCGGTACCATCGAAACCTATGAAGTAATCAGTGACATCGCGGCGGTGGATCCGGCCGGTACCGTGTTTGACTCCACCAATGGGAATCCCGTTGGGGGCGCGCGGGTCATTCTCTATCAGTCCCGGCAAACCTTGTCTGCCAGTGGGGCAGGCTCCTGTGCGGACCTGGCCGAGAGCGATTACGAAGTCGGTACTGATCCCTATACCGGGGAATCGCTGGATGGTGAAAACACCAATACCTCCAATGCCGATAACACCACCAAGTTGGGGGATTATCAGTACCCTTTTGCAACCCCTGGGCATTGTTACTACCTGGATGTCATTCCGCCTGCGGGTTACACCTTCCCGTCAGAAGTGGCGCCTGCCGCCGCGGGCGCTTTCTACCCTGACGTCAATGACAGTTCCTACGGAATCGAAGGGTATCAGGCGCCGGTTGGCCGCATGGCTGCACGAGTGGCAGGGAGCAATAATGGTGCCTTCCTGCTCGGTACCGCCAATGTGTTTGTCAATATTCCGGTTGATCCCGGGGCAGGGCTCAATGCTGGCAATCTGGTTATCGACAAACGGGTAGAAAAAGACAGCGCGTCCGTGGGCGATGTGGTGGCCTACAGTATCGATATTACCAATAACCATACCGATGAATTGTATGCGGGTCGGGTATTCGACTCGTTGCCGTACGGGTTTCGCTACATCAATGACAGTGCCTGGCTGGAAGTGAATGGCAGACGTGTGGAAATGCCTGAGCCAGCCGGTCGTCCGGGCCCCCAGCTGACATTCCGGATTGAACGTTTGCTGGCCAGTGGCAATGTGGATGCACTGCCGTTGCAGCCGGGCAACACCATTACGCTGCATTACGGATTGCGTCTTAGTGCGGGAGCCGTAGACAGCAATGGCATCAACCGGGCGACGGCGCAGGCAAATACGCTTTCCGGCGCGACCTATCGCTCCAATGAAGACCAGGTCGAAGTCAAAATCCGTAACGAAGGGGTGCTCTCCGACAAGGCCATGCTGTTCGGTAAGGTCTATGTGGATGCGGATTGTAATAACCTGCAGAACGACGGTGAGTGGCCCATCGGTGGCGTCAAGCTGTACATGCAGGATGGCACCTGGGTGATCACTGACGAAAACGGCCAATACAGCATTTATGGTCTGGAGCCCGGGCTGCACACCATCAAGATTGACCCGCTGACCTTGCCTGCCGGACTCAAGCTCAAACCCATTGATAATCGTCATGCGGCGGATCCGGAAAGCCGGTTTGTGGATCTGCGTTCCGGTGAATACCACCGTGCGGACTTTGCTGCATCCTGCCCTTCTGGTGACCAGGCTGAGGCGCTGGCAGAACAGCTCAAGCAGCGTAATGCGTCCATGAACGGTGACTGGATGCTGGATGAAGCGGCCCGTTTTGATCCGCTGCGCCAGCAGACCACCAACCCGATCATTCGCCAGGCGGATGGTAGCGGTGACCTGGGCAGTGGTGTGTACACCCAAACTGGGGATGATTCCCTCAATGAAGCCTGGGACCAGGTCTCCCGTGTCAGCGGCGCGGAAACCGGGACGACCCGGCTGGTTGATGAGCAGACGCCTGAAGCGGCCATGGTGGAGACCAGGGAAGCCGCTGCCACCATTACCCGTGAGCAGGCTGAGCAGGGCGCTTGGCTGTGGCCCCGTGGACAAGTGAGCCGTGATGGTCGTTTCCAGGTGGTGGTGCGTGCCGGGGTCGATCCGATCTTGAACGTGAATGGCAAACCTGTTGCGAAAACCCAGCTGGGCGAGCAGGTCGTGAACAAGCGCGAACGGGCACAGGTGGCTACCTGGTACGGGGTGCAGCTCGCCGAGGGCGAGAACACCCTCACCGTGACCACTAAAGACATGTTCGGTAACACCCGGGTCATGGCAGAAGGCACCTTCATCCGTCCGGCTGCGCCGACCTCCATTACGGTTGAATCGGAAGCCGATACCCTACCAGCCGATGGCGGCCGATCCACTCTGGGCATTCGGATTCGGCTCAACGATGCTGCGGGCAATCCGGCGGTTGGCAATCACTTCGTTACTGTGGAAACCGATCGTGGTCAGTGGCTGGAAGATGACCTGCAGAGCGATACCCCCGGGCATCAGGTGAAGCTGGTTGATGGTCGCGCCCTGGTGCATTTACGCAGCACCGAATACACCGGGCCGGTGCGTATCCGCGCAAGCCTCGACCGTTTCAGTGACAGCATCCAGATTGAGCAGATTGCGCCGCTGCGTCCCTTGCTGGCCACCGGTTTTCTGCAGGTGCAAAGCCGCGCAGGAGGATTGCGTGACAACGGCAATGCGCCTGCGGATGTGGCGGATGAGTTTGACGACGGCGTTGATGGCCGTGCCGCCGTATTCATGAAGGGGCAGGTGCGTGGCGATGCTCACCTGACGCTGGCCTACGATACCGACAAGGATCTGGATACCGAAGACGAAGTACGTCGTGACCTGAATCCTGCGGATTATTATCCGATCCCGGGTGATGCCTCTGTGCGGGGTTACGATGCACGCAGCCGCAGCAAGCTGTACGCCAAAATCGAAAAAGACCGAAGCAGCCTGATGTGGGGGGATTACCTCACGGATCCGGGTTATGAATTCTACGACCTGGGCCGTACACAGCGTACTTTGACCGGCCTGAATGGCATCTATGACAACGGCCGCGCCCGTTTCCAGCTGTTTGCTGCCCGTCCGGAAATGGAGCAGGTTACGGAAGAAATTCCCGGCAACGGTACGGCACTGCTTTTCACGTTGAGCAATAACCCTGCCCGTGACAGTGAAACCGTGGAAATCATCGTTCGCGATCGTAATAACCCCGGGCTGGTGGTTGAGACGACGCCGCTGACGCGTTACGTGGATTATTCGGTGAACTACTTCACCGGCGATATCCGTTTCCATGATGTGATTCCGACGCGCGATGAAAACCTGAATCCGGTGTACGTCCGCGTTAACTACAACGTGGAAGGTGACGCAGAGGAGTACAGCGTGTTGGGGGCTCGCCTCAACTACGATCTGACTGACCAGTTGCAGGTTGGCGTAAGCCGTACCCAGGATGATCACGATACCGACGGTTATGATCTCACCAGTCTGTCAGCACAGTACAAGGTAGATGAAAATACGCGGGTGAATGTTTCCACCGGTACCATGGAACATGAAGATGGGACGCCGGAAGGGCGCGCCTACAGCATTAATGGTGAACGTTTGTGGGTCGATGGTTCGCGTACCGAGTTGCGCTGGGCCCGTGCTGAAAGCGGGTTTGACAACCCTGCGGCAGGCATTAGCGAAGCCCGTGAAGAAATGCGCCTGGGCCATGAACAGATGATCACCAACGATTTCTCTGTCGAAGTCGAAGGTATTCGCTCCAGACAACTGGATGCGTCAGATGAGCAGAATAGCCTGGGCGCCATCGCCGAAAAGCGGATCGGTGCCACCGCATTGCGAGGCGGGGTGCGGGGTATCGAACAGAAAGACGCGCAGGATACCGAGCGTTTCGGGACCTATATCCTCGGTGCGGATCGTGGTTTTACGCTGCTGGGCAAGCCTTTCCAGATAGGTGGTGAATACGAACAGGCCTTCCAGGACTCAGGACGCCGTCGCATCGCAGCGGATGCAGATATGCAACTGACCGAGAAAACCAGCCTGTATAGCCGTTACGAAATCATCAACAGCCTGAATGGAATTAACACCCTGGATGATGATGTGGAGACTCAGCAATTCACCACCGGGGTGCGTTCTGCCGTGACACGTAACACGGATGTCTACTCCGAGTACCGTCTGCGTGGCGCGGTCAGTGGCGAAGATGTGGCGGCGGCCAACGGTGTGAAGTCGGATATCGAGATCGAGCCGGGCTTGACGGTGAGCCCTACCTTTGAATGGATTCAGGCTCTCGAAGGTAGCTCCAGCCAGGACTCCACGGCCTTGTCCATTGGTGCGGAAGACCGCCGTAACCAGAACCGTCGTACCCTTGCCCGGGTGGAAACCCGCTTCGGAGATGATCGCGAGTATTACGGTTTGAGTGCGGCCAATATCTGGCGTCTGAATACGGACTGGTCAGGTGTGGTTCGTGATGATCTGCGTCTTCAGTACTTCGATGCAGATCCCAAGGAGGGCGATAACATCGTTACGCTGGGGCTGGCCCGCCGCCCACGTCGTGACAACCGACACCACATGCTGTTCATGTACAAGTGGAAAGAAGAATGGGGCGGTGCCGCTGGCACCGACCGCACTGTGCACCTGTTCTCTACGCACCATAACTTCCAGCCCCATGATGACTGGATTTTCTCAGGCCGTGTCGGTGGCAAGTGGCAGGAGACGGAGCTGGGTGCGTTGGATGTGCATACAGATGCTTATGTGGCGGATGGTCGCATCATCTGGGACATGACCCGTCGCTTTGATCTGGACCTGCATGCTGGGGCGATCACCACAGAAGGTGTGGCCGAGCGCCGCTTCAGCTACGGCTTTACCGTGAATGCCCTGATCCGTCGCAATCTGCGAATGGGCGTTGGCTATAACTTCCAGGGCTTCCGTGATGATGATCTGGACCCGGAAGGCTATAACGCTGAAGGGGTATATGTGGGGCTGGAATACAAGTTTGATGAAGATGATCTGGGCTGGCTGGGCAGCAAGGCTGCCGGACAGCGTAGCTATATGGGAGATGCGCGATGAGAAGAATCAAGGCGCTATTGGCAGTGCTGTTGCTGGCGGGGCTTAGTGGTTGTGCCACCACCGAATCCCTGTACGCTCAGTACGATGAATTGTGTCCGGTAGAAGCTCGGGTAACCAACACTGGCATGGTAATGGTTACCGGGATTGCTACCACCGGTAATGGAATGGTGGAGGCGGGTGCAACAGAGAGTCAGGTTTGGGAGCCTGCGGTGTATTTCGGCTTCGATATGGCCGATTTGAAAGACAGCGAGAAAACCCGACTGGATAGCAATATTGCGGTCCTGCAGCGCTACGAGGCATTGCAAATCAGCGTTCAGGCTTACACCGATCAGAAAGGCAATGATGAGCTAAATCAGGCTTTGTCGATAAAAAGAATGAACAGTGTGGTGGCGTACTTGGAAGAGGCTGGCATCAGCGCTAGCCGAATCAAGGCCACCTATCTTGGCGAAGGAGCCCCTCTGCTGGCAGGCAGTTCCACCAATGAACGTATTGTGAATCGTCGTGTGGAACTGATGCCTCTGGATTCCGGGGGGCGGCCGCTGGTCATGCGTACCGACTTTACCAACAGCGGTGGTGACGAGTTTGTCGCCCCTGCACCGGTGAAGTGACAGGAGGTCCGGGGTGAATATGTTGCAACGTTGTCTGCTTGTTTGTCTGGTGATGGCTGGGGCTTTGGCCCAGGCCGCTACGCCGGCAGCGGGCACCCTGATCAAGAACCAGGCATCGGCCAGTTACCGTGCCTGTCTTGATGATGGATGTACCGAGCAGGCTGAGGCGCAGCGCGTCACCTCCAACCTTGTACAGACCGTAATTCGCAATGTGCCCGGCCTGGAGCTGATTAGTGATCAGGGTAAACCGGCTGTGCCGGGGGGCTATGTCTATTTCTCTCACGTACTGACCAATACCGGTAATGGGCCGGACCAGTATCAATTCTGCCTCGACACCATCAGCAGCGACTTTGTCTCCTGGACGGTGTACAGGGATGAGGATGGTGACGGTCAGCCTGATGTGGGTGGTGCCCTGTTTAATCAATCTGATGCTGACGCCTGTTGGGATTCATTGACGCGAACGCTGATTGCCGATGAAACCTTCTCGCTGGTGATTGAAGCGGAATTGTCCAATGCCGTAGTAGCAGGCCAGCAGCCCTCTCTGCGGGTTCTGGCCAGCAGTCATGAGGACAATGCCATTGTTGCCACCAATACAGATGAAGCGGATGTTGTTAATGGCCCCGTTATTGAGGTGGTTAAATCTCTGAGCGAACGGGAAGGGCGCTCCCCTGCTGGACCGATTACGGTGACGCTGGAATATCGGAATGCGTCTGACCAGGCGGCAACGGATATCGTTATTGAGGATATTCTTCCCACCGTGACGGTGGATGGCGTGGCCGGCGGCATGACTTACGTGGCGGGTTCGGCCCGCTGGAGCCAGACAGGAAGTACGGTACTGACCGACGATGGTGAAGATGGCAGTCAGGGCAGTGCTCCCGATCTGATGGATTATTGTGCCTATGACGAGGACGCCACGAATCCGGATTGTCATGACCGAGTTCGTGCCGAGGTGCAGCAGTTGCCACCGGGTGGTATCGGCATCCTGACCTTTGATGTCATGATCGATAGCGGTATTGCCGCAGGCGACCGGGTGCGCAATACCGCACGTTTCCGCTATTCCAACCAGCCCGGCGATACGGTGTTTGGCTCGCCTTCCCCCTTCAGTACCAACTCCGTCAGCTATCGGATCATCGGCCGCGCGCTTCAGCCGGCGGTAGTGGCGAACAATGATACCTCTGACAGTGTCACCGGTAGCGACGATATTTCCGACACGGGCAACCGGGTTGAGGTTGCTGCGGTAGGCCAGGGGGGAACCGTGGCGTTCGACAATTTCATCTGGAATACCGGTGACGGCGAAGACAGTTTTGATATTCTGGTGGATAGCGCAAACGACCGTCAGGGCAATGCGCTGGTTAATCCTTTCCCGGCGAATTCGGTTTTTCAGCTCTACAAGGCGGATGGTGCTACGCCATTGGTAGACACCGATGGTAATGGCGTCGCGGACACTGGCCCTATCCCATTGCCCGATGCGGTAACGGGTCAGTGCCCGGCGCGGTTCGTCACCGATACGGTTAATGGCGCTTGCGGTGTGCGGGTCATCCTGCGTGTGATACTCCCTCCGGATGTGGTGGGAGGGCCGTTCGCCGTAACCAAGATAGCCCGCTCGGTGAGCGATGCCAGTATCAGCAATGCGATCAGCGATATCCTGCTGGCCATTACTGCCAACAATGTGGATCTGACCAATGATCAGCCTGCCAATGGTAGTGCGCCGGGTGAGGGGGCAGGTCCAGAAGCAACCCCGGTTCGGACCCTGTCCATTGCGCCTGGGGCGCAGGGGGCGTTTGTGGTCTATATCAATAACACCGGTGCTCGCCAGGACACCTACGAGCTTCAGGTGAGCAGCAGCAACTTCACCCCGGGGCAGCTTCCGGCACAATGGCAGGTGGCCTGGCATCGTGATGGTGGCAGTGGCGATTGCAGCAGCCTCGGTCCGGCGCTAACCAATTCCGGACTAGTGCCTGCCGGTGGGCAGAGACTGATGTGTGTTCAGGTCAAGGTGCCCGATATCGAGTCTGGGGACCAGACTGTCCCCCTCTATCTACGTGTGTTGTCCCCGACCAGTGGTGTCAGCGATATCAAACAGGATGCGGTTACCGTCGTGGCTGGCCCGGCGCTATCGTTGCAACCCGATCAGGTGGGACAGGTGGCTCCTGGAGCAAGCACCACATACAGCCATCAGTTGACCAATACCGGTAATGTGGATTTGTCCAATGTGCTGCTGTCAGCCTCCCCGGCTGCGGCGGTTGATAACGGCTGGTCAGTGACACTGTATGAGGACAGTAATGACAATGGTCAGTGGGATCCGGATGATATCCTGATCATTGACGGGACGACATTGCAGACGGCAGGCAGTGACGGCGTGCTTGGCGTTGGGGAAAGCATTTCCGTGTTTGCCCGTGTGTTTGCTCCTGCCAATGCTGCTTTCGGTATCGTCAATATCAAAACCCTTACTGTTACGGCTGACGGCGCGGCCCAGACCGTTTCTGATCAGGCCACCGATACCACCACGGTTAACAATACGGATGTGGCCATCACCAAAGAACAGGCGCTGGATGGCAACTGCGATGGCGTGCCTGATGGACCCGGCAGTTGTTCCGCGGATGGCTGTTTTGTTTATACCTCGTTTCAGGCGACCCCGGGGGAGCAGTGCGTTATCTACCGTTTGACGGCCACAAATACCGGGTCGCAGAGCATGTATGAGGTAACCATCAATGACCGAACCCAGCCCTATACCAGCATGCTGGGTGCGGCAACCCGCTGCTCTTCGCCTGCCGGAGACTGTGCGGGTGATGTGGTAGCGCCGGGTGACAATGCAACCGGTGATGTATCGGTCAACATCGGTGAGTTGAGGAGCGGTCAGCAGGCGGTGCTGATCTTTGGTCTGAGGGTAGAGTAACGATGACAACCAAAGATCCCAACAAAAACAAAGGCAAGCTGATGATGAGACAGCTGGCCATGCAGATGTTGAGCCTGGTGTTGGTGGTAGGGGGCTGTCTGGTGAGCGCTCCGGCCCACGCCGTGAGTGTTGCTTTGGACGGAACCCGAACGGTCATCGGTGGCAGCGATTGTGCCCTTGCCAGTTATCGCTTTGGGACCAATACCTCTTACGGTGGCCAGGCTCTGGATTTGCTGGTGGAAGTGATCCAGGAAGATAACGAGCAGGCTGGTTCTTTTCAGTGTGTGGGTGTGGACAGTGGCGTGTTGTTTGTCAGCCTGCGAGACAAGGATAGTGGCGAGAATATCGCTTATGCAGATTTGCGACTGACTCTGGTGGCCCAAGGGACCACCACGCCGGTCACCGTGGATCGCATGGTGGTCACCGGTTTTGATCTGGACCGCAACAGTGACAATACCCAGACAGACACGGATGACATGTACTTTACCACCGGACCGACAACCCGGTCCTATGTGTCTACCAATACCCAGACAACGGTCACCACGACGGGCACGGGAAGCTATAACACACGTATCCGGGGCCGTGATGATAACTGTGATGATGGTGCAACCAATTCACAGCCGGAGTGTCGGGCCAGTGTGGTGTTCGCGGAGACATCCTCCGCCACCGTCAGGGTGCAAAACAACAATGCCTACGGCAATGCCCCCAATACGAGTACAGCCCGCCGAGTGTCTTACCTGTCATTCAGGGTCAACGACTTTGAAGACGTGGTTGATGGTAACCTGGATTATGGTGATGCGCCCTCCAGTTACGGGGCCGGACGCCAGAATGTGACCACTGCTTTAGGTTTGGGGCGCGGTTTGGTGGCAGATCATGATGCGGCCAACCAACCCGGCAACACTGCGTTGGGTGATGACAATGACGGAGGCGCCTCGCCACTGAAATACGACGACGAGGCAGCAGTGATGATCAGCGGGAATACACTGAGTGGCACCTCGCTGTTCCCCGGTCAGCAAAGTGAGCTTTCGGTTACCACTTTTGGCTCTGGGTATCTCAATGGCTGGTTTGACTGGAACCGCGATGGTGATTTTGACGATGCCGGTGAGCGAGTCATAACCAATCAACAGGTTACCAACAATGGTGAGACTGCCTCCGGCGCGAATTCTCAAAGCTTTGTGTCGGTCACGCCTGTCAATATCACGGTCCCCGGCGGTGCCGCGGAAGGATCGACCTTTGCCCGTTTCAAGTTTACCCGCTCTGCCAACCCGGGTGTTGACGTGAGTGGGGATGATGGTGAGGTCGAGGATTATCAGGTTGAGGTGGTTACCCAGACCTGTAGTGCAGAGGTAAGTAACAGCCTGACACTGATTGGCTCTGCCAGTCGCAGTGCCAGTAATGTGATCACCCTGACGCCGGCAACGGGTAATCAGGCAGGCGCCGCCTGGTCCCAGAACCGCATCAGCTTGCTGGCGGCATTTACGGTGGAATTTTCTGTCAACTTGGGCACCAAGGATGCCAATGGCGCTGACGGGATCGCTTTCGCGTTTCAACGTGATCCTGCGGGCAGTAATGCTACCGGTGTATTCGGCGGTGCCTTGGGTGTGGGTGGGCTGGACCCGGCGATTGCCGTTGAATTTGATACCTGGAATAACGGTTCATCCTATGGCGATATTGCCAACGACCATACCGCCATTTACGACCCGGTGAATTACACGGATAACACTGGCGGCGGCAATGTCTTCTCTTCAGTGGTAGATCTGGGAAACATTGAGGATGGTGACTGGCATACGGTGGCGCTTTCCTGGAACCCGGCTACCCAGACGCTGGAATACCGTTTTGACGGTGCAGTGGTATCGACATTTCAGCGCGACCTGATCAATGTGGATTTTAACGGTGACCCCAATGTGTTCTTCGGCTGGACGGCTTCCACTGGGGGATCCAACAATCTTCAGCGCGTCTGTGTTATCGATGCCCCGGAACAGGTGCTACTGGATTATGGCGACGCCCCTGCCAGCTACGGGAACCCTTCCCACATCATCGACGACACTGTTCGCCTGGGGGCAGGCATCACAGAGGATGTGACCGGCTATGACAATGCCTCTGCAGCAGCCGATAGCCTGGATGACGGTGTCGTTTTCCTGCCCAGCCTGCCGGGGGTGGATCCCATTCAGGTGACGGTAAATGGTGATGACGGGTACCTGCAGGCCTGGATCGACTGGAACCGTGATGGTGATTTTGATGATGCTGACGAGCAGATTGCCGAGAACGTTCAGGATGAGGATGACGACGGCCTGATCGAGTTGGTGGTGCCGCCGTCCGCGCAGGCGCAAAACGCCAATGATGTGATCGCCCGTTTCCGTTGGTCCACCACAGCAGACTTGGATGCCTATGACGGCGCTGATGATGGTGAGGTGGAAGATTACCTGATCAATACCCGTGAGGTGGTGTTTTGTCCCCAGGGGTCGGATGCCACTGGTGGCGGTATTGCCACCGGGGGCAGCGGTGGCTTTCGGGATGCGGTTTACTGGCTGGACTGGAACTGTGGCAGCAAGACCAACTACCAGCCCGGTGAGCTGGTGCGCAAGAGCTGGCAATTTGGTCCCGTCGAAATTCGTGCCACGGTGGATAACCTCACCAGCCAGTTGAATATCTACAACAGTGGAAGCTGGGGTGGTGACCGCTTCGATGACCTGTACCAGGGGGTGAACCCGATTGGTCTGTCCAGTCCCAGCGGTACAGCGCCAGCCTTTGATATTCGCTGGGAAGTTTATCTGAATGGGCAGAGAGTGCCCGCGGACATCATTGCCGCTGATGTGGAAGACACGGATGAAAACGAGAGTCTCACCTGGGAAACGGATGGTGAGCCCTGGGAGATCTTCTCCGTTGATCCACAGTCTGACCTGCTGGCCCGTTTTGAGAATGCGGCACGCAGGCTGGTGCTGACCACCGCCCCTGGTGCAGGTACCGGTGCGCTGTTGGCGTTGACGGAAGATGCTACCCAGACCGCTCACATCGTGGATGGTGGCGGTACCCAGGCGGTGGGCTTTGGGGTGTTCCTGCAGGTGGATCATGGCGATATCGCCGGTGGCTACCCCCAAAGTGGCGGGCATGTGTCGCGTCGGGACGCAACCGGTGGCAGCAAGCCGACCACTGACACCAACGTCAACACGCTGACTGTGGCCACCTTGCAGCCCGCGGCGCCCTATTTGGGCAGCATCGGGCCTGACCCGGAAGACGCGGACCAGAACTCGGCCAATGCAGACGCGGATGGTCCGGAAGAAGACGGGGTCAGTTTCCCGCCGTTGATTCCCGGGTCGGGCGCCACGATCACGGTGACCCTTACCGAAGACGTGGTGGGAGGGAACTATGTGCAGGGCTGGATCGACTGGAACCGGGATAATGATTTTGACGATGCCAGTGAACAGGTGGCCCTGAACGTGCGCGATAATGATGCCCAGGACGCCAACAGCAGTCCGGGGATCATCGAGCTGAACCTGTTTGTGCCGCCGGGTGCCTTCGTTGGTGATACCTATTCCCGGTTCCGGCTGTCCAGCACCGCGGATGTGCCCGCAGGCGGTCAGGTGGTCTTTGATGGTGAAGTCGAGGATTACAAGGTCACCATTTCCTCCGGCAACACCGGTGGCATCCTGTCCGGCTGGGTCTTCGAAGATAACGGCGTGGGGGCTACGGCCCATGATGGGCTGAAAGGCAGCGCCGAGCCTGGCCTGGCCGGGCAGCGGGTGGTGCTCTACCACGATGCCGACAACGACGGTATCTGTTCTGACGCGGACACGATTCTTTCAGAAACCCGCACAGATGGGGACGGGGGCTGGCAGTTGGTACCGGTACTGGCAGACGTGGGCAAGTCCGCCTGCCTGATGGCGCAGACCGCCAACGGCTTTCGCTCAGTGAGCGAAAACCCGGGGGACGGTGGCGCCGGTATCCTCACCAGTGCTGCTGACGATGACATCATGGTCCTCCAGGTTCAGCCCAGTGGTGTGGATTGGGGCAATATCCTGTTCGGGGACGCGGGCTTGCCGGTGCTGGAGCCTGATCGCCAGGGTGTGGTGGATGCCGGTAACAGCCTGCTGTACAGCCACCGTTTTGCGGCGCGTACAGCCGGTACAGTGGACTTCACGCTGGGGGCGGCACAGACCTCGCCGGCTACACCCGCCTGGACTGATACCCTGTATCGCGATGGCGACTGTGACGGCGAATTGTCCGCAGAGGACGAGGCCCTGCCGGTGTCAGGCGTCAGCATTCAGGCGGGGGACAGCCTCTGTCTGCTGATGAAGGTGTTCGCCCCGGCGGATGCGCCGCTGGAGGCGCTGCACAGCCGCCCACTGTTGGCGACTCAGACCTTTGCCGGCACGGCCCTGCAGTCCAGTGTGCAGGTGCTGGACACCACCCGGCTGACCGTGGGCAAGCTGGTCCTGGAGAAAACGGTACGCAACCTGGGGCCGGATGGTTTGCCGGATACCGCAGACGATGTGGACAGTGTGGGCGGGACCGCCAATCAGGCTTCACCCGGCGATGTGCTGCGCTACCGTCTGGCCTTTTCCAATCAGGGGGTGCGGGCGCTCACTGACGTGACGATCAACGACAGCACGCCGGCATTCACCCGTCTCAGCGAGGCGGCGGCCTGCCCGTCACCCTTGCCCGCGGATCTGGGCGGCTGCAACCTGACCACCCCGGATGGTAGCAATGGCAGCGGCTACGAGGGGGCGCTGCAGTGGTTGTTCAGTGGCCAGCTGCTCCCGGGAAACCGGGGAGCGGTGGTCTATCACGTGCGGGTGAGCCCCTGATCCGGCAGCCCGGCAGCAACCTACCTGATGCAGTAAGTCCGTGGTAGAATGCCGCAACCGGGGGCAACGCTCCCGGTTTTTTTGTGGCTGTTGTCTGGCAGGAATGATGGATTTTTCCTTGTTGATCAAGGCTCTGTGCCTGGTGTTGGTCATTGAAGGCATTCCTCTTTTTCTGGCTCCCGAGCGCGCCCGTGCGGCCGCGTTGCAGGTGGCGGGAATGCCCGGACGGACATTGAGAATTGTTGGGCTGGTGCTGATGTTGCTTGGCGCCGGCCTGTTGGCAGGTCTGTAGGATCTGGCCTCACGGCGAAGCGGAAAGACGGGCAACCGTCTTTTCAACACCCGAACATGGTGAACGAATGAATCAGGAAGCACAGTGGCTGCTGCCCGACGGGGTAGAAGAGGTTCTCCCCGGCCGGGCCCGCGCAATCGAACAGCTGCGCCGCCGTACACTGGATCTGTATCAGCAGTGGGGGTATGAACTGGTATTCCCGCCGCTGATCGAGTTTCTCGAGTCCCTGCTCAACGGCGCAGGTCGGGATCTGGAACGGGAAACCTTCAAGATCACCGATCAGCTCACCGGCCGTCTGATGGGAGTGCGTGCTGACATCACTCCCCAGGTGGCGCGTATGGATGCGCACAGCCTTCGCCAGAATGCGCCCACCCGTCTGTGCTATTGCTCCAGCGCGTTGCGTACCCGTCCCGCGGTGGCCGGCGGCACCCGTCTGCCTTATCAGATCGGCGTGGAGCTGTTTGGTCATGCCGGCGTGGACAGCGATCTGGAAGTGATCTCCCTGTTGCTCGAAACCCTCAAGCTTTCCGGTCTCGATCAGGATGTTGTGCTGGATCTGGGCCATGTGGGCCTGTTCCGTGGTCTGGTGGAAGCCTGTGAGTTCAGCGAAGCCGATCAGTACCGGCTGGAAGACATCTACGTACGCAAGGCGCGGGTAGAGTTGGAGACCTTTGTCGGCGAGCGCGATCTGCCCGCCAAGGCCGGCGAGGCCTTGCTGGCATTGCCCTGGCTGGCCGGTGGGGCTGCGGTGCTGGAGCAGGCGCGCACACTGCTGAGCAATTTCCCGGCGGCACTGGACGCGCTCACCGAGTTGAGTGAACTGGTCGACGTGCTCAGCGCAAAAGGCATCAATCTGCATCTGGATCTGGGTGAACTGCGTGGTTATCACTACCACACCGGCAGTGTGTTCGCCGCCTACCTGCCTGGTGAGAGTGAACCGTTGGCCAAGGGCGGGCGTTATGATCACATCGGTGAGGTGTTTGGCCGAGCCCGTCCCGCCACCGGTTTCAGTGCCGATCTGAAGATGCTGGCAGCACAGCTGGTAACCGATGTCGCTGGCGGTATTCTTGCCGAAGGCTCCTTGCGTGATGCCGGTTTTGCCGCCAGTGTGGCGGCTCTGCGTGAGCGTGGGGAGCGGGTGGTGCTGGCCCTGCCTGGCGCAGACAACGACCCGCAAGTACTCGGCTGCCAGCGCAAGCTGGTGCAAGCCGATAACGGCTGGATCATTCAGGACTTATAGAATTCGAAGGGCGGAAATGGGCGCCAGCCCATCTCCGCCGTTGTGATGGTGGCGGAGACGGGTTACGGCCAGTCCTCTGCCTACGGTAAAGCGTGTCGCGTGAAGCGTGATGCGTGCAGCGTTAATTCAACATGGCAGCAAGCAATCATGGGTAAGAACGTAGTTATTCTCGGCACCCAGTGGGGTGATGAAGGCAAGGGCAAGATCGTGGATCTGCTCACTGACCAGGCCTCATTGGTGGCACGCTTTCAGGGCGGCCATAATGCCGGGCATACCCTGGTGATCGACGGCAAGAAGACCGTTCTTCACCTGATTCCCTCCGGTATCCTCCGTGAAGACGTGCAATGTCTGATTGGTAACGGTGTGGTGCTGGCCCTGGATGCGCTGCTGAAAGAAATCGGTGGTCTGGAAGATAATGGCGTGCCGGTGCGTGATCGCCTGCGTCTTTCTGCCTCCTGTCCGCTGATCCTGCCGGTACACGTGGCGCTGGATCAGGCCCGGGAAGCGGCCCGTGGCAACAAGAAAATTGGCACCACCGGTCGCGGCATCGGTCCGGCCTACGAAGACAAGGTGGCCCGTCGCGGTCTGCGTCTGGGGGATATCTATCACCGTGAGCGTTTCGCTGCCAAGCTCGGCGAAGTGATGGATTACCACAACTTCGTGCTGCGCCAGTACTACAACGCCGAGCCGGTGGACTTCCAGAAGACCCTGGACGAGACCCTCAAGCTGGGTGAAGAAGTGCGTGGCATGGTCACGGACGTGACAGCCGTATTGCATCACGCCCGCGAGAACGGCGAGAACATCATGTTCGAAGGGGCCCAGGGCACCCTGCTGGATATCGACCACGGTACCTACCCCTACGTGACCAGCTCCAACACCACCGCCGGCGGTACAGCTACCGGTTCCGGTGTGGGCCCGCTGTACCTGGATTACGTGTTGGGTATCACCAAGGCCTACACCACTCGCGTGGGCAGCGGTCCGTTCCCCACTGAACTGTTCGACGAGAATGGCCGTTACCTGGCCGAGAAAGGGCACGAGTTCGGTTCCACCACTGGCCGTGCCCGTCGTTGTGGCTGGTTCGATGCAGTGGCGCTGAAGCGTTCCATCCAGATCAATTCCATCTCCGGTCTGTGTCTGACCAAGCTGGACGTACTGGACGGCCTGGAAGAAGTGAACATCTGCGTGGGCTACCAGGATGCGGAAGGCAATTCCCTGGCCTGTGCCTGGGATGCGGACAGCTATGAAGAAGTGAAGCCGGTGTATGAAACCCTGCCGGGCTGGAGTGAGTCCACCCTGGGAGTGAAGGCGGTGGACGATCTGCCGGCCAATGCCCAGGCCTACCTCAAGCGGATTGAAGAAGTGACGGGCGCGCCCATCGACATCATCTCCACCGGTCCTGACCGGGTAGAGACCATCATCAAGCGCCACCCGTTCGCTTGAGCTTGAAGCGCCAACAAAACGCCCCGCGATGCGGGGCGTTTTTTTGGCCGCTCTGCGGCCGCAACACGCTTCATGCATCACGCAACACGCAAAGATCAAAAGCGGATTTACCACAGAGGTCACAGAGTTCACTGAGCGCGAATTGCTTAGTGCTGCTGTTCTTGCTGTAGGAGCCCCACTGGAGGGGCGAACAAAACCCAGGATCAAAACCCCCTTCGTTGCCCCATGGCATCAATCTCACTCAGGGCGGAGTAAAACGCTGGAGCAGCAGATTCCCGCAAACCCGCGATGAACCTTTTTTCCGGGGTGGGGCAGCAAGATTGTCGCCTGCGGGCAGGTTCTCTGTTTCAGTGCTGCCCTCCCGGTGTTGCTTTTCGCGTGTTGCAGGTAGCGGATTATTCGCCTTCCGGGTTGTAGATCCACAGCATGTTGTTCACGTGCTTGCTGGAGTCTTCGCCAATGAGTACACGACCATCGTTGAGGACATAAACGTTGTCCGGACGGGAAATGTTGTCATCGGAACACTGGCTGCCCGTGGCAGAACCATCGAACGGGCCGCCGGCCAGCACCGGTTCCATGCGGCTCACGTCGAAGTCCGCTTCCAGCGGCAGGCGGTACATGATGCCGCAGGGATTGCTGGACACCTGGATGTCACCGGCATCGTCAGTCATGGCGCCGGTGATGTCGGTCAGGCCCACGTACATGTACGGGATGCTGCCGTCACCAGCCCCCTGGTAGTTGATGTTGATGCCTTCCATCTTGTTGAATTCGACGGTGGCGCCCAGTGCTTCAGATGCTTTCAGGGTTTCCAGGAAGGCCACCCGGTCATCGGAGAACGGGGAGGTGGCAATGCCGTTCATGCCATCCAGGTCCTGGCCCAGTTTGCTCTCGGCCCAGTCGTTGATCTGTTGGTCAGTGATGTAGCTGTTGGCGTCGGCAACGAAGTCGCTTTCATCGATATCGTCGTATTCATCGATGGCGGCTTCCAGAACCGAATTGGTGCTGGAACCCAGCTCGATCCATTCCAGATCAAAGCCGGCGATGCTGCTATCGGTTTCGTCGTCCTGGGTTGCCTTGGCTGCATACAGGGTGCCGGAAGACAGATCGCCGGCGGTGTCGGCAACGAATTTATAGAAGCCTTTGTTTCCGCCATCGTCGGTCAGGTACACGGTCTTTTCATCAGGCATGATGATCGGGTTTTCATGGGCTACACGGCCCAGTGTGAAGTGCTTTACCGGAACCGGGGAGGCGTCGGCAGGCTGGGTGATTTCAACAATGTAGCCATAGTCGTAGGGATTCGGGAAGGTGCCACCCAGGTAATCCTGGATCTTCTGCACATCGCTATAGCTGGGGTAGCCGCCTGAGTAGTTGCTGTCGTTCCAGTGGGCGGTGTTTTCTGCTTCATAGTTTTCTTCTGATGTGAGTGGCGTGCCCCAGGGAGAGACGCTACCGAAACAGTTGATCATGGTGCCGTTGACGTTGGAGAAGTCGATGTTCATGGCGTTGTTCACGAACCATTCGTCGCCCACCTTGCTCAACTCCATACGGCTCATGCCGCCGGGGCGATCTTCCCAGGCAGTGAACAGGTAGCCGCTGTTGCCGTTGTCACCGGTGGTGATGAAGGCGTTGAAATCCGGGTCATTGGATTGCTTGATGCCGGTGCTGCCGTCGGCGCTGACAATGTTGCCAAGACCGAAGGGCAGGCCGCCGGCGAAATCATCCCCTTCCCGGCCCAGTACCTGGAAGCGGCCGGTGGCAACACGGGTGGTCATGGCCTCTGCGGAGGCCGGGTCCGGCACGCTGACCGGCTCCAGATCAGTGGGCAGGTTCTGGATGTCGATCCCGATCCAGGCGCCCACCGCGGCTTTGTTTTCACCATTAGGCAGGGTGTCAGACGGATGCTGGACATTGAAGAATACTTCGCCATTGGGGCTGACTTCGATGCCGGTCAGTTCCGCGCCTTTCGGGATGGTGGCCAGGCGGGTCACCTTGGCACCGGTGGCGCTGTTGCCGTCGTTGTCGTTATCGTTGCCACCGCAGGCAGCCAGGGTGGCGGTGGCGATGGCCACCGCGAGAGCTTTTTTGTTCAGGATGATATTCATGGCTTCCCACCAGGATTGTGAATTTCGGAGACCTGATTGTGGGAAGCAAGTATGAAAATCAGAGGATAAAAAAATGGCGTTTTTAAGGCGGCAATTGAGATTGCTTCTCAGTCTTTCTTTTGCCAGTCCAGGCGAATATCCCAGCCAAAATACTGATGCTCACGGGGCAGCGGAGGCTCGCCCGCATCCACCTCTTCGAACACGTTGCGGGCGGGCAGCCAGGTGGCATCGCGGCCTTTGATATAGCTCTGGTGCCGTACGATATGGGTATAGGCCTTGTTCAGTTTCAATGCCCGCTCCCGGGAGGGGGAGATGAGCGTGTAGACATCCGCCGCCTGGACCTTGGCCGTATCGAGGCTGCCGTCATCGTGATACCAGCGTTGCAGCATTTCCGGATTTTCACGGAACTCACTGCCTCCGCCCGCACGCTTCAGGTAATTGAGAATTTCGCCCCGGGTTTCACTGATGCTCGGGGCATCCTGCATGCCGCGGGTATCGATATAGCCCCAGCCTTTGGCGCCGGTGATCTTGCGGGCGAAGGCAAAGGTCTGATCGATGGTGGTGCCCACCGCAGCATGACACCCCATGCAATGCATGTTTTCTTCAAACGTCTGTGGTCTCAGATTGCCGTCATAGTCTTCAATGAAACCGCTGACCATCCAGCCCAGTCCGTTCTCCATGCCTTCGTCAAAGTGGTTGATGAACGTGGGTAGCATGCCCAGTCGTTTGTCCTTTCGTTCACGGGCGTAGCGGCTGGCTACATCATAGGGATCCAGCTGGCGGATCTTGCGCATGTAACGCAACTCCTTCATGCGTGGCGGGACAACGATGTTGTCATCCTCATCAATGCCCACGTAGCGAACCGAATGCATGAACTCCGTGCCGGTGGGGTATTGCTGGCGGGCCAGAGCTACATCACTGGCGTCACCCAGATAGTGTTCACGTTTGTGCAGCTGGCGAACTTCTTTGGAGAGGGCGCCGTCACCGTTCAGGTCGGTATTGATTGCGGTCTCATCCATGGGCGCAATGGAGAGCGAGTCCAGTTGCTTGATGGCCATTTCCAGCAGGGAAAGGTTGAGCAGATAAATATCCTGATTGTCCTTGCCGCGCAGTTCCCGGAACGCTTTCGGGAGACGGATGATGACATCGTCGGTGGAGCCATTGGTGGGCCAGAAGGTGCCGGGGAACGGCTTGTAGTTGAAGGCGACCCAGCCGCTGCCGTCACGGGCAAAGCCGTTCTCATCAAAAGCCTGATGCGGTGTGGCGTAGTGGGCCAGGTCCGGGACAAACCCTGTCCACTCCTGTTCTTTCAAGCGAGCGGGCAGCGCCTGGTAATTGTCCTGATTGATCCAGGCAAGAATGGCCTCGTCGCTCACTGACTCAAGCCATTGCTGGCGATCAACGAACAGGTTGGACCAGTGGTTGCTCAGGCCCACATCGGAAAACGCATACCCCCCCTGCAGTGCGCCGTCATCAAGCCGGTTCATTCTTTCTTCGTCAGAAGGATAGCGCTGATGGCAGGTGTAACACGGATTGAAGCGGTCTTCGGTTTTGGTATAGCACTGCGGTGGTATGGGCGCTTCCAGATTGGTGATGGCGTTGTTGGTGACGCTGGTCCGCTCTGCTTCAGGAACCTGGGGAAGCAGGCTGTCGTCGTTGTCATTTGTGCAACCGCTCACGCTGGCAAGGGCAGCAAGCGCAAGGAAAAGGATTGCGGTATGGAGAGGGGTGGCACGCTTCATGATCGGTTCCTGGCGAGAAGGTTTCGCAGGCAGGCTAGAGAGCGGGGATGACACAGAAATGACAATTCATGCAGAGGGTGTGACTGACATAAAACTGTCGGAAAGTTGTGCTCAAATTGTCACTGAGCAGTCAGCCTTGCGGTGTGTTTTCGGCGCGCGGCATACGGGGCGTTTTTGGGGATCCCTAATGAAATCGGAATCAATGTTATGCCTGGTAGCGGCGGTTGCCATGATGGCGGGATGTGCCGAGCCCGGCAGCGATACACAGGCCCGCAGCATCATGACGCTGCCGGATGTGCAGTCAGCGTCTCCCTGGTTTGTGGATGGACAGCAGGCCGTGCAGGCCGGCGATGACCTGTTTGGCGATGCTGCCCGTGGCCGCGCCCGCAATGTCATTCTCTTTGTCGGTGACGGGATGGGGATTTCCACCGTTACCGCTGCCCGTATTCTTGCCGGGCAACGTGCCGGCAATCCGGGTGAAGAGCACCGGTTGAGTTTCGAGTACTTTCCGGTAACCGGCTTGATGAAAACCTACAACACCAATCAACAGACGCCGGATTCCGCGGGCACCATGACGGCCATGGCCACCGGGGTGAAAACCCGGGCGGGGGTGATCGCGGTTGATGAGCATGTCCGGCGCGGGGATTGTGATTCCAGCAAGGGCAAGGGATTGTTGTCCGTGCTGGAGCTGGCGGAAAGTCATGGCAAAGCCACCGGTATGGTGACCACGGCAAGAGTGACACATGCCACACCTGCGGCAACCTATGCCAAGAGCCCCGAGCGGGACTGGGAATCGGATGATGCGCTGCCCGAAACGGCCCGTGAAGCAGGTTGTCGAGACATCGCAGCGCAACTGGTGTCATTCGACAAGGGGGATGGCATTGAGGTGGTGATGGGGGGCGGTCGACGTCACTTCCTGCCCAGGGAGGAAGGCGGCAGACGCAATGATGGCCGGCATCTGATCCGTGAGTGGCAGCAGGCGTATCCGCAAGGACACTATGTGGACAGTGCGACCCAGCTGGAAGGCGTACCGGCACAGGGGCCGCTGTTGGGGTTGTTCGCTTCCAGCCACATGGCCTATGAGGCACAGCGTCAGGACAGTGAGCTGGACCAGCCTTCCCTGAGCGCGATGACGGCCTTGAGCCTGGAGCGGTTATCGGACAACAAGAACGGCTATTTCCTGATGGTAGAAGCCGGGCGTATTGATCATGGGCATCATGCCGGTAGTGCGTTCAATGCCCTGAATGAAACGGTGGAGTTTTCCGAGGCTGTGAGGGTAGCGATGGAAAACACCGATCCCAGGGATACCCTGATCATCGTCACCGCAGACCATAGCCATGTCTTTACCATTGCCGGCTACCCCACCCGGGGGAACCCGATCCTGGGCAAGGTGGTGGGCAACAATGAGCACGGCGAACCGGAAAGCGAGCCGGTGCATGCCGCCGATGACAGGCCGTATACCACTCTGGGATACATGAATGGGCCGGGCTTTGCCCAGCGCGGCGCAGTGGGCAATCCTGATGAGCGCAAACAGATGCCCGTCAATGCAGGTCGTCAGGATCTGTCCGGGGTGAATACCCGTAGCCCCGGCTATCATCAGGAATCGCTGGTGCCGATGACGTCTGAAACCCATGCCGGAGAAGATGTGGGGGTGTGGGCGAGAGGGCCGGGGGCTCTGTTGCTCTCCGGCACCCACGAGCAGAACGTGATTTTTCATGTCATGGCCAGGGCGGCGGGGCTGTTGCCGGACTAGCCGGGAAGGAGGAGAAATGATCAGGCAGATCGTCACCGGGGTGCAGGTGGTTACCCTGTTGTTGTGCATTGGCACTGTGCAAGGGGCTTGTCGTGGGGGGCCTGCGGACGACGGCGCGGTGCTTCACGCCCGCTATGACGTTTATGACCAGACCCGGCGCTACCGGGTGGATTTTTACCGTGGTGTGGATCAGGTGGCCTGGCGTCAGGGTGCGGTCATCAGTGTCTGGAGCGATCACGGCGGCGCCATTTCCCTGTTGCGTGCCTTTCCCCAGTTTCAGCGATCTCTCTGGTACCCGGCGGCAGACCTGGCGGCGCTGGATCAGGCGCGGGAGTGGTCAGCGGTAGCGGGTTGGCCGGCACCGGTCTCGCTGGGGTATTCCGTGTTGGAGCCGGAGGCGGGTATTGTGCAGGGGTGTCCGGTGACGGAATACGGTCGCGGTGACAGTCGGGTGTTGTGGGTGGACGCGGCTGGTGTGCCCGCACGCATTGTCGAGGCGGGCAGGGTCTGGCAGCTGGTGGGGCTTGAGCGGGTGCCGCAAGCGGACACCTTTGTTCGCTGGCAGCGTTGGCCCAGCACCGACTTCGCTGATGTGGGAGATAGTGAGGCGGATCCCTTTCTGCGCCGGATGATTGCCCAGGGGTTTATGGGGCAGGATGCCCGCTAGGCCTCACCGTTTGCGGCGGGTCACCACAATCAGGCCCACAGTGATAACGACAACGGCAGCGGGGAACACCAGCAGATAGCGCTTGCGCTGTGCTTCCTTTTCACGCTGGGCATCCGCTCTGGCAATGTCAGGGTGAATGTCGCTGGAAGCCGTTGAGTCGGTTGCCTCGGCGGCATAGGTTGGCACCGGCGCCAGGAACAGGCCAAGGGCAAAGATGCCGGCGGTAGCAACATTGCGAAGGGAGTTCATGATCATAGCAGCCTCTCTGTGTCGAACCCTGAGGGACGGTAGGCCTGAAACGAAAAAGGGCCCCCGTCTGGGAGCCCTTTCGAAATTGGTGCGAGGAGAGGACTCAAATATGGGGTGCAACTGGTTGATTTCCATGTGAAAACGCCAGTTCGGTTTTTGTTCATACCAACACATGTACCAACAAACAAATTTAAAAAAAATTCTGACGAACGGAGGTGTTGTCATTCACCTAAAAATCTTGTTCCGCTGTTCTCAACTCAGCTTAGGTCCAGCGAAGGGTGTGGATCATACCATTCTTGCCTCCTTGTGCCACCTGCTCGATCCGAGAGGTGAGGGGGAGAGCGTAGAATATGCGACTCAGGGGGTATGTTGGGAGTCAGGCTCTTTGAGGCGGCGGGGGAGCAGGAAGGTATCACCTAGCCGATCAGATGACTACATGTATGACCGTTCTAGCAATCACGTGATATCGGCTTTCCGTTTAGTCGCCCGCTGGCCTTCTTGTGAAGGGAGATGAGCAGACATTTTACTGTGGCTACACGTCCACGAACCCTTGGCAAAAAAAATAATTCTCACAAAAACCGCTGGTTCTGCATAAAACGTACATGGAATTCAGAAAAGTTTTTTTGGATTTGTTCTTGGGGCTTGACGTATTGGTTGGCAATGTATTAATTTTTCTTGGCTTGGCATCGCCACGGACAGCCAAGACCCCCTTCACCAAGTTCCTTCAGTGTAGGTAGAACACTACAGACATTTAATGTCACTTCAACAGCGCAGTCTGAATGGCCGTGGTATCCATCAGCAATAAGTCGCCCCCCCTAGTATCGGTTTCACGCGAGCCGTGAACGTCCGATCAAACACGAAACAATTTTGGTTTGGCGACCTTGTAGGTCGACCTGTGTTTTGTTGCTGCGCTGAGCGTAGACACAATCCCTATGGCATTACTTTGCCTGGGGAATGGTGTTTCTTTGCGTGGCACTGGAGGAGGGTATATGGATACTCGATTGATTGCTGCGCAGCCATCTGTTTGCGCAGGTGAAGCACCAAAGCCGCTAACTGGGCTAACTATGCTGTCAGCCAAAGAGTTGGCTGAGGAATTAGGGATCGGAGTGAGCACGCTGTGGGCGTGGGTTGATTGCAAGGGGAAGCACTTCATTCCCGAATTTCCTCGGCCGATAAGACTGGGCGGAAACTGCACCCGCTGGCGGGCGCAAGACGTGGCAGATTATTTGGCCGGTATTATGGGAGGTGATCATGCTGATTAATCATGCCTCCCCACCGTTTCAGAGACAGACAGCTCGTTCTGCAGAAAAGCTGCTTACCTCAGTAGACATGTGGGACAGCCCGGAGGAGAGCGCTGTTTGCCTAGATGGGCCGAGCGAAATTTTGCGCGCTTACCGTCTCATCAATGGGCTGACAGAGATGATTCATGACGGGCGTGAAATTAAAATCGCGGTAGAGCGTCAATCCGCGAATGGGGGTAAGCGCATCAGACGTGGCCGGGATTACGATTTTGTGATCAAGTGTTTAAAGATCAATCCCTTGATGGCAGAGCGGTATGACCTCCCGCCAGACATGGACGCATGGTTGGAACTTCTGCGGGATCCCAGAATTTCTGCACTGGTAGATACTCTTCAGGGCTGGCATGCCCTTAAAAAAGAAGTCGCCGACATCCTAATTGAATGCGTTGCCCGTTTCCGAAGGATTATCACCAGCAAGGCTCATCGCAAGCGATGCTATAACGAAGTGGGCAATGCCAGGCGGCGGCGGCACTCCATGATCAAGGCGATCAGGCTGTGTTATTGCCTGTACGATGAGGTCGAAATTGCCTTGATCGATCTGTCATGGAAGCCGGAGTGCAGGATGCGGAAGACATTAGCCGATACCGACGCTGCTTATAAAAAGTTTGCAAATGGGATTCGGCATCACTCTGCATCCCGCTGCTTTCTGGTGGCTATCTTTTCTATGGAGTTGAGCGACAACAAGGGATTCCATATCAGTGGGATGCTGTTGCTTAAACCTGGAACCAGGGAGCAGGCGGGTAACCTTGGCCGCTACTGGCGAGATAATGTGACGGATGGGGAAGGTGGCTTCCTGTGCGCAACCGACAAGCCATTTGCGACCATTTTATCGAAGTGGTCAGGGCTGAACCTAGCAGAGGTTGCTTCTCCTGTTGATGTTCAGGGCGATCATGCCCGGCAGCAGCTCCTGGAAGCCGCTGTTACGCGCTTCTCTGACTTCAGTCAGAAACTACGTGCAAACGGTAACGGGAAAAAGCATCGGCAGATCAGGATATTTAAAGGGGAGCAAATTCGGAGCTTGGCTAAGATTGTGCCATACGTTGTCGAGAGTGGGGGTGAGAAATGGTGATTCGGCCCATTCAGGTTCCGCCTATTAATATCGGCATTGATGCTTTGTCCGGTCGTGGGTTGGGATTTTTTCCAGGACTATGTGCCAACGGGCATGCCGAGATCACCGGATCATCTGGCATGGGGAAGTCGACCGTAGCCAAATTTATCGCATCATACCTGTTCTGTTCGAAGGTGCCGGTAGTGATTTTCGATTTTCATGATGACTTGGCTATATCAGGGATCAGGACGCTGCATCTTGGAGATGGAGCTTCCGGTGAATGTTCGATCAGATTTCTGGAGCCAACGCCCTTGGCATTGGAGGTCTTTGGTCTGAGAGGGTGCCTGGAAAACGCGGTCAGAGCCATTGAAGCGACGGGGAGGCGAAAGCTTGGAGATGGTCAAATCAACGTTCTGCGATCAGCGATCATGGAGTTGTGGCGGCGCCTGGGGATTACGGAAAGCGCTTCCGATTCCCCCGCTGCGGCTGCAAAGAGTATTCGGCCTTCTGATTTGAGAGATCTTCTTCTTGAGAAGAAAGACGAGGCCGAAAGCAGCAGGGAAAGGCAGATTTTTGATAGCTTGATCAGCCGCGTTGATGCATTGGCCACATGCGCTATTTTCGAGCATGAATCACGCTTGAGGCTTGATGATATTTTGCAGAATGGTGCGCGTCTGCATATGCAGGGAATCCCCGCTTCAATGAGGGGGGTGGTAGCTCGCACTATAGTAAATATGATGTTCGCTGAAATTGCGGCCATGGGGCCAGTAAAAGAATCTCCGTTTGATGTCGGAGCGTCATTCCGGGTGTATCTCGTCCTTGATGAGGCTGGATCGGTGATACGCCAGAAAGCGGATGACTGCATCATAAAGACCATTGCGAAGGAGAGCCGAAAGTTCGGTGTTGGCCTCCTGCTGGCCGCTCAAACGCTTGATGATCTGAGTGAGGAAGTGGTCGCTAACGCTGACACCCATTTTGCCCTGCCTACCAGAAGTGCCAAGGATGCCAGAAAGGTGGAGCAGAAGCTGGGCCTGAACAAGGGCGCACTAAATTGTGGAACTGGCCGTTGGTCCGGGTTCTATCAGTCTGGATTTAAGGTGTCTAAAGCAAACTTCTACCATCTGTAATAGGGGGGGGACCTTGCTGAAAAGCGGGTGGCGACCTCGGTTAATCCTCAGGAGCCATTGGGGAGGAGTGATCCAGTGGCCAATGTACATTCAGGGCTACGAAATCTCTAATGTTAATGAAAACCCTATAATACTGATGCTGTGTCAATATTATAGGGTTTGCCTGATCGATTTCTTTAAATTTTCTTATTCATTTGGCATGTAGGGCTTGCTTAATAACGTACATGTTTTTCCCATTATATGAGCAGCGATCATCAGTGATCTCGGGGTCCGGGAGTGGTTGACTGGTAAATTATAAAGGGGAACATGTTTATTCTCTGATGTTATTCTCTGATGTTACTAATGTTAAGGTTTTATCCTGCTTGGTTCGTTGCTCATTAAAACCCATCAAAAAAATAAAGCTAGTAACTGGAGAGGTGGCGATGAATCAGCACCACGGCATGATGCCGACAGTAGAGGCTCAAGTGGGACGGCTGGAGCAGTTCCATGAAATGCTGGATCACGGATTGGATGTCTTCAATCCGAGAGATAATCCCAATAACGTCTACATCACTGATCAGTCCGAGACTGCACGTGCGCTTGCGGACGTTACAACGCTTTTAGATGAAATCGTGCCCCAGCGGCGACTGGTCATAAGCCGACGGCAGGAGACTGGCCAGGGATTCATTCGCAGAACCCCCAATAAGAAGACACCAGCAATCGAATCCTGCATCAATCTCACCGAGGATGACTTCCTAGGGTACAAGGTGGACCCGGATGTTCAGGTTGTCCTGGATCTCAATAGAGAAGCGGATGTCCGCGTCTTAACGGGGCTTCCGTTGTATCAGCACGTTGGAGGTAAAACGGTACATGATCACTATCTCGAGTATCTTCACGAACTGAAACGGCGGCTGTCTGCACCTGAGATTCTTCAGTTTCGTAGACAGCAGGTGGTCAGAGAGCAGCGCAGAGTAGACAGCATCACCGGGGCAGTGAATGAAGCGTTGAGCCTTAGTCGAAAAGCTCGCTTGGTGCGTGTTGATGGCAGCTACAAACAGTCTGTGCGTAGGAATAAAACCCCAGAGTGCATATCAAACGACCTAGACCGCTTCATCAGAAACATGCGGCATAACAGGCGCCAATTTTCTTCTTTGGTGTTGGCGGTGTTCAAAATTGAATACGGGGCAAAAAAGGGCTACCACTGGCATGGATACTTTATATATGACGGTAGTAAGGTCCGCATGGATGTTTTGCTCGGCACCTACTTGAAGCGCTATTGGTGTGACGTGGTTACTAAAGGTGAAGGGGCAGGGTTTAATGTGAATGTAGGTGAGATTAAAAGGGTGTTGTCGAAACGATTGCAGGTCCCTGAGCGGCATTTGGCGATTGGAGAATTTCGTAAGGGGGATTCAACCCAGGAAGCAAATATGAAGGCTCTTATCCGTTACTTCGCAAAAAAAGAGCAGTCCCTTCGGCTAACAGGGGAAAAGAGCGTCAATCAATTACGCATTGTGCGAGGGCCTCGCTACAAGGCCCTCAAGCAACGGAGAGATCAAAAAGTCACCAGTGATGGTCTGTAGCCGGGATTAGTGCTTCCCGATTAAGTCTATCTACGATGGAATGCGGCATCTGGCTATCGGTAGTTCTGTCCAGTTGGTGGTGTATTCCGGTGAGCGGAACTGTTGCCTCATGTACCACGGGGCTGAGATCCCTTGGGAGGCGAGGAATACGCTGCCTTTCCCCTGAGAGCGGTTGATGCTGTCGATCACGGTCATGAGTCGGTCAGCCTTCTCTGTCTGGCCGGGGTGCAGCATGTCGAATTGGTGATGCTTGCGATCGCAGATGTTCACGAGGCCAACTCCGGCTTTCAGGAAGGCATGGCCTGGTTGGTACAGCCGAGCGGCTGTCGCCCTGGCCAATTTCACGATCTCTCGAGTATCGTCGGTGGGGTAGGGAAGCTGGACCAGGTCGCTGGCGGAGTGGAAATTCGGCTCAAATGGTGAGGTATGCATGAACACGTGCATGCTCAACGCCAGGTGATGCTGCTTCCTGAGCTTCTCAGCAGCTCGAGAAGCGTAGAGGGAGACCGCCTCCAGCACGGGGCCTGGTGTGGAGGCCTTGTTGCCGAAGGAGCGGGTACAGTAGATCTGCTTCTTTGCGGGAGGCACTTCCTCGAGGGCCAGGCAAGCCCTGCCGTTCAACTCCTCGATGGTCCGCTCTAGGTTGATACTGGTCATCCGTCGAATGACCTTGGGGTGGGCTCTGGCCAGATCGAGAGCGCTGTGAATCCCTTCGGTATTGAGTCTGGCCCCAAGTCGCCGGGCGATCCCCCAAATGGCGGTGACCGGGACACGTTTGAGCACCCATTCCCACTTCAGGGGGGCATCCAGCACGCAGACTCCCTGACATTGCGGGAGCTTCTTGGCCGTCCGGTTGGCCAGCTTGGCCAATGTCTTGGTTGGCGCAATGCCTACCCCCACTGGCATACGAATGTGATCCCACAGCTGAGTTTTGATCTCATGAGCGATGAGCTTCGGATCGCCAGGCATTCCTGCCATGTCGAGAAACATCTCATCGATGCTGTAGACCTCAATCCGGGGGCTGAAGGCCTGGAGCTTGGTCATCACCCGGTTGGAGATGTCGCCATACAGCGGGTAGTTGCTGGAGAAGATGGCTACGTCATGCTTTCTGAGCAGCCCCTCAATCTTGAAGAAGGCTTCGAGGTCAGGAATGCCGAGAGCCTTGGCTTCCTTGCTACGGGCGACCACAAAACCATCATTATTGGATAGCACTACTACCGGCTTGCCTCGTAAGTCAGGGCGGAAGATCTGCTCGCAACTGGCGTAGAACGAGTTGCAATCAACTAGTGCGATGGCGGAAGAAGTGGATGGCATTGATCACAACCCCCTCAATCTGAAAGTCGCTCCCGTCCAGGATGGGGATGGGAGGAAAGTCCTCATGGGCAGAGCAAAGCAGGCGGCGATGAGCATCCAGGATCTTGCAGGTCAGCTCACCATCCAGAAAGGCCAGCACCACATCCTGGTGCCGTGCCTGCTCTTCACGGTCAACAATCAGGAGATCCCGGTCATAGATGCCGACGCCCTCCATGGACTCCCCTTCGGTCCAGCAGTAGAAGGTTGAGGCGGGGTGTTTTATAAGGAACTCATTGAGGTCGAGTTTTTTGTCCATGTAGTCGTCAGCAGGGCTCGGAAACCCGGTCCTGACGCGGGAGAGATAGCAGGGGGCAGCAAACTGCTCCCGTATCTCCAGTGGAGAGAGAGTGGTAATCGGCATAGCTTAGGGTGCTGTTCAAATGTACAGTATTTGATTATGTGTACCAATTACGTGCTAATCAAGAGCGACGGCTCGGCTAAACTGGCGGAATCGTTGGGCGTGGACGCTAACCAACTGATCTACGGCGACTTTCGGCCAGGGGCAAAGATCAGCGTGGTGACGGGCGGTAGTGAGGCCCGATTACTGCGCCAGGCGACTTGGTGGCTCTATCTGCAGCAGACGCCCAAAGGGCTGCGACCCCATCGCGATTACTTCAGCGTGAACACGAATTACCGGAAGCTTCCCCAGAAGCAGGAATTCAAGCACTCACGCTGCATCATTCCCGCAACCGCCTTTGTCGAGAGCCAGGATGGCAAGCGCCCGCATCTGCTGGAGCCAGCCAATGGTGCTGCTATTGCCTTTGGGGCCTGTACAAGGGGTGGACGGACAAGGTGACAGGGGAGGTGGTTACGTCAGCCTCAATCATTACCCTGCCAGGCATCCCCGCCCTGGAGCAGATCCACCGCAAATCCACGCCCTTGTGGTTGCCAGAAGAGGCGTATGACCGTTGGTTGTCGCCGGAGGTGACCGATGTAATGGTGCTGGAAGAGTTGCTGTCCCCGGGGCTTCGCACGGATCTGATGGCAACCCCGATAAACAAGGTCAGCGTTAAGCAGCCGGTAGGGGAGCCTTTTCTCATTCAGAGTTAAATGCCGCATTCGCCTGACTCTAATGCCGCATAAGGGCGACGGGCCGGTCGGCATTCAAGCGGCAGAAGACCTGCTGCAGGTGGTGTGTCAAGCCGTCAGTGAATCTAGGGGAGGGATTCTCATATAGAAGCAGGATGTGTTCCGGAAGTTTGATACTTATGTGTAACCCATCTTTTTGATATGCATGAGAAAATGGCGATGATTGTAAGCTGTCCTGTATCCGGAATTATGTATCGTTTCTCTTAATTCTTTGTAAGAGATTAGCTATAGCATCACAACTGGTTGTTATGGCAGGCTTTTCAGCAGAAAAGTATGGATTTAGGTTCCCGAGATATCTGGAACCGAATTATGCGGAATCTCCTGATTAATACATGGTGAGCCTCTTAAATGAGAACTCAAGCGCACATCGTCGACTCCAGGTCCGTCAAGGCCGTCATAGCTCAGTTGCCGCACCATTGGGTCGTGCGAGAATTGACTGAGCGAGATTATGGCATCGACCTAATGGTGGAAATCTTTACGCAGGGCTCACAAGATGCAAAGGGCAAAGATACTTTCGAGGCAACTGGGTCCGTATTCCATATACAGGTCAAGGGCACTGAGAAGTCGCTTAACCCGGTTCATGAGGGCACTATCAACTACTGCATCAATAAGAAATCGCTTTCCTATGTTGAGAGGTTCAGTATCCCGTTTTTCCTGTTTCGTGTGAGTGTTGCAGATCCCCAGACGATTTACTTCCTTTGGATTCAACGTTACATCAAGGATGTCATGGATCGTGAGACTCCGATGTGGCGTGAGGATAAAGAGGATTCAATAACAATTCGAATTCCTCCTGAAAATATACTCTCGGACGGCATCAATAAAATTGAGAAGATTGCATTTAGCCCTAAGTACTTGGAAGAACTTGCTGAATTTTCCGAGATATACGGAGATATTGGGAGCAGGATTAACGCCATTCGAGCTGGTGAGCACGACGTTAACGAAGATATAGTGACAGACCTAATAAACCGTGCTCGTCGTGCTCGGAGACTCAATGTGCTCCTGAATAAAAATTACTGTTGTATTAATGTGCAGAGTGTGGATGCACTGATCGAATACATCAGTGGTCTCAACACATCAGAAGGTCGCAGTATAGAAATCCCTGAGGAATTTAATTTCGAGATGCTTGCGGAAAGCATGAATGGGATGGACTCAGTGGAAAATTTTTTTTTGGAAAATCATGGGCAGACAGCTTACTAATCAGTACGCAATAAAACTTTTGCAGCGTAAATTAGATTCCCCATACTTTTTCTTTTTCAAAAGCGCCCATCGCCTCAATCGTCAATTAACTCTAGCTTTAGGCCTTTAAATTGAGTCGGGTCTTGGTAGCCTAAGAAGAAATGATAATCTGGAGATGTAAATGATCAATCGCGGTTCTGAATGGCATAGATGGGAGCCGCATATACATGCGCCCGGCACTATCCTCAATAATCAATTCGGTGTATCTGATCCTTGGTCTTCATACCTCTCGACGCTTGAAACCTTGACGCCGAAGATCGAGGCTATCGCAGTCACTGACTACTACGTTACCGACACTTACGAGGAATTGCTTCGGCATAAAGGTGCAGGTCGATTGCCTGATGTGTCGCTAATCTTTCCAAACATTGAATTGCGCCTCGATGTGGCAGCGAAATCGGGCTTTGTGAATGTCCATCTGTTAGTCAGCCCTGAAGACCCTGAGCACCTTTCAGAGATAAAGCGCATCCTGAAGCGCCTTCAATTCCATGCTTTTGGCGATCGATTCGACTGCACACGTGAGGAACTGATAAAGCTGGGAAAACAGGCAGACACGGCCATCACTGACGAAAGCGCTGCGCTCCGATACGGTGCTACACAGTTCAAAGTTAACTTCGATCAATTGCGAAAAGTTATCGCCGAGAGCGAATGGGCAAAAAAGAACATTTTGATAGCGGTTGCTGGTGGTTCCAGTGACGGGACCTCCGGCGTCCGTCAGGCCGCGGACGCAACTGTGCGTCAGGAAATTGAGAAGTTCGCCCACATCATTTTTTCCAGTAGTCCCGCACAGCGTGAATTCTGGATTGGCCAGCGGAGCGTCAGCGTCGAAGAGTTGCGCTCGCGCTACGACGGGTGCAAGCCGTGTCTCCATGGCAGCGACTCCCATGACCCGGAGTCCGTTGGACAGCCAGTCGACAATCGTTTCTCGTGGGTCAAGGGTGCACTGACATTCGATGCCCTACGTCAGGCATGTATAGACCCGGAAGGTCGTGCTCATGTTGGCGAGAAACCGCCAAGGTCGGCCATGCCGTCGCAGGTCATCTCGCATGTTCACATTGAGAACGCAGATTGGGCTGCCACTCCCGAAATTTCGCTCAATCCCGGTCTGGTCGCCATCATTGGCGCGCGTGGATCGGGCAAGACAGCTCTCGCCGATGTGATCGCCGCCGGTTGCGATGCGATAACTCCAGCTGGTTGGGGTGCAGACGAGAATGTCAGCCCTTCGTTTTTGGCTCGTGCGCGCAAACTGATCGGGAACGCCTCCGCGACACTAACTTGGGGCGGCGGCGCGACGGAGATGCGCGCACTTGATGGCCGCGACGCGAACGGACATACGTCGTTCCCTCGCGCGAGATATCTTTCTCAGCAATTCGTTGAGGAGCTGTGCTCGGCCAAGGGCGTCTCCGATGGTCTCGTTGAAGAGATCGAGCGCGTTATCTTCGATTCTCACTCGCAGGATGATCGTGAGTGGGCGCTTGACTTTGCCGAGCTCCGTGAACAACGGACAGCTCGCTTTCAGCAAGCTCGTGAGCGTGAGGCAGAGGCTATTGCGGACATCTCTGAAGGTATCGCTGCCGAGCTCGAGAAAGAGAGCCTCGTGGCTAGCCTGAGCAAACAGGTTGAGCAAAAGAAGATGCTGATCGCTGGCTATACCGCTGATCAGGCCAAGCTGGTGGTTAAAGGCACCGAATCGCAAGTTGCAAGGCACACCCAGCTCAGCGAGGCGGCGCAGAAACTACGGACAAAGATACACGCCTATAACAATCAGCGTCGAACTTTTGTCGCTCTGCAGGACGAGGTTCGCAGTATGCGCGCCACTGGTGCGCCCGAAATGCTCCGTCAGATTCAGGCTCGCCACAATAACAGCGGCTTAAATCCCTCTCAGTGGGATGAGTTCCTGCTGATCTACAAGGGCGATGTCGACAAGAGTCTCATGGCCTATACCTCCTGGGTCGACGGCGAGGTTCTCAAGCTCAAAGGTGTTCCGCCCCCGCCAAGCGACCCCAATGTTGCCCTTATCGCTGATGACGCAGATCTTACAATGCTTCCACTAGCTCCGATCGAAGCAGAGATGGCGCGACTCGAGGCTCTATTTGGCGCGGACAAGCTAGTCCGTGAGCAATATGCAGCACTTACAAAACGGATTGCGCAGGAGAATTCTGCACTTCAGGCCTTGGATTCACGGCTCGCTGACGCCAAGGGAGCGGAATCGCGGAGGAAGGACCTTCAGGCTGAGCGAGATGGCTCCTATGGTCGCGTGTTTGAGGCCATCATAAACGAACAAAACGCCTTGGCCGGTCTGTATGAACCACTTATGGAGCGTCTTTCATCAACATCAGGAACACTCAAGAAACTGAGTTTTTCAGTTCGCAGGATTTCCGATGTCCAGACCTGGGGAGCATTTGCTGAAGAAGAGCTTCTCGACCGGCGCAAGGCGGGCCCTTTTTACGGGCGCGGCTCGTTGATCGCAGCCGCGACAGAAGTGCTCAAACCCGCATGGGAAACGGGCTCTGCTGTTGAAGTTCAGTCTGCCATGACGCAGTTTATGGGAATGTATCTGAAGGATCTCTTATCTCACGCGCCATTTTCATCAGCGCAGCAAACTGAATTCCGTGCATGGTCGAAGCGTTTAGCACACTGGCTTTTTGGAACCGAACACATCACGGTCCAATACGAGATTTCCTACGACGGTGTCGATATTCGTAAGTTGTCGCCAGGCACACGAGGGATTGTCTTGTTGCTGCTCTACCTGGCGCTCGACGATTCCGACGACCGGCCGCTAATTATTGATCAGCCAGAGGAAAATCTCGATCCAAAGTCGGTATTCGACGAGTTGGTGGACCTTTTCATCACGGCGAAAGCGAAACGCCAAGTAATTATGGTCACGCATAATGCCAATCTAGTCATCAATACCGACGCTGATCAAATTATCGTCGCTGAAGCTGGCCCGCATCTCTCCGGAGGCCTGCCTCCGATCAGCTATGTGGCGGGTGGTCTAGAGGACGCCGTGATTCGCAAGGTAGTTTGTAACATCCTTGAAGGTGGCGAAGAAGCGTTCAGGGAACGTGCAAGGCGGCTTCGCGTTCATCTTGATCGATAGGTTGGAATTTTATGGAACATCCGCTGAAAATGCCTCATTCGGAGGCTCATTGGAGATATGCTGGAACAGTCAGCTTATCGTGGTGGCCTGTTCATCGGCTAGACAGCTAATGATTATCTGCCGCTTCACGGCTACAAGCGTGAATGCTAGGGGATAGTGATTAAACGAGGGTTCTAATGGAGAGATGTACAAACAAAGATTGCGGTAAAAACTTCCATGTTGCGCGAGTAGGTGGGGGTGTCCCTGGGGGGAAAGAAATTGAGCCGGTCATATGTCCTTACTGCGATACCGTTGTTCGTACTGAAATGACCTCGGCAGCTTTTTATACGAGTAAAGTTGAAGGGGGGAGAGAATAATGGAAAATGAGCATAAGAAAATGATTGAGTTTCCTGATAGGAATGACTTGTTTAAAAGGAGCTAGGTGAGAAAAGCACAAAGTGAAACCTGCAAATACTGTGCTGTCCGTATTAGAACATAGACGGTGTAGATGATTTTATAAGGTTGGATATAAAAATGCGTCGTCAATTTTAAATGGCTGCACCAGTACGCCAAGCCCGAATGAACCCGACGTATTGGTGATTAGCTATTGTCTTATACCTTCAATGACGACTCCATATTTTGCCACTCTGAGTCTCACGAGCTAGATAACCGGCTCACCCAGATCCTCCTGAATATCCTTGAACTCCTCCGGGTAAGCCTCTTGCAATGAGGAATACTGGAGATAGTCCGCATCCTGCATGACGCTGAGCACGCGACGACCATCTGAAGTCGTCACATCGTAGATGTAGCCTTGCACAGACAGGTTCTTGTTCAGGAAGGCCTCTTGGATCTGTTGGTCCCCGAAGGACGTTGCATAGATGTAACCAGGCTGAAGAGGATCAGTGCTGAGGTCGGCGGTTTTAGTGCCGGCGAAGAGCTCCTCCCCTGTGCTGCGTTGGGTAATGCTGACGTTCAGAACGAATTGCTCAATGGTGAAGTTGGCATTGTTGTTCACCATCACCTTGACAGCTACGACGCCCATATAGTCGCCTCCCATCGGTTCGAGAGTGACAGGCAGCTCATTCATAGACTGCATGATGTTCGCCCGGCTATCCAGGAAAAGCTTGTGCAGCTCGGTGAGCGTTTTTAGATCCTTGTCCCGTTGTAGGGTCTCGAGATACTCCTCATGTTCTGCCACGCGATCGATCACCTGGCCATAGGACAGCCCGTGGAGCGACTCGATATCGTTTTGGGCGATGTCGATGCCTGGGTCATTCGGATCAATTGGCAGCTCATAGGGGGCGGTATAGAGCTGGTACTGTCGAACGAACTGCTCTTTGTCTTCGCCATCCAGGGTTTTGAGGATGCCGTTGTAGGAGGCCCGGATCAGATTGTCCGTCGAGGCGTCGAATTTCTCACCACAACCGGTTAACAAGGCGGTGAGGGCAATGAAGATTAGAAGGTGTCCTTTCATGATCATTTCCTTTGGGTGGTTGGGGCTCGCTATTGGCAGCCAAGCCCGGTTTCGGTTCGTTGGGTGATGTATTCAAAGAGAGCGCTGCTGTCGGAGTAGGCATCTCCTATGGCCTGCTTGAGACGGGCTTCCAGGTAGGGCGCGCGCTGGTGAGTGTCATCCTGGGGTTTGCGCAGCCCGAGTCCTCCCCCGATCAGCACGAAGGTGTTGTCATCGGCTACAGACCACTGGAAGAATTCATAGGCGGATGCCACGTTGAAGGTATTCAGGATCTCGTTGATCTTGGCCAGGTTCGCCTTGGCGGTTTCATCCGCATCGGCTTCCTTCGCCTCTAGGCCCTCTAGCAGTGTCGTGAGCCGTGCTGCTTCCTCCTCTGAAGCTCGAATGGAGCCTTCGAGGTTGGCGTTGTGGGCGCGGATACGGCTGTTCATTTCGTCTTCTTGGTAGCGGTAAGATTTCTCCAGTGAGGCGATAACCGCCGGTTTCACTTCGTCGAAGTCCTTGCGGGCGTAGTAGTTCTGCTGCTTGGCTGTTGAGGAGCTATCGCCACGGTTCTCGGCGATGGTTTCAATGTCTGAGGTGTACGAGCGCACATCGCCGCTCCACACGGGGAAATACAGCTTCTCGATCAAGGGCACCATTTGGTCGATGTTCTTGGCGCGAACCACATCCAAGGTAGTTTTGATCTTGGCCATCTTGGGTTCGTGCTCGGCGCGAGCCTTCTTCTCGTAGCTATCGTCACCCAGCGAGGCTTTCAGCTTTACGATTTTCTCCAGTTCCTTTTCTCTCTGAGCGATGTAGCGCCCCTTGTGTGAGTCTAGGAATGTAGTGCTCAAGGCGGCCTCGCACTGGTCGGCCTGCTTGGCGAGCTTTTCCGTGTAGTAGGCATGAATACCCTTGATCTCGCAGCGGTACTCCACCAGATCCCGTCCTCTGTCATCCTGGATGAGATCCCAAGATGTGGTTTCGCAAAGGGCGCGGTTATCGAAGGTTTCCCCGATCTTGAACTCGGGATAAGCGTCAAAGCGTCCTTCTTTGACGGTTTCAATGTCGTTGCCTTGCAGGCAGCCAGACAAGGAGGAGGCCATAAAAAGGCCAAAGAGTATGCGTTGGCAGTCGTTGCCCATGGTGTTCTCCTTCGTTCTTATGGTTTTGTGTTGAGGCCCCGCAGCTCGCCTTTGATTAGCTCGCAAAGGGCAAAGTCGGGCAGAGGGATTCAAAATGTATCCTATAGAGCGCGCTGTGCGCCTTATAGGGTGTTAAATGACATATGTCAACGATCCAGACTTCTTGCTTAATCAAGAACTGGTGAGCAGGCATTCATGGAGTTACCGGTAGCCTTTGGCAAAGCAGTAAAGATCCGGCGAATTGAACTGAGCATTAGCCAAGAGGACTTGGCTAACAGGGCAAAGCTATCTCGATCCTTTCTATCAGGTGTTGAGTTGGGAAATCGGCAAGCATCAGTTTCAACCGTGGGCCGTCTGGCTGAAGCGCTGCAGTGTCAACCGTCGGACCTTTGGTTAAAGGCAGAGGCTATGTTGAAGGGAGAAGAATAGCGCCTCCCTTTATGCTCCAAATTAACCCTCTCCTTGCGCAGGTGTGGCGGATTGCTTTTGGGCTAATCTCAGGCTGAGTCCTTGGGTAGATTGCGGCGCAGTATTGGAGGCTTTGGGTCGATTCTCCTGTCCGAACTCCTCCACTACCTGCAGCCCCTCATCTTCCGCATATTCGAATTGCGCATTCATCAGCCCCGCCTGAGCAACCTTATCCAGCTCGGCTTGGCTGATTCCCAGAGTCTCACGCCCCTTTGATTCTTCCCGGGCATGGGTGACAGCCTCCTTCATGTCTTGATCCGCTCTCAGGGTCAGATCCACGTAGTAGATCGGTGCCCGATGGCTCTGGGTGGTGCTCTTGCCCCGTAGCTTGAGCTCCAGCGGTAGCGTGGCCAGGTTGTCGCCACTGATGGCATGGAAGTAACGCAGGCGAGCGGCGAGGGTGCGGATGCTGTTGTAGCCAGTAGTCCGGAACACAAAGCAGCCCAGTTCATCATCGTCACCGATCTGGACGTACAGTCGACCATAGGGCTTACACAGCCCGTGGCTGCCGTAGTCGCACAGATCCGGTGACGGGCAGGGGAGCGATTCCAGTCCATTCTCGGTATGCCGCCGGCATGTCTCCCCGTTGCCTGCACACAGCGGCCTGCCACTCTTGCGGTCAAAGAAGGTGTATTCCGCCCGTAGATTCAGGTCCGGATCGTTGAACGGCAAGGTGACGGGAATGCTGCGGAGTTTGTTGCCCTTGGTGTCCTGGCGCAGGGCCTCATCCAGCGGGTGGGGCAGCCAGCCTTCCTTGGTCTGGATCTGGGTGGTGAGGGTGAACTGGTCGTCTTTCTCGGGCAGACGCTTGCCGTTCTTCTCCACCATGCGACCGATGCTGATGCGACCGATCACGGGTGGGGTAATCGCGAGTCCTTTAATCATGGGATTCTCCTGATGGCAACTGACATAGACGCAGCCGGGCATGGCCCGGCTGTTTTGCCGTGAGTCGTAGAGGGTTAGGCATTGGGGCGAACCAGGAAGCGACGACTCCCGGCCTTGTGCTTGGGGTACTGCTTGAGCAGATCAGGTTGATCCTGCAGCAGAGCTTTCGTATCCAGGCTGGTGGAGTCCTTGCTGCGCTTCCAGGTCACAGAGCCCTCTGTGAAGGTGGCCTTGCTGGCCAGCCCCATGGTCTGCTGGATGCGTTGCTTGAGGGTGGATTCCCGCTCGTTTAACCGGCCCAGGGTGTCACGCAGATCCAGCAGCTCATTGAAGTCGCCTTCCATGGCTGGGTTGTCCGTGAGATCCACGGTTTCCCCTTTGTCCTGGGGGTAGAGCGCTTGCAGGGCGTTCCCGGCAGAGTCGGAGCCATCGGGGTCCGGTGGCGTATCCGCTTCCACCAGCTGCCAGAACTCCCGCTCCAGCTCGTACAGGTGAGTGATCAACGCCTCATCACGTTCGATCCGGTGAATCTGCAACTCCTGCCCGCAGATCAACACGGCCACATCGGCTGCCTGTTTGCCGGTGACCGCCAGCTGGTGCTGCACCTGGCACTGGATGTACTCGGGAACCCCATCGGCCCAGAGCTTGGCGCCGTACTGGCCGGTGGTCTTGCACTCGAGGATCTGTACGTCATCGTTACCCGCCACGGCGTAATCCAGATTGGCGAGCATCCAGGGCTTGTCCTCATCCGGGTGCTGCAGCACGGCATTCACACGCCGGACCTTGTTGCCGGTGATCTTGGCGTAAGCCTCGGCCACCTTGGGCTCCAGCAGGGTGCCCCAGTACAAGGGTGACTGGATGTCATCCGGATCGGGAGCCGGGAGCAGACCATCGCGCCCGGTCTTGATCATCCACAGCTCCAGCGGTGACTGGTACGGGCTGATGCCCACAGCGGCAGCCGCATCACTGGCGCCAATGCCTTGCTTGCGGACCTTCAGCCAGTCTTCGCGGCTCATGCGTTTGGTGGACACCAGGCGCAGGGCAGGGCGCTGGGTGGGAATCGTGCTTTTCGGTTGTGCCATGAGTGTTCTCCTGACAAAGAAAAGCCCCGGCACAATGGCCGGGGCTAGACGTAAGGGAAGGGATGGAGAGTGAGTGATGCCTAAATGGCATCATGCGGCGCGACCTGACGACGAGGATGGCTCATCGCCTATCTCGAAGAAGTCATTCACCAACGCTTCGATATAGTGCTCAGCCTGCTTGTCGCTGGGGAGATGGCCGGTAGTGAGCAGTTGCTCACCCAGCCATTCGCCCAGCTCGCTGACCACTTCATACTCGAAGATGCCGGGGCGTCCACGGGGTTCGAACCAGACGTGGGAGACGGTCTGCCACAGTGGGTCCAGGTATTCACAGGAGGCGATGATCAGCTCGATGCAGCCACTGTCCCAGGTCTCCAGGATGCGGCGACTGCGTCCCGGATCGCCGGGATGACACATCAGGCCTTCATGCAGGAACGCGCCCCACACCGCTGCCAATTCAGCAGGCATAGGGCGGCAGTCCCATACCGCCAACAGGCGGTAGAGCCATTTCAGATTCATGGTGTTCTCCAGGTTTTCTTTGAAGCGGGAATAGAGATAGGGGAGAAAGATCAGACCGGTATCAGGCGACCAGTAGGGAGGTTTGTTCCAGAGCGCGTTGCTTGATCTGGGCACCCTTGCCGAACCAGGCTGAGTCCAGCCGGTTGTCGGTGCTGCGGGCTCGCCGCTCATGGTCCACGAACTCGGTGACCGCATTGAGCAGGCCGTAGGCTGTGTTCTTTGCGGATGTCAGATCCGATCCGCGTCCTGCGCCGTCATAGAGTGACATGGCTTTCTTCATGGCCTGTTCGTTGGCCTTCACCGGCATGCCCGGTGGCTGATAGGCGGTATCGGTGAAGATGGTCTGTATGACCTTCTCGGCCGTCTTGCGGGTGATGCGGCGCTCGCTGAGGGCCTTCAGGCGATACATGAAGTCATCCCAGGCAGAGACAGAAATACCCAGCTGTTTCTTCACCGATTGCGGGTCGAAGGTGGTGTTGTGGCGCACTTTCACCGCGTGGGTGTTGCCATTCAGTGCGACGGCGAGAGTGTTGTTACACACCACCCGGATACTGGTGAACTGCGCTGTGGTGGCCAGGGTACCGTCACAGGCGGTAGCTAGCAGCACATAGCCGTTGGTTTGGTCATTGCCTGCCAACGTGCCGGACTGCCCGGTACGCGCCAGAGCCCACAGCTTGCGGCCCCCTTTCAGGACGCCCGCGGTCTCCAGCTCGAAGCCGGATTGCTCGGTAAGATCCCGGTAGAACTCCAGCACCTCACGGGGCTGAACCACCTTAAAGCGGTTGCTCACTACCGACAGGGGCTCTTGATTGTCAGAACGGAACAGCACCTTCTGATCCGGGAACGATGAGATCTGGCCGAGCGCGCCGGCTTCGCTGCTGATAAAGCGCACCGGGGTCTCACGGATCTCCCAATCCATGCCCGCTTCGCGCATCCAGACTTCCAGCGGCTGTTGGCTGGCCAGCTGGTTGCCCAGCCCGTGCCAGGGGGTACGGCCTACATAGGCCATGTTTTCGACAAGATGTGCCATGGTGAATCTCCTGTTAAAGAGGGAATGCCCAAAGGGCAGGGCTAGAGCCAGCCGCGCTCGGCGAGGCTCACGTAGCTGGAACGGGACACCACAAAGTGGTCCAACACCCGCACATCGATCAGTGCGAGGGCGTCCTTGAGGCGTTTGGTGATTTGCCGGTCGGCAGTGGAGGGCTCACTGCAACCGGAAGGGTGGTTATGGGCGAAGATGATGGCTGCGGCATTGCAGTCCAGAGCGCGTTGCACTACCACGCGGGGGTAAACAGCGGAGCTATCAATGGTGCCGTTGAACAAGGTCTCGAAACTGAGCACCTTGTGCTTGTTGTTGAGGAAGATGGCCGAGAAGACTTCGTTTTTCTCCTGTGCCAGAGCCAGTTGCAGGAACTGGGCGACATCGGTAGGCGCGGTCAGGGCCTCCCGGTCGGTAAGCTCATCCAGCAGGATGGTGGCCGCCGTACTGACGATCTCCTCGGGTTTAACGCAGCCCTGTACGTGGTACAGGCCCTGCTCGTTCTTTACGAAAGTGGGAATATCCATTCAGGCCTCCAAAGGGGCATAAAGAAGCCCGCACAAGGCGGGCTTCGGAGTGGTGGGCAAAGGGAAGAGGGGGTTACTCAGAATCGAGGCGGAAGCTGTGTCCGCAGTCCAGGCATTCCAGGTTGTCGAGATAGGTCTCGTCGAGCTTGGCTCCCAGCGCGGCACCGGCTTCACCTCCGGCAACGCCACCAGCTAGACCGCCGAGCACGGCACCTGCGATACCGCCGATGGCGGACCCGGCAGGGCCAAACGCCAAGCCGACAGTAGCGCCAACCCGAGCACCACTGGTCGCCATGGCAAACCCACTGGCAGCGCCGGCAGCCGTGCCAACAGTCCCGCCAACCTTGCGGCCATTTTGCAGGGCGACGATTCGGATGGAGCGGCAGGACGGACATTGAATGATCATGAAACCTCCATGAGATGGGGTCAGGAAGGACATTCCTTCCCGGCTTCATGGAGGTGATATGTGTTTGAAAATAATTAGATTAGAGCTGTTTATGTGAAAGCCAAGGAGATAGAGGCGCTTTGATAGGTTGTCAGAGTTTTATGTCTCTTTGTGCTGCCTGTAGTCCGTAGACTTTTGTAAATCACATGTGTTGAATTGCGATCGTGAAAGACGAGAATATGAATAGCAAAATTCGCTATTCAGTTGGGGGTAATGTTCGCCCAAATGGAAGTGCGCTCTATGTCGCAAGAGAAGTTGTGATAAATGTTGTTTGGATAGATGCATGCACTATCGGCTGGATCATATAATCCAAGAAGAGTGCGAGGGCTCATGCTAAGCTATGTTAGTCTGCGGAGTTTTCAAGAGCCCGCCTAGAACCGCACGCGGAAGAAAAGTGAATAAAGCACAGGTATTGCCACCATGGTAAGCAGAGTGGCGAAGGCAAGCCCCCCCATGATAGTAATCGCCATGCTCGAAAAGAAGGCGTCCCACATCAGAGGTATCATGCCGAGAATGGTGGTGAAGGCCGCGAGGATCACGGGGCGCAGGCGGCTGACGCTGCCATCGACTAGTGCATCTCTCATTAGCTTACCGTCCTTGACCTGTGCGTCGACTTCGTCAATTAACACGATGGCATTTTTCATCAGCATTCCGGAAAGGCTGAGGAAGCCGAGCATTGCCATGAAAGTGAATGGCTGACCAGTTAGTAACAGGCCGATGCTCACGCCACAGATCGACATTGGTACGATCAGCCAGATTATCAGCGGCTGACGGACCTTTCCGAACAATAATACTGAAATTACCAGCATCACAAGGATCCCCAGCGGTACCTGTTTCGCCAGGGACGCTTGCGCTTCGCTGGCTTTCTCATATTCGCCGCCCCATTCCAGAGCATAACCTTTTGGCAGCGGTAGCGTTTCCACCGCGTTATGTAATTGTCGCAATGCTTGGTCGGCAGTCAGGTCGCCAATCGGTTCGGCCTGAACTTTGAGCGCGCGTATACGGTTGCGCCGATGAATAAGGGATTCTTCGGTGGCAATTTCTAGTCCGCTTAGCACCTGGCTAACAGGAACGTAGGTCTGTTCGGCGCTGCTCCACATAACACGGTTGCCGAGTTTGCTGACGCTGCCACGTTCCTCGCTGGGAGGACGTACCACAATTGGTATTTGCGAGTCATATTCGCGGTAGGTGCCGGCTTGGATACCGGTAGTGGCAAATAGTGATGACGTTTTCACTTCTGCACGGCCAACGCCGGCGATACGTGCTCGTTCTTCATCGAAATGCGGTACCACGACAACCTCCCGCGTACGCCAATCGATTCTGATATCTTGCACAACATTACTCTCTTGGAAAATTTGTTGTGCTTGCTCACCAAGTTGACGAAGCACAGCAGGATCGTTGCCCTTAAAGCGTGCCTCAATCTTGGCCCCGCCACCAGGGCCGAACATCATCGTTTGTGGGTACACCTCGAGGGACGGATATTGGTTTGCTAGAACTACTCTTAATTCATCAATCAGGCCGTTAATCAACTGACGATTAGTTACGCGCACGATCAGCTGACCATAGGATGGATTTGGTAGCTCCGGTTCATAAGTCAGCATGAAGCGGCTGGCGCCCTGGCCAACAAAGGTGGTGACTGCTTCTACTTCATCGTGAGCGAGAATCAGACTTTCTATTTCGCTTATCTGCCGCGCGGTTTCTTGTATATCGGCACCCTGACGTAGCCACACATTAAGGTAGAACATTGGCATGTTCGATGGCGGGAAGAAAGCATGTCGAACAAAACCGAAGCCGACTATCGAAATTACGGTAATCATAACTAGTGCGGTAACGGTGATGCCTCGGTTTTTTAGTGCAAGCAGAAGGATCATGCGGTACTTGCCGTAGCTTGCATGCGCGTAGGGATCTTCGCCTTCTTCATACTGGTGGCCATCAAACAAATAGTGGCCCATAAGTGGCGTAACAGTGATCGCCAGCAGCCAACTTAACAACAGTGAAATGGAAATAACTGCGAACAGCGAGAACAGGAATTCGCCGGTCACGTCTTGCGACAGGCCGATCCCGGAAAATGCCATGATGCCGATAACAGTGGCGCCAAGCAGCGGGATTTGGGTGCGACGACAGGCTTCGCTTGCGGCATTCTCGGCACTTTTGCCGCGCTGGATACCGATTAGCATACCTTCGGCAATGACGATGGCATTATCAACTAGCATCCCCATGGCGATAATCAAGGCGCCGAGAGAAATGCGCTCCATTTCGATGGCAAAAATTGCCATAAAAAACACTGTGCCAAGCACGGTAAGTAAAAGGGTGCTGCCGACGGCAACTCCGACGCGCCAGCCCATGGCCAGACAAAGGACACAGATTACAATAGCCACTGACAATGCAAGACTGGCAAGGAAGTCATCAATCGCTTTGTCAACCACAAGGTGCTGCTGGTAAATCGGCTTAATATGCACACCTAACGGAATATGGTAGCGAATTTTATCAAGGTGCTCGTTGACCGCGTGCCCTACCTCGACAATGTTGGCATTTTGCAGGCCGGCGATAGCGAGGGTGAACGCCCTTTCGCCATCATAATTGATAAGTTCCCTGGGGATATCGTCGGTAGCGCGGTATACGGACGCCACATCGCTCAGGCTGAATTGCTCCGTGGAACCGGGTCGACCGATGCGTAACGCCTCAATGGCTGCGACTGAATCAAAACCGGGTTCGCCGCTAATGCGAATGCGGCGTCCATCGATTTTAAAAGAACCGCCGGATTGCATGCGGTTTTCCGATTGTAGAGCGTTGAGCACTACTTCCAGCGGAATGCCGAGGCTGACCAGGCTTTCTTGGGAGATATCCACATAAATGACTTCTGACGGCTCGCCTGCGGTGGTGACTTTCGACACATTTGGCACATTCAATAACTCGCGGCGTAGGAAGCGCGAGAGCTCGCGTACCTCGGAATCAGTTAGGTCTGGTGCGACGACCGCAAAGAAAATTCCGAACACATCGCCATAGTCATCATGGACAGTGGAATTTAAAGCCCCAATTGGCAGGAAGCTTTGTGCGTCACCGACCTTGCGTCGCAGTTCATCCCAAACTTGCGGCATTGTGTCGCCGTCATACTGGTTCTTTATCTCGACCTTGATAATAGACTCACCGGGTCGAGATCGCGAGGTCAGTCGTTTCAGCTGTGGTAATTGCTGGATGGCGGATTCCAGCGGCTCGGTGATTTCCTTTTCTACTTCTACTGCGGTGGCGCCAGGGTAGGGCGTGACCACCAGTGCCATCTTGATGGTGAAGGCAGGGTCTTCGAGGCGGCCAATATTGTTCATTCCCCACAAGCCGCCGAGCAGGCATGCAAGTATAATCAGCCAGGTGTTGACAGGGCGCTTGATGGAGGTGCGTGCGATATCCATGAGGCGCCCTCTCAGAATCCGTTGAATGGGGTTACGTGCATGTTATCGTGCAATAGCCGCACGCCAGCACTAACAACCTGTTCGTTACCTGAGAGACCGGCGACCAGAGCGTGGCCCTGCTTGGTGAAGCCATGTACCTTGACCGTCTGTGCAGTCACCACAGATTTTTTCGGTTGGTAAACCCACACACGGAAATTGCCTTCGGCATCGCTGTCAAGTGCGGACTGAGGAATGTCAATCATGGCATCCGGGCGGTTGCTGGCTTCACTTACACGCACCGTAACGGTCATACCCGGTAAAATTGTCTTTTCGTGCTGGGGCGCCAAGCTGAAGGTGACGCGATAGGATTGTGCTACGGAATTCGGCTCGGTTTCATGTTCGTGATATTTGAGCGGCAACGGATGCTCCGAGTCGTTACCGAAAATTGCGTCGGCCATCAGTCGTTCCGGTGATTCAAGAGTCGCCATCAAGTTTTCCGGGACGTTGATGTGCACACGGAATTCCTCCACGTTTTGCACTCGCACGATTTTTGCGCCAGCGTGTACGTTGGTGAACGGATCGACCAGTCGTCGTGTTACCAGTGCATCGAACGGTGCGAGGATGCGTGTGTAGGCAAGGTTTCTTTGTGCTGTAACAAGAGCAACTTTGCGCAGTTTGTGTGCGGTTTCGGCCTGATCGAATTTTGCTTGCGGCAGTGTGCCGCGTTCGAACAAGGTACGGGTTCTCTCAAGATCGCGCGAGGCCTGTTCGAGTTGCAGTTCAGCTTCGCGCACCGCGAGTTGGTAATCAGATGAATCAAGCGCGGCGATTAGTGTCCCCTTAGCAACAAACTTGCCCTGATGGACCGGCATATCGATGATGCGGCCACTCACCTGAAAAGACAGGTCTACTGTGTTGACTGCCTCGACGCGACCGACGAAGTGGCGAGCTGCTTGAAAGTTTTTATTACTGCTGACTTGGTAGAGTCGGACCGTACGGGGCTCCATTGCAGCTTTATCATTGCCGCCGCAGGCTGACAGCAACAGGGTAGCGTAGACAAAGATAGCAAGAGTAATGCAGCCATTGCGTAGCGGTATTGGTGACACGCTTTTGGCGTGTGCATGCATGCCGGAAAAGGATGCTGGATTTTGTCTCATTTGAGCAGATCCTTGGCCAGTCGTTGCAGTTGTTGGTAAACCAGCCTGCGTTGGTCGCTGGGTACCGGTGAGATATCAAGTAATTCCTGGAACAGCAGGCCGTCGGCGGCTGCCCACAGCAACCATGCCGTGGGAGATTCCCGTTCTTCTTCGAGGATATGTTTGCGGGTTTGCTGAATGTATTGACGCAGCGGGTCGAGCAGGGCCGGCTGCTCAGCGGCGGAGGTCAGTATGGCCATGGTGACCCTGGGGTCGAGCACATCAGGATCCATCCGTGCTGCAAGCATGGCGCGCAGGACGCTCCAGGGCTGGCCCGACAACGTTTGCTCATGCGTCTCGCGAACTGTTCTGGTGCGGGCGATTAGGCGTTCGAGCATTGCCTGGAGTAGAGCTTCTTTAGTGGCAAAGTGGTAGAGAAGTCCGCCTTTGCTGAAGCCGCTTTCACGGGCAACTTTGTCAAGGGTAATGCGCCCGGATCCGTGCTCTACGGCTATGCGCTGAGCAGCATCCAAGATCATGTCACGAGTAGAGGCGGTGTTCATGGCGGTTCCTAGTACGAACTACATGGTCTACTTAATGTACCAACTAGACGGTAAAGTAGCCAGTTATTTGATCTTGGTGTGGATGGCTGTGTTGTAAGGGGTTGGATGATCGCCCGGGTTCGTTCATATGCTGTTGGTGGTTTGAATTATTCCTCTGGCATTGACATTTGGTTGTATGACCAAATAAGATATTCGAAAGTGCCGCTTTTTTTGCGGCTTGACCATCCTGAAGAGCCCTGTCTATTTGGAGGAGCCATGAAATCTATCCCTATTCAGCCGCGCAAAGTCGCCTTTGATGTCTCATCAGTGCCACGGCACTGGAATGGCGGTGACCCCGTGCTGACCCGCTTTTTTGATGCTCTCTCAGTGCATTTCCCGGAGGGAGAGCGCTTCTTTATCCAATCAGTGCGTAACTTCAAGGATCAGGTGACAGATGATCAGCTGAGTGAGGATATTCGCCACTTTATTCGGCAAGAAGGTCAGCATGGGATTGTCCATGATCGCTTTAACGATGTTATGGCAAGCCAGGGTGTAGACGTGGATAAGGTAACGGCGAATCTAAGGACGTTTATTCGCACCACACAAAAGTACCTGCCGAAGAAGTATCAGCTCGCCATGACGGCGGCGTTTGAGCACTTTACGGCAACCTTGGGCGAAACCATGGTCAGCGAGAAGAGCGAGATGTTTAGCGAGGCTGACCCCGTCATGAGAGCGCTATTTCTGTGGCACGGGGTCGAAGAAGTAGAGCACAAGGCCGTGGCCTATGATCTTTATCAGGGCGCAGCAGGTGGAGGCTACTTGACGCGCGCGTCTGCGTTGGTGGTTGCGACCCTGATGGTTCACCTTGTCGTGGCTCCAGTATTTTGGAATATGCTCAAGCTTGATGGCGTAACGCGCCAGCCTGGTGTGATTCTGCGGGGCCTGAACAAGCTTTATGGGCGAAAAGGTATTCTCACAGGCATGCTGCCTGATTTCCTCGCTTGGTTCCGCCCTGGGTTCCACCCTTGGGATACCGGTATGCCAGAGAAGGTTGCCGCGTGGTTGGCGGAGTATGAGACTCATGGAGATCCGATGCGGGCGTCGGAAACCATTTACGGTCCGGCTCCAGTGAGTGAGGCAGCCTGATGCATGGAGGCAAGCAGGATATCCCCAGTACCGTCGATGTTCCTCATACACATCGGCCTGGGCGTCACTGTGGCAGTTCAGCTATCAGAGACCTGCTGGAGTTTCATGGGCTTAATTTGACGGAAGCTTTCTGCTTCGGGCTGGGTGCCGGGCTTGGTATTACTTATGTAGAAATACCAGGCACGGACACCCCGTTTATTGTCCATGTCCGTTCAATGGGATTTGAGGAAACGGTGTTCTCTACACTGGGCGTGCCGTTTCGCTGGGAAACTTGGCAAGATAAATGTGCTGCCGCCGATGCGCTGGATGCCCATCTTGATGCGGGGCGGCCTGCGCTTCTCTTAACTGATATTTTTTACCTTCCTTATTTCAAGAGCAGTACACATTTCCCCGGTCACGCCATCGTCGCCTGGCAGCGAGCCGAGAAGGGCGAGACGATGCTTGTTAGCGATACCGAGCGCCCAGGGCTTTTAGAGGTGCCTCGTGACAAGCTGGTTGAAGCCAGATTCTCCTTGTCGCCACCCTTTATCCATCATGGTTCATTGTTCGCACCCGAAAGTGTTTCGGTTCAGGTGTCTGCCGAGAACGTGCGCAGTGCGATTGTGAGGAATGCAGATAATCTCCTGCAAGGAAGCAGGAATCACGGTATTCAAGCGCTAACAACTTGGATCCAGGAACTTCCTCGCTGGAAGGCAGTGGATAAATGGCAATGGTTGCTCCGTTTTGCCTATCAAGTGATCGAGAAGCGTGGAACGGGGGGCGGCGGTTTTAGAGTGATGTATTCAGAATTTCTCGATGAGGCGAGTGAAATTGTTCCTGAAATACATGAGGCAGGCTTGGTCGAGTTGATGCGCACGAGTGCTGCGGCATGGTCCGCTCTGGCCGACTGCCTGCGAAAGGGATCCGAAAGTGAAACATTCCCTGAAGAAGCAATAACGGACGCCATTGAATCTGTACGTGCTGCAGAAACCCGATATGCGGATGCCGCTTTAACATTGTTATATAAAAGTTCCTAACTATGACAGCTGAAAAATCACTCCCGAGAGAACTGCTTGCTGCAAAGGCTTTTTTTGGTTCTGGACATCCGTTGTTTAATGCTTTTGGTATTGCAATGGATGACATTACTAACGATGGCGCCGTAATGAGTATGCCCTGTGTGGCAGAGGTTTGTGATCAACAGGGTGCGGTTCATCAAGGCGCCATCGCTACCTTGCTTGATACGGCATGTGGTTTGGCGATTTTTGTGCGCCTCGGCGACATGCGCCCAATTGCGACAATTGACTTGCGCGTTGATTTCATCGCTAAACCCGAGGCTGGCGAAGGGGTGGCATGTAATGTCACCTGTTTTGCAGTTGAAGAGAATATTGCCTATGTCCGTGGAGAGGCATTTGGGCGTGATGGCGACAATTTGCTGGCGTCGGTATCAGGCAGTTTTGCGATAGGAACCGCAGGCCCGTCCTTTGATCAATCTGTGAATGCTAGCAATAAGAGAGCCGCCTCCAAGAAAAACACAATCGATGATGAAGGAATCATCAGCTTCGAAACAGAAAGGGTAACCGCTCTCTCTACTGTGGTTGTCGAAGCATCACCATACGAAAAATTTCTTGGTATGACGGCCTCGGACGATAACGGCGAAGCAACCTATAAAATGCCGTTTCGCGAGCAGCACATTGGCAACCCTCTGATCAAGACTTTTCATGGCGGTATTATCGCAAGCTTCGCGGAGCTTGTTGCGGGCGCGCACTTAACAGCAAATCAGACTGAACAAAATAAGCCAGTATGTTCCAGTATGACTCTGGATTATTTGCGTCCGGCCTTTGCGGGTACGTTGGTAGCGAAGCCGAGCATTATTCGTGAAGGAAAGCGCTTCCTTGTGGTTGTTGTGGATGTGTTTCTTGATGGCGCCCAGGTTTCCCGAGGTCGCTTCATTTATAAGAGAGTCCTCACTTCCAGCTAGTCCAATCTATAAACAACCCTCCCCCCTTCCTTTTCTGCCTCAATAGAGGAGTTCTGTTATGTATATTTCACAGACTTTGCGCCGTGCGGTTCAATTAAACGGCCAAGGTACGGCTACCGTTTTTGCTGGCCGGCGGCAAACTTGGCGAGAGTTTGAAGACCGTATCGCATGCCTTGCTAACGGGTTGCTAAGTCTGGGCGTCAATGCGGGTGACAGGGTTGCCATACTGGCGTTAAACAGCGATCGCTACCTGGAGTATTTCTATGCAGTGCCGTGGGCCGGTGCGGCAGTGAATCCCGTCAATATTCGGCTCGCACCACCTGAAATCGCCTATACCTTGAATGACTCAGGTTCTAAAGTGCTTTTCGTTGATGACACCTTTGCAGCATTGCTGCCATCCCTACAGCCACAGCTTGAGTCTATCAAGCATGTTGTCTTCATGGGCGAGGGTGAGTGTCCACAAGGGTGTATTGATTATGAATCCCTTGTCGCCAACGCCGATCGAATCCGTGACGCCAATGCTGGCGGTGACGATCTGGCGGGGCTGTTTTATACCGGTGGTACCACTGGGCGGTCAAAAGGCGTGATGCTGAGTCATGACAACCTGGTATTCAATGCCCTGAACGTGGTTGCCGAGATGGGCTATGACAGTGACACCATATATATGCATGCCGGGCCCATGTTCCACTTGGCTGATATGGCCAGCACGTTCGCCGTGACACTGGCTGCGGGGACACATGGCATTGTTCCTCGCTTTGATGTTGATGAAGTGCTGGCTTTCATTGAGCAGGAGAAAGTCACGAACACCCTGCTGGTGCCGACCATGGTCAATCTTCTAGCCTCATCTGGTCGCATCGCCAATTACGATGTCAGCAGCATAAAACGCATGCTGTATGGCGCCTCGCCAATGCCAGAGGCGGTATTGATTAGTGCTATGGAACAAATGCCGACAGTGTCATTTGCTCAGGGCTATGGTCAGACCGAAGCCTCCCCAATCATTACCTCACTCGGGCCAGAACATCACATTCCCGGCGGAGAAAAATTACGTAGCGCCGGTCGCGCAGCACTGGGTGTGGAGGTGTTGGTGCTTGATGAAAATGATCAGGTGGTATCTCAAGGTACGGTTGGCGAAATATGTGCGCGGGGACCAAACGTCATGTTGGGTTACTGGGGAATGGAATCAACAACCGCTGATACCTTGCGCAATGGTTGGCTACATACCGGCGACCTTGGCTACATGGACGAGGATGGATTTGTCTTCATCGTTGATCGAGCCAAGGACATGGTAATTAGCGGTGGAGAAAATATTTTCTCTGTTGAAGTTGAAGGTGCCATTTATAGCCATCCTGCGGTACAGGAGTGCGCGGTAATCGGTATTCCTGATGAGCGCTGGGGTGAAGCTGTGCATGCAATCGTGGTGCTGCGTGAAGGAGAGCACGCCAGTGAGGCAGAGATTATCGAACATTGCCGTGAACGAATTGCAGGTTACAAAGTGCCTCGTAGCGTTGAGTTTAAGGCCGAGTCGTTGCCGGTGAGTGGGGCAGGCAAGGTGCTGAAAAACGAACTGCGAGCCCCCTTTTGGGAGAACAACGGTAAACAGGTTAATTGAGTAATCGATAACCTTGTATTGCGAAATTTATTGGCTTGGAGGCTTCCATGAATCTGGATTTCAGTAATGAAGAAAAAGAATTTCGTAAGAGTATCCGGCAGTGGATGAAGGAAAATGTGCCTGATGATATTCGGCGCTGTACTGCCCGAGGAGCGATGCCAGACAAGAATATGCAGCAACGATGGGAGCGTTTGCTGGGCAGTCAAGGTTGGCTCACGTCTACTTGGCCAGAACAATTTGGTGGCCCGGGGTGGAGTGCAACCCAGCGGTATATTTTCGATCAGGAACGCGCCTCGGCAGGGGCTCCGCCAACAAGTCCTTTTGGTGTGGCCATGGTTGGGCCGGTGTTATATACCTTTGGTTCTGAAGCACAGAAGGAACGGTGGTTGCCCGGCATTCAGCGTGGCGAAACGCTATGGTGCCAAGGTTATTCTGAGCCCAATGCGGGCTCAGATCTGGCCTCGTTAAAAACGCGAGCCACGCGTAATGGCGACCATTATTTGGTTAATGGTCAAAAAATCTGGACGACACAGGCCCATTGGGCAGACATGATGTTTTGCTTGGTGCGAACGGATAGCACCGTGAAACAGCAGCAGGGTATTTCATTCCTGCTGATCGATATGAAAACCCCCGGGCTTGAAGTACGGCCGATTTATTCAATTGATGGGCATCATCACCTTAACGAAGTCTATTTTACCGACGTGAAAGTGCCTGTGGAAAATTTGGTGGGTCAAGAAGGAATGGGGTGGACCATTGCCAAGTTTCTTCTTACCCACGAACGCACCACCATTGCCGGTGTGGCGGATATTCACTACGAAATCAATCGCCTTAAAAGTGCTATCGATGCGCTACCAACGGAAACAGATAAGCAGTTGGCGGTGCGTCGGTTGGCTGGCTTGGAAGTCGATCTTATGGCACTGGAATACACCAACTTTCGCACCGTTGCTGCCACAGATGAAGGCAAGCCGTTCGGCCCAGAATCGTCAGGACTGAAAATCAAAGGCACGGAACTACAGCAAAGGGTTTCCCAGGCGATGGTGGAAATCGGAGGTTTGATGTCTTTGCCATGGGATAACGAGGAGCCCATTGGGGAGCAAATTTTTAATCAGGCCAGTCGCCGCTATAACTTCCTGCGTGCGTGCACCATCTATGGTGGATCTAACGAGATCCAGAAAAACGTGTTGGCGAAGATGTTGCTCGGATTGTGAGGTGAAAAATGGATTTCAAGTTACCCGAAAATACCACCATGATTGCGGATACCGCGCGCCGTTATCTTAAAGACAACTATTCATTTGACAGCTACATTGCACAGTTGAATGAGAGTAATCACCTTGAAGCGAATCGCTGGCAGGCCATGAATGATTTGGGTTGGTTTGGCCTTCCGTTTGCTGAATCTGTTGGAGGGTATGGCGGCTCATTGCTTGACGTGTGCGCCATTGTTCAGGAGTTAGGAGCCGCGCTTTGTCTTGACCCTTTTGTCGATTTAATTGTTTCCCCCGGCAAGTTATTGGAGTTCGCCAATACGCCAACATCCTTGGCGTTGCTTGATCGCATTATTTCTGGTGAGGCACGTGTGGCTTGCGGTCTTTATGACCGGCATGCCGGTTATCACGTGCTGAACCCTTCCTTGAGGCTAAACGGAGAACGACTTTCCGGGCAGAAGCACGTTGTGTCTGATGGTGGCGTTGCAGACGCCGTGCTCGTCTCCGCTATGTCTGGTGATGAGTTGGCCATTGTCGCGCTACCTTTCGACGCCTGTGACGTTGAAAGATATCGACTGCTCGATGGAAGCCGTGCTGCCAGTTTGACGCTTGATGATGTGCTCATCACAGACGAAATGGTTTTGTGTCGTGGTGATGCGGCAAAGCAAGCGGTTTCTGCCTGGTTCGATTATCTGTGCGCATTGGACTGCGCACGTATGTACGGCGCCTGCCGAGAGGTGTATCAGGCCACTCTGGAATACGCTCGAACGCGTAAACAGTTTGGTACAACGATTGGCAGTTTTCAGGTAATCCAGCACTACCTTGTTGATGCGTTTATTGATCTCCAGCAGCTGGAATCCATGCTCTTGATGGTGTCAGTAAAAGGAGAGAGCGCAAACGTCTGTGAGCGCGGGCGCGCGACAGCGGCGGCAAAGGCTTACTACGCAAACCGGGCCGTTGGTATCACTCAGCAAGGTATCCAGATCCATGGTGGCGTTGGTGTTACGGAAGAGCTGAACATTGGCCATTACTTCCGTCTGGTGACACATGCATCATTGAGTCATGGCGACCGAGAGCACCACATGTCACGGTTTATTCAGGCGGGGGAGAAGCAAAATGAAGTCGTTTGATTTTATCGTCGTAGGGGCGGGCTCTTCGGGCTGTGTTCTTGCCAACCGGTTAAGCGAGTGCGGCAAGTATTCCGTTTGTCTTATTGAGGCCGGCCCCCACGATAATAGCGGTTTTATTAATATTCCGTTTGGACTCATCGGTCTAATTAAACAAGGAAAGCGAAACTGGGGCTACGACACCGCGCCACAGAGTCACCTTAATAAAAGGCGCCTCTACTGGCCGCGAGGAAAAACACTGGGGGGCAGCAGCTCAATCAATGCCATGGTCTACATTCGAGGCCAACAACAAGACTATGATGACTGGGCAGCGCAAGGCGCAACAGGGTGGGCGTGGAAAGATGTGCAGCCGGTATTCAATGCACATGAAAACAATGAACAATACTCCGCTGACAATTGGCATGGTGTGGGTGGGCCACTGAATGTTACCCGAGTCAGGGATGTTAACCCGTTAACCCCGCTGTTTATTAAGTCCGGTGAAGAGCTGGGTTATACCCGAAACGATGATTTTAACGGGCCGGAACAGAAAGGCTTTGGCCGGTTTCAGGTAACACAAAAAGAAGGGCGCAGATGGAGTGCCGCGCGTGCTTTCCTGGATCCTGCACGTGGCCGCGATAACCTGCACATCATGACGGATGTGCAGGTAACCAAGGTGTTACTGGATTGCGGCAGGGCGATTGGCGTCGAAATTTGTGATAGTGATGGTGCTCAATCGGTCATTCGTACGAACAAAGAAGTCATCCTGTCCGGTGGGGCGATCAATAGCCCTCAGTTGCTGATGTTGTCGGGTATTGGAGAGCGAGAGCACCTATCGAAAATCGGCATCACCTGTTTGCAAGACTCGCCGGAAGTTGGGGAGAACCTTCAAGATCACCTTGATATGACCGTCATGATCAAGGACAAAAGCCGTCAATCAATCGGCATGTCACCGTTTTTTATACCTCGGCTGATTAGTGCCTTCTACCAGTATTTTCGTCATCGGCGCGGCTTTCTTGCCAGTAACGCGGCGGAAGCAGGGGCTTTTGTCAGCCTGCTCAGCGAGCCGGATCGTCCGGATGCTCAGCTACACTTTTTACCGGCTTATCTTCGAGATCATGGACGTCAGTTGACGCCTGGGTTTGGTTGTACGATTCATGTGTGCCAACTCAGGCCTAAGAGTCGAGGACAGATTCGATTGGCCAATAGCGATCCATTTGCTGCGCCTTTGATAGACCCAAACTATCTTTCTCATCCTGACGATATTCTTGTGCTCCGTGAAGGCGTGAAACTAGCCAGAAAAGTGTTTCACAGTCATTCTTTCAGCTCTGCTTTTGGCGGTGATGACGAACCGGCTTCCAGCGTGGAGAGTGATGACCAGATTGACGCGGATATTCGCCAGCGCGCTGAAACAATCTACCATCCCGTCGGCACTTGCCGAATGGGTAGTGATGAAAAAGCGGTGGTGGATGTCCGTCTGCGGGTAAACGGTGTGAAGGGGTTGCGTGTCGCCGATGCCTCGATCATGCCACTGTTGATCAGTGGTAATACGAACGCGCCATGTATGATGATTGGCGAGCGAGCGGCACAATTCATTCTAGAGGATGCGCAATAAAGATCGGCTAGAGAAAAGCTATGATAAAAGGTGTAATGCCGGAGTTGCATGGAAGCAATTCCGGCATTTTTTTGTGTGTCTTTTAGCAAACGGTGGTGACAGAGTCGTCAACTATTCAGAGGTTCCCTAAACCCCCTTGAGCATTATTATGCCGCCGGATTGCTATACAGCTCATGCAGTTGGCCACCTTCAGCGAACAACTTCTCACGCCACAGTTTTTCCAGCCCTTTGGTGTCATGTTGATCAGGGTGGAAATCCGGCTGAATGAACTCAGGAAGGCGCGAAAGGATTTGCGATACAAACCCGTTACGACCTAGCAAAATATTCAGACCTTTAACATTATCGCTGATGTTGCCGAGCTGGCCGTCTTTGACAAGCATCCAGCTCCAGGTGATGCCCAGCATCGGCAGCAAGACGACCATCGAGGCGAGGGCTGCAGCCACGCGCTCTGTACGGCTGTTACCAATAAGCTCATATACGTCGTAGGCAACAGATTTGTGTTCCAGCTCTTCGAGAGCATGCCACTGCCATATTTTGATCATCTCAGGGTCTGCCTGGCGTACAAAATTCTCGTCTTCAAGCAGCTGCTCGGCGAGAAGCGCAGTAAAATGCTCCATAAACGTGGTGGCGGCTAGCCGAGTGCTCGGCGGCAACTTCTCTAGTATGGCCAAGCCAATTTTGACAAACCGATCTGGCGACTGCATGTCATAGCCGTACTCGGCGAGAATCTGGTTCAGCCTGTCGTGCTCTCGTCCGTGAATGGCCTCCTGCCCCATGAAGCCCGATATGGCCGCCCGTAGAGATTCGTCCTTAACCTGACCACGAAAGTGTCTAACGGACTCCATGAAATAGCGTTCACCAGGTGGGAAAAAACCGGAGAGCATGGCAAAGAAAGTCGTTGCTGTGGCATTTCCAGCATAAAAATACTTTGGAATGGAATCCGGAAATTGAAAATTGATATGACGCGGTGGAATGCCCACCAGCGCGCCGCTGAGTTTCTTAATGCTTTTTACCGTATTAGACGAGCGCATATCGCCTCCAATCAATAATGTGATAGTTAAAGAGAAAAATGTCAGGCCATGCCCTGATGCGTTTTTTTATTTTTGCTGCTTTGCTGTTTTTTAAACATAATTTCAAGCAAGCGTTGGTAGCCTGTGGGTATCAGTCTCTGTGTGGTGTCCAGCATGACCGCGTCACCGCCTACCAAAACTCTTCGCCGGTTTTTCCGCACGCCTTTCAGGATGGTTCTAGCGGCAGCTTCGGGTGTGGTCATGGCAATTTTTTCGAACATGCTGGCAATCTCTTCTTTGTCGCCCATGTTCATGCTGCCCATGTCTCCCATGCGACTATTACGCGCGATGTTAGTCTTTACTCCACCTGGATGAACGCAAGTCGCGCTGACAAGGCCGCCCGCGATATCCAGCTCTTCACGTAATGATTCTGTAAATCCGCGAACAGCAAATTTTGCGGCGTTGTAGGCTGACTGGGTTGGAACACCGATAATGCCGAAAACGCTGGAGATATTGACGATATGGCCTTCACCTATTTTCTGGAGATGGGGAAGAAATGCCTTTGTACCGTATACGACACCCCAGAAATTGATATTCATCAGCCATTCAAAGTTTTCATAGCTCATGTTCTCGACGGTCTCACCCAGTCCCACACCGGCATTGTTCATGATGAGATTTACTTTTCCGTGTGTTGATACGGTATCTTCCGCGTATTGATAAACCGCATTTTTGTTGCTGACATCAACAACATGAGTGCTGATGTTGACGGCGTAGCCTGCCAGTAATTCGACCGTCTTCTCTAGGCTTTCTTCGCTGATATCAGAGATCGCTAAGTGGCAACCTTCTTTTGCTAGAGCAATCGCCGTGGCTTGCCCGATGCCCGACCCGGCGCCAGTGATCGCCGCGACTTTTCCTGAAAATGATTTCATCGTTGCGCCTCTATATTGATGTGTTGCTCAGAAGTTTTTGGACGAGATTGCGTTTCGTTTTATGTAGGTTTGTCGTTTCGAATTTAAGGTGGCCATCATTCATTTTTCCATAACGAAGCGCCGGCAGGTCGTGAAGATAATCGTTGAGGTTTTGCCAAGGATCTTTGTTGCCTTGGCGTGGCAGGCGGTCATCAGCACGTTGAATGTAGCCAGATCGAAGGTTGAGAAAGTTGACATCAGAGCCACACCCTTCCTCGTCGATAGGGGTCACCTTTTCTGCGCCTGTCTTGCGCATATGCTTGAGAAGCCGACAAACAAATTCGGAGGCAATATCTGCCTTGAGGGTCCAGGACGCGTTGGTATAGCCAAAGACCAGTGCCATATTAGGCACTTTTTCAAGCATTAAGCCTTTGTACATCATGGTGTTTGAGAGATTGACGTGCGTACCATCAACACGTAGCTCTGCGCCGCCCAACATTTGCAAATCCAGACCGGTAGCTGTGACGATAATATCGGCAGGTATCCAATCCCCAGATTCCAGTTTTATACCGGTTTTGGTGACATTTTTTATATGATCCGTCACCACGGAAGCCTTGCCTTCACGAAGCACCTTGAACAGATCCCCCTTGGGAACTGCGCACATTCGTTCCTCCCATGGGTTGTAGTGAGGTTGAAAATGCTTCATGTCGATATCCGGCCCCAGTTGTTTGCGAGCAGCGGCCAGCAGTAATCTGCGGATCGCTTTGGGCTTACGAATCGATAGGTTAAATACGGTTCTCTGCAGCAGGATATTGCGTGTGCGCGCCATGCGGTAAACAAGCATTTCTGGCAGTACTCGGCGCAGGTTTTTCGAGATGAGATCTTGCTCAGGGACGGAGGCAACATAAGTAGGGGAGCGCTGTAACATGGTGACATGCGCAGCGCGGTCGGTCATCGCGGGCACCAGTGTTACGGCGGTGGCGCCGCTGCCGATCACGACAACTCGCTTACCCGTATAGTCGTAGTTATCTGGCCAGTGCTGCGGGTGAATTACGTCGCCGCCAAAGCGATTGATTCCAGGAATTTTCGGTGTGTAGCCGGCGTCATAGTTATAATAACCGGTACAGTTGAGGACAAACCCAGCGGTGAAAACTTCTTCTTCACCGGTTTCCTCGTTCAACGCGGTAACCGTCCAGCGATTGAATTCGCTGCTCCAGTCCTCGGCAGTGACTTTCAGGCCAAAATGAATTTTCTTGTGGACCTGATGATGCTCAGCGGTTTCTTCGATGTAATTGCGAATAGAGGGGCCATCGGCAAGCATCTTGGTGTCTGTCCAAGGCCGAAAGTTATAGCCGAGTGTGAACATATCGGAGTCCGAACGGATGCCGGGATAGCGAAATAAATCCCAGGTGCCACCAACGCGCTTGCGTCGCTCAAGGATGCCATAGCGTAGATCTGGGCACTTGCGGCTTAGGTGACAAGCCGCACCGACGCCGGAAAGGCCCGCGCCAATGATCAGCACGTCGAGGTGTTTATGTTTCATGGTGTAAGTCTCCGATCGGTGGAGCGTATGTGATTTCCTTGCGGGTCAAGGTGCTGAAGAAAGTCCAGCACTGCTCCGGTAAAAATACTGTTGCGGTCACCCGCTACCATATGACCTGCTTGATGGATTACTCGGTACTTGGCATGTGGCACCAGGGCTAATAATTCCTGGGCTCCTGCTTCGCTGAGTACATCACTGTGATGGCCGCGGATGAGTAATATCGGTAATTTGAGTTTGCTTGCTGCAAGATTGAGTCGCGCTCGGCCGAACATGCCTTCATTTGCTTCAGGGATTACCGCATGATCAAGAAACGCAGGATCCCAGTGCCAATGGAGACGGCCATTAGCGTCCTGGCGGAGGTTCTTTCGCAAGCCCTGTGAGCTTGATGGTGCTTTTCGTGTTGGGTTATAGGCAGCCACGGCATCCTGAACCTGATCCAGAGAGTCGAAACCGTCAGGGTGGCGGCGCATGAACTCAATCACCCGGCGAACGCCTTTGGTCTCAAGCCGTGGGGCCACATCCACCAGTACCAGACCTCGACAGGGCAAGGGGGGCTCCTCCCCAAGGGTAAGCATGGCCGTCAGTCCGCCCATTGACGCTCCCACGATATAAGGTGATGTGGGAAGTGATTGGATGATGGCGCGGAGGTCTGATACCAGCGCGGTGCCGCTGTAATCCCCTTCAGGGCACCACTGGCTTTGACCATGACCGCGGGCATCAATGCAGGTAGCGCAGTACCCTGATCTGGCCAGAGCTGTTGCCGTGTGCGCCCAGGCATGACGGGTCTGTCCGCCGCCATGCAGCAAAAGCACCTGCGGTGACTTCGGGTCCCCGAACTGGGTTGCACTAAGAACCAACCCGCCGTTTCCCGGGAACTGTATATCCCTGCCAGATTCCGGTGAGTGCTTTGAATCGCTGTAGGCAAGGCTTGCGAGGCTGTCGTGAGGATGCATCATTATAGGCATTTATTTATTTGGCCAAACAACCAAATATTAGCGTTTCTTCTACACAAAGAAAAGTCCTATTTGACGATATTGATGATCATTCAGCGGTGTGGCATACGGTGAGGACAGAAAAAAGCCCCCATAAAGGGGGCATGAAAGTGCGTTAGCACAAGGGGAATATATTAAAAATCTTTTACCGGCAAAAAGGTAAAGGTCAGATCTACGCCGAGGGGGGGGACTTCCAGCTCAACACCCGCCAAGCCGATTCCCAAGAGATCAATGTTGGCCGGTATGATGAGAGGGTCGGGGTTACGGACTTTGAGAATCAGACGACCATCATCGACAAAGCGCAGGGGGCCTTCGAGGGTGACTCCGGTAATTACTTTGCTGCGGATGTCATGCCCGAGTTCTATAATTAGCCGTGGTTCTAACTCTGGTGCATCCACCATGAGATCAAACGTAGTACTGAACCAGGGGCCATCCGGGGTTTCGGTGATATAGCCCGTAATGGGTTGATTGTTTTCGTATCCCAATCGAAGTACCAGAGGACCGGTGTCCAGCGGTATGTCGAGTAAACCTGGTATAATTGCGCGAGCTTCCAGAAAGACACTGGTCGTTGAGAGAACGGTAGGGAAGACTTTGGCAATGACGGCGCCGGTGACTTCATTTGATGTCATTGGGTCGCTGTCGATGAGGCGTCGGTTGATGGTGACATCCGGCTCATACTGGCTTACCCCGGCTTGCAAGGCGCCTGACCCGACAAAGGCATATTTCTTTTCCGGGCAATCCTCGCCTATACCACAGCCAATGTTGGCACTGGTTACTACTCCCGATCTGCTTTTTAGCCTAAGCTTTAGGAAGTTGGCATCGGCAGTTGCTCCGCCGTTACCGTCGGGAACCGCACCTTGCTCGTTGTCATCGATACTAAGATTAGCGTTAACATCTGCAACCGGCAGAGAGCGTAACGATACACGGGTGATCTGGTCCTCTTCCCCTGTTACAACGAAGTGATTGGTTAGGTCTGGGCCTCCTTCTCTAAGTTCTGGGGCTGTGGAACTGGACTGAGAGATTTGACGTGTTTGTATCGGTGCACCATCGGTTGAACATATGGCATTGGTGCCACAAACAGGGTAGTACCTCTCGGAGTGCAGGGTGTAGCGATAAAGCTCGCCAATCTGCCAGGGGTTGTCCGGAAAAAACTCTACTCTCTGGGCAAGCACCTTGAGACGACCATTGATGGGCTCCCATTCGTTATTGTTGGTATCAAAGTGTTCAACAACAAAAGTCTGATCATTAACCGTGTCGGCGTCGATACTGCGGCTAAAGATGGCTCGAATACTTAAATCACTGAACAGATTCGGTACAGGATAGAGCGGGTCGCTATTTTTACCTCCTACACATCGGCCATTGCGCCAAGTCTCTCTTTCGCCAGTAAGACGGACACCGGTTAATGCACAGGGGTAACCGGGAAAAACAGCCGCGACAAGTGGTGCACGTAACTCATTGGTGCTGCCATTGGGAAGAACGAAGTCCGGCAGACGGATATTGAGTGTCTGGTCCTGGTTGAGCGGGTTCCCCTGCGTATCTCGGAGCAGGCTGGTGAGGGCGAGCTGGACGTCTTTTCCGTGTTGAAGGATATCTCCCCCGATGACAATCGTGGCGCCATCGTGTCGCATTGGGTACTTCGTTACTACACCATCAACAGAAACCTGTACAGCACCGTCAATGAAAACCGAAGCTGGGTCCAATGGTTTGTTGAAGTTCAGGATAACGGGGTCACCAGGTCTTGCATTGGGTTGGAACGTTTCCCCCGGTGCCCAAGACTGGAGCTGCAAGGGCCGTGTATCTGGGCTTGGGGTAGGCGCTTGGCGCTGGTTTTGATAGGCCTCCATGCGAAATGAGAGCAGGCCAGATGCCCTCTCTAAGCCCAGCACTTCAAGTTCAACCACACTGACCGCATCCAGTACCAGCACACCATCTTTTACAATGGCTAAACCCGCCACCTGCACATTTAGCAGATTCTGGCTGAGAGCCGCATTGGGTTCTGTACCCTCAGCTGTCATTGCTGCATCCATATTAAGAAGGGCATAGCGGGGGACCGATGGGGAATCACTGAAAGGATTCGGGATCAGATACCCATTAGCGTCGCTGAGTATCGTGATGGTGACTTCACCGGTTTCTAGCCCGGACGGTACTTCGCCCAGTATATTGACGTCGACGTCGGTGCCTCGCAGTACGGAACCAGCGGGGACTCGCAGAGGAACGGCATCAGGAAAGTTGGGAGCAAAAGCCAGATCTGCTGCTAGATTCCCGCTCAATACGGTAAATGAATCATCTCCCAATACAAAGGATTGTACTGGTACCTGATTGATCGGGTTGCCGGTTAAAATTGACGCTAGTTCAGGTTGCTCAGCTCCAAGGCTGCCAACTTTGAGAATGGATGTAGCACGGGGAAGTGTCGTTTTCGGTACAAAAGTACGATTGTACACCGGTAACTGTTCACCGGTAGTCTGGGCGCGCAGCCCAGCAATCGTCAGTGTGTGTTCAACAGGTTGTAGATCTTGCTCAGGATCTAGTGTCAGGTAACGGCCCCGCAAGAAGAGGGAGGCGGGAACCAGCTTGCCCAGGTTGTCACGAAGTTGAACCGATCCGGTTTCGCCATATGCTGTGCTGACTGGGTCAACCGTCTGGTTAAACGACATCCTGAGGGTGCTCATGTCGTTGGGACGCCTGGCATCATCAATTGACTCTAGCAATGACGGTTGGTCTAAAGGAGTGGCTGAAAGCAGAGTGAAAGAGCCGCTTCCCATGCTTTGCGATGCGCCGTCTTGACTGCCTGCAGTCCGAAAGCCAACGCGGTTCACGGAGTCGTCATCAATGGCTCCTAAGCCACCATCGTTGACAACCAGATGGTACCCTTCAGCCGGAGCCAGCTGCGATTGAGGATACAGGGCCAGGCCTCTGCCATTGTCTACCACTTGATAGTCAACCATGACGGTATTCCCATCAGTATCACTGGCCAGCTGTAGGCGTGAGTCAATGTCATCAATAACCTCTTGCTCAAGTGCAGAGGAAAATCGCAGGATCACTGGCGCGGTAACTGGCACTTCTGTCTGGCCGGGATAAGGGTATGAAAAAATTAGTGTCTCTGGTGTGCTCCAGGGATTGTTTACATCGCCCTTGTCGCCACCGCATCCGGTCAGAAGGGCTGCTATGGCGATCGCCAGAATAGTAAAAAACTGATGGATTGTGCTGGAATTATTATTCATTGCTCTTCTCCTGGTATTAATCGCATGTCTGTTCTTAAAACTTTAGCGACAGAGAGGCAGAAAATACGTTTATCTCACCATCAGCCCTTACCGTTTCATAAGAATCTGGATCGGTGGGAGAGTTGATGGAGGTCAATTCAAAATCAGCTTCATCCAGCATTTGATATTGGTAAGCGAAGGCGAGTTCTAATGGCATTTCAATTATTGGTGCGCTGGACAGACGGTAGCTGGCACCCAGACCGAAAACCTTTTTATCGGTGTCAAGATAGTTAACGTCCTGGGATCGGCTGGATTTTAAAGGTGAGTCCTCCAGGGCTGCGCCTGCAAAGAGTTTCATTGACTCTGACCACTGATAGCTAACGCCAATTCGGGGAATGGTGATGTCGTCAAACGCTAGATTAGCCTGATCGCGAATAGTATCGTCGGCAAACTCGCTTTCAAGCGCAGACCAATTGTGCTGCTCAATGCCTGCCGTCAATTCGAATTTGCCAACGGGAAGCAAAATGGCTGCGCCGAGAACTTCAGGTTGATAGGTATCAATTGTACTAAGCGCTAGGCTCAGGCCTGGTTCAGGGATAACTCCCGGCACAACCACATTGGCATCCACGGATACCTCATAGCTACTTTCCCCCCGCCAGAAAAGAGCCAGCTCCATCTTATCCATTCCAAAAGGCATGCACTCGCTTGTACCGCAGAACATTTCTCCAGAGCGGATATTGATACCTAGTGCCGGTGATAGGGATGGAGAGGCTTCCAGGGAAAGTTTTTCAGAGTCTGTGTTGCCGCCAAGGTCTGAAACTGCTTCCAGGTTGGCTTTGGCCTGGAGGGTAAGACGTGCTGATGCGCCGACGTCAACGCCCCTCAGGACGTTGCTGATAGCGCCACCAAAGGCGAGATAAAGTGGCTGAGACTCATAGCGTAGAAACTGCCCTTCCTCGCTGGTATTGGCCTGATAGGGCAATAGGTTGGACGAGTATTGGTCTACACCCACGTTCAGCCCAAAGTAAATGGGCTTGTCGATGCTGGAAATGCCGGCGATGCGGCTTTTCAAGCCAATTAATAGTAGTTCGGAACTGGTATCAGAGAGGATAACATTCTCTCGCTCCAAAGGGTCTGTTCCTCCCAGTGATTTGGCACGTAATTCCTGGTCGCCATACTGCAGAATGACTCCCAGTTCGCCCTCCGGGGAGCGGGCCATGGCGGCCGGGTTGTAGTACACCGACCAGCTGTTGGATGCAAAAGGACTGAATGCCAAGGCAGTGCCGGCATTCATCGGGCCTAGCCCATAAGTGCTCGCTCCGTCGCCAGCACCGCCAATGGCCAAGCCGGGTGAGAGCAATGCTGTAGTGCACGTGAAGAAAAGGAGAGGTAACCGTTTTGTTTTTTTTGCAGACATTTCAGGCTCCTAAAGGGGGCTGTTCTGGTTATAGATGGTGAGTTGTTCTGATTTTCTGTTTGTTTGGTTAAACAACCAATATTGGTCTCAGGCTTAGCTGTCTGTGTCCATGACTGTAATGACGTTGTGCTCTGGCGCTCCGGTAATGTCACACATTAATGCGTGACGCCCAGTCGTCGTCTATGACGAGATGCCGTGTTCTGTTGCTGACCAGGCATGGGTTATCGAGTGGTGTAACGCCTCCTGGGCAGCGCTAAAGCGCACGGTCAACTGGATCTGGAGAGCTCTGCTGGCGTGACATGTACAAGCAGGCTACACACTTTCTCTGGCACAGTCACTGAGAATTGTTATCTGTTTGTTTTGCCGGAATGCCCTTCTCTGGCAGCTGGGGATGTGGCTCACAGGCTTGTCTCCCGCCGTCGTGTCTGCTGGGAGTGTGCCCGGCCAGTACACTGAACCGGTAGTGATCCATCGGTAAATGCTTGGCTCGCCACAGCATTTCCAGAGAGGTAGAGGGCCGCAGCATTGGCGCGTCACCATGATGGTCGAAGTAATAACTGTTCGACAGCGCGCAGTTGTGGTTAAGGAACACGGTGTTTTGCTGGCGTTTCTGGATATTGCGGAAATACGCGTCATGGACGGACTGACGTATTTCCACTTGGCTGGCTCCACGTCGGTTGGCTTCGCGAATACAGCGAGAGAGGTGGATGGCATTCCCTTCGACCATCTTGAAGTAAGAGGTGCCGATAAGGGCATAGGGACCGAGCATGATGTAAAAGTTCGGGTAGCCCGGAATGGTCAACCCTTCATAGGCCTGGTAACGGTAGTCATGCCAGAAATCGCCCAAATTGATGTTGTTGCTGCCGATGACGTCGAACGAGGGAATATTTCCTTTCTCGAAGGTTTTGTAACCGGTGGCGAGGATCAAGGTATCTATGCGTCGTGAGCGGCCGTCTTCGGTGGTGATGCCACGGGAGGTGATGCGTTTGATCGGCGTCGTCACCAGCTCGACGTTGTCCCGGCCGAAGGTGCGGAAATAGTCGTTGGAGAAGGTTGGTCTTTTACAGCCGAAGCCGTATTTCGGTGTCAGTTTCTCCCACAGGTCTTTGCGGTTGGGCAGTTGTTCGCGCAAGTTGTTTATGCCCGCCTTTTCGCACATGCGGACCAGCCAGGGGGCCTGGCGATAATAAATTGCTGAAAGCACCATCAGGGTTTCACTGGCGGTATCGGTGGCGCCCCGAAGGGTGCGTTGCAGGCCCGGTACGGTTCGGAACAGAGTCTTGATCCAGCCGGGCAGGCTATGATCGGGTTTTTTCAGTACCCAGATGGGGGTGCGCTGGTAGACATCCAATTGGCGGGCCTTGCCGGCAATTTTCGGAATCAGTTGCACTGCAGTGGCGCCAGTGCCTATTACCGCTACTCGCTTGTCACTAAGATCAAGGTCATCTGGCCAGCGTGCAGTGTGAATGACATTGCCCTGGAACGTATCAAGCCCTTCAATATCTGGCATCTTGGGTGATATCAAACCGCCACAGGCCGAGACAATATGGCGTGCACTAAGTCGCCTGCCATCCGTAAGATCGATCAACCAGACATGGCTGTCGAGATCAAAACGGGCGCTAGCGACTTCGACACCAAAGCGAATCAGTGGGTAGATGCCATACTTGCTTGTTACCTGTCTTGTATACTGGTAAAGCTCGTTTCCCGGCGCAAAAACGCGAGACCAATTTGCGTTTTGTTCGAAGGAAAATGAATAGGTAAACGAGGTAATGTCGACAGCGATTCCCGGATAACGGTTGTCGCGCCAGGTTCCTCCCACATCCTTGCTTCGCTCAAGGATCAAGATATCTTTGATGCCATCGGCACGCAGCTGGATTGCCGCACCAATTCCAGAAATTCCCGCGCCGATGATAATGACTTCATGATCAGGAGTAACGCTGGGACGAGGGTTATGGATTGCAACAGCAGCCATATTCATGATGCAACCTCAACTATGGTGCTATCGCTAGCATTGACCGTTTGGGATGGGGCTTTGCCGACGTTATTGCTGGTCAGATACTTTTCCAGAATTCGGACGATGGTAGGGAAGTCCTGCTTTGCCTCTGGTAGCAAAAAGGTGAATACGGGCCACACGTGCGGCATATCATCGCGCTCCAGAACCTGCACGGGCACCCCCGCATCTCGCGCGCATTGTGCTGCTGCATGGGTATCGTCGCGCAGACACTCTTCGCTACTGACAGTGAAAAGTAGAGGGGGCAAGCCGGTGAAATCCGCGGTGATTGGTGAGGCATACGGGTGAGCGGGGTCCGCGCCGGCCAGATAGATATCCGTTGCCACCTCAATCATGCCATGGGAAAGCATGGTATCGCTGTCGCTATTCGCCTGTCTGGACATCAGGGTGCCTCGCGCATCCGATGCCGGCGAAATGGCGAGGGCGCAAGCCGGCATTTTCAGCAGCTGATCACGGGCACGCAGCAATGTGACTAACGTCAGGTTGCCTCCCGCAGAGTCTCCTGCAATGACCACAGGGCGAGGGTCTGCGATCAGTTCACGATACACATTAAAGGCGTCATCCGTTGCTGCCGGGAAGGGGTGCTCAGGGGCTAGTCGGTAATCCGGAAGAAAGACCCGCGCATTCAGGGCGTGAGCCAAACGGCCACAAAAGTGGTGATAGGTATCAAGCCGCCCGCCGATGAAGGCGCCACCATGCAGGTAGAGTATGGTGATTTGTGGGTCTGCGGTGCCTAGCCAGTGGCCAGCTATTCCTGCAACCTTGCCTCGCTTGAGTCGCACTCCGCGTGGCAGCAGAGAGGGGGCCAAAGGCGCGTTCATCACCCTGCGAAGATGTCTTACCAGTTTGTCCGGGTCGCGTATATCACGCTTCATGCCGGCGCGAAAAAGTAGCTTCAAAATTGTTGTAGGAATGGAGGCCATATTGAATTCCTTGCGTGTTCCGTTTCCTCAAATGCGGTTTAATCAGCCAGCATTCTGTAAGCTTCGCCAATCGCGCGGGCGTATAGTCGTGGCGTCAGGCGTTTCAACCGCCAGGCAAGCCGGCCGTCAATTTGTGGCAGCATGTAAAGCTCACCTCGATCAAGGGCACTGAGGGTCTGTCGGGCCACCTGGTCGGCGTTGGTGAGGGCATAGCGGGTCATCGCTGAACGGGCAAAGTCACGGCGACGTTCAGGCAGGCGCCCATTCTCGACGATATTGGTCGGGACCACGGTTGGGCACAGGGCCGTGATTTTTACGCCGGTTCCGGTCAGTTCAGAAGACAGCGTTTCGGACAGGGCCAGTACCCCTGCCTTGGTGACGTTGTAGGCGGCCATTTCCGGGGCGGACCCGAATGCGGCAGCAGAGGCCACATTGATGATGCCTCCATAGCCCAGATCGCGAAGCTGAGGGGCAAAATAATGGCAGCCGTGAATAACTCCCCATAGATTGACGTTCATGCACCAGTGCCAATCTTCAAGTGACACCTCGCCGATTGGGCCACCGAGGCCGACGCCGGCGTTGTTGATTACCAGGGTTACCGGCCTGCCGAGCAAAGGCTCGGCATTTTCCGCCAGGTATGCCATCTGTTTTTCATCGCCGACATCACACCCCAGGGCTACCGCGTGAGTACCGAGTGCTCGCAGGCTGATCGCCACCTGTTCGGCGCGCTCTTCATTGATATCGACACACAGTACCGAACCGCCTCGACGGGCAACTTCGTAAGCAAAGCTACGACCGATGCCGCTACCCGCCCCGGTGATGACAGCTGCCGCCTGAGTTGACGGGTGCAAGGGTTTCTTTTTCATGCCTGCCCCCATGCGGGTTCAGGTTGTGGCGTTTCGAATGTACCGTGTACATTGTTGGCTCGGTGGTCTCTGAGCGCTTGATAGGCCTTATGAGGGTCGCCAGTTCTTTCGTAGGCGCGTTTCCAGATCCGGATTACATCACGGTTATCGTCATCCCACGGGTGGAAAGTGGGGGAGAAATAGGGGGGCACGCCAGCGAGTACCTTGGAAAGAATGCCGGGACGCCAGAACAGGACTTTGGTCATTTTGGCGGCGGACCACAAATTCAGAATTTGACGATCCTTGTAGAGCAGATAGGTCTGGTTGCCGATCATAATGGGGAAGCCCAGGGCAATGGCCAGTAGCATGCCACTGATACGCAGTCGGTAACTGCGGTAGCCACCACCACTGGCATCGACGAAGACGTCATAACTGACGCTCTTGTGCTCGGTTTCTTCGACAAAGTGCCAGTAGAGCATGGCACGCAAATCCGGGTGGGTTTCGTCAAACAGCTCCGGGTGCTCAAGCAGTACCGAGGAAATAATGGCCGTGAAATGTTCAAACGCCGCTGCGATGGAGCTCTGCATATCGTCACTGAGGCGGTGTTGGAGTTGCTTACGGATCAGCTTGAACACGCCTTCAACCTTGTCGATGGGAACCCCGTGTTGCACGCCGATGGCGTTCATTTCATCGTGCTCACGAGCATGAATGCGCTCCTGGCGAATGAATTCTTTAGCTGCGTTCAGCACTTCTGGATCGTCAAGCTTGCCAAGCTGCCGTCTTGCAGAATTCATCACCCAGCGTTCACCGTCGGGGACGGCGGCGAGAATGGCATTCATCCAGTGAGTGGACCACGGGTCGTTGCGAAACCAGTGGCGAGCCACGTTTTCGATGTTCATGGGAAAGTGAATGTCACGGGTTACAACCTCGTCGTAACCAATCTTGCGGTTTGCCAGAGCCATTGGATCGCTCCCAAGTAAAGTGCATTCATTGGACTTTATTTGTATGACCAACCAAATTCAAGATTATAAGGTAGACAGCGTGTTTTTATCTGTATAGATCGAATAGTGCCATCGGCCAGGAAGGCTGGGCCGACTTTAAAAGGAATGCTAGAATCAAAGGCTTACAGCATGGGAGTGCCTTGTGGGAAGAAAGAAAAATCAGGTAACGCCGGTGGCGGAGGCGGATCGAGTGTTTGTGCTCGGTGCTGCAGCTCGTCTATTTCGTCAAAAGGGGTTCGATAAAACTACCGTTAAGGAAATCGCCGAAGCTTGTGACATGTTGCCCGGAAGCCTGCATTATCGTTACCCCTCCAAGGAAAGCATCCTGGTAGACCTGATGAGACTCGCGCTTGAGCAAGCCTCGATGGCGTTGTCCGAAGCTATTCGGGGAGAAGAGGAGCCCCTTGAGCAGTTGCGACAAGGGATCAATGCCCACCTTGAATTGTTGGTTGGTGGGTCGGATATGGTCTATGTTCTCCTGTTTGAATGGCGCTCATTACACGGTTCATCCCGTAAGGAAATGATTGATCTCCGAGATAGATACGAGCTTCTTTGGTCTGCGATGCTGCAATCATTGTCCTCTCAGGACTTGATTCGATCCAATGTCGATCGTGATCTTTTGCGCCTAATCGGACTGGGAGCGTTAAATTGGGTGGCAACATGGTTCAACGAGGGCGGACGATATACCGCTAAGGATATCGGGGACTTTGTTTGGACAGTAATTAAGGATGGTGTGCTCAAACGCTAGACAATTCTACTTTATTTGGTGTTTATATCCCCACGATTGTATTGAAATGTGGGCATAGGTTAAAAGTTCCCTCAAATATTCTGTCTGTACTGGTCAGGCGTTCGGCCGAACCAGCGCTTGAAAGCCCGCCTGAAGCTTGCTGAGTCGTGATAATTCAGCAATGAGGCAATGGCTTCAACAGACAGATTGCTGTCACGCAAATAGCTTGCGGCCTGCCTGGATAGCACCTCGTCGCGAATTTTCCTGAAACTGCTGTTTTCGCTTCTCAGTTTGCGAGCGAGTGTCCGCTTGCTTATGAATAGCGTGGCTGCTGCTTCTTCTTCACTAAGCGTCCCAGGAGGGCGAGACAACATCATTTTCTCAACCTGGGTCCGATAATCCTGCTCACGAGTCTGAAGCCGCGCAAGCATGGATTCGCATTGCTGTAACGCTAGACGGTAACTTTCATGATTGGCTGATGCGTTTGGTTTACGGCACAACGCCATTGCCAGCTTTAGTTTGAATTTGTCACAGTTAAAGTAAGCTCTGCCAGGCAAATAGTCCCTGTACATATCTTTGTAAGCTGGGGCTGGATGGGTGAAGTGAACCTCCGATTCATATAAGGGGCGGCCTACGATGAATTCACCAATTTCAAAAAAAGCTTTGATTACGGCATCGGCCAAGCAGCGTTCCACATCCTTATCCATCGAGACTTGGAATTTTACAACGCATTCCAGAAATTCCTCTTTTTGTTGTAAGTGAACATGAATAAAGCTTGCCCGAGTTGGCAGGAAAGTGTGGACAGCATGCAATGCTGTATAAAGATCTGGGCTGCTGTTTGCAACAAATCCCATTGCCCCGTGGGTTGCAGGGGTGAGGCGTCGGCCTAGCAGTAAGCCGAACTCCGGTTTGCAGGACAAATCTAAAGCATTGCGGAAAACCTGAATCTGCTGGGCCGCAGTGAACAGACTTTCGTCTTTGAGCAACTGCGCAACATCTACACCCGTGTTGCGCAAGAGCTTGGGGAGTTCTCGTGCACTCAGGCCAAGTTCGCGAGCGATAAGGCGTGAGTAATTCGACGGGATATCAGCATCCACTTTTTCAAACCCTGTTTGTGAGACGTTATCGCCATCAGCGATTCCTCGGAATGTGCCTACTGTCTTTTAATGTCCCTGTTATGTCAAGAAAAGTCCTCGTCGGTGTTCCAGCATATAGCCAGTCTTCAGGGTAGATATAACTGGCAGGAGACACACTGTGGGAAAAATTACTTTTATTGAACATGACAGCACCGAGCATGTTACGGAATTTGATGAGGGGGCTACTCTAATGCAAATCGCCGTTGATAATGCCGTTCCTGGTATTGATGGTGATTGTGGTGGGGAGTGCGCTTGTGGAACCTGTCACATGATTGTGTCAGATGAGTGGTTCGAAAAGACCGGTAAGGTTGGTAATGCAGAAGAACAGATGCTGTCAATGACTCCGGAGCGTGCGAGAACTTCACGCCTGGGGTGTCAGGTGCAAACGACTAAAGCAATGGACGGTATGACCGTCCAACTTCCCGAGTTCCAGATGTAAGCAAGGAGAAAGCTATGTCAACAAAAACAAGCTCAACCAATGCTATTCAGACTAAGATGATCAACGCTTCCTCCAAAGTGCTGCCGATGCATTTGCAAATCAAGGCATTGAAGATGTTGATGAAAGCCAAGAAAAAAACGGTTGGGTCTCGGCGACCACAAGTAAATTTCGTTGAAACGCCTGTTCCTGATGTCAATAGCTTGGCAATTGAAGATATTGACACCAGTAACCCCTTTTTGTACCGGCAAGACCAGTGGCGCGCGTATTTTAAGCGATTGCGTGATGAAGCCCCGGTGCACTACCAGAAGAAAAGTCCATTCGGTCCTTTCTGGTCCATAACGCGCTATGAGGACATATTGTTCGTGGATAAAAACCACGAACTTTTCTCTTCCGAGCCACAAATTATTCTTGGTGATCCACCTGAAGGCTTATCGGTTGAAATGTTCATTGCTATGGATCCGCCCAAGCATGATGTGCAACGCCGGGCGGTGCAGGGCGTAGTAGCGCCGAAAAATCTTAAGGAAATGGAGGGGCTGATCCGTTCTCGAGCTGCAGAAGTGCTCGATAGTCTGCCGCTAGATAAACCATTCAACTGGGTTCCTGCAGTATCAAAAGAGCTTACAGGTCGCATGTTGGCAACGCTACTTGATTTTCCTTATGAGGAGCGACACAAGCTTGTTGATTGGTCTGATCGTCTGTCTGGTGCAGCATCTGCCACGGGTGGAGAGTTCACGGATGAGGATGTCATGTTCGATGATGCAGCAGACATGGCTAGAGCTTTCTCAAGATTGTGGCGCGACAAAGAGGCTCGACGTGCGGCTGGTGAAGAGCCGAGTTTTGATTTGATCAGTATGCTACAGGGCAACGACGACACAAAAGACCTGATCAATAGGCCGATGGAGTTTATCGGTAATCTTGCTCTATTGATTGTTGGAGGTAATGACACCACGCGGAACTCCATGAGCGGTGGTGTGTTGGCCTTGAATCAATTCCCCGAGGAGTTCGCCAAGCTGAAGGCGAAACCGGATCTGATTCCGAACATGGTGTCGGAAATCATTCGTTGGCAAACCCCGCTGGCCAACATGCGTAGGGTTGCGACCCAGGACGTTGAGCTTCGTGGCCAGACCATCAAGAAAGGGGACCGGGTTTTAATGTGGTATGCCTCAGGAAATCGGGATGAACGCAAGTTTGAAAACCCCGATCAACTTATTATTGATCGCAAGGATGCACGCAACCATATTTCTTTTGGTTACGGTATTCACCGTTGTATGGGTAACCGCCTGGCCGAATTGCAATTGCGGATTTTGTGGGAAGAACTGCTCAAGCGCTTCGAAAATATCGAAGTGGTCGATGAGCCGGAGCGTGTACAGTCGAACTTCGTGCGCGGTTATTCGAAGTTGATGGTCAAATTGACGGCAAAAAATTAATGAAAGGTTTGACCAGTCTGGCGACTGAACAATTCGATTATATCGTTGTTGGCGCTGGCTCAGCAGGGTGCGCGGTAGCCAATCGTTTGTCTGAGAGTGGCCTCTATACGGTGTTGCTACTCGAAGCTGGGCCCAAGAGTCGCCGCAACCCTTTCGTCAATACGCCTCTTGGATTTTTGCAGTTGATGTTCAGTCGCCGTTTCAACTGGCAGTTCTATACTGAACCACAGCGCCACATGTACGGTCGCTCGTTGTTCCAGCCGCGGGGCAAGATGCTTGGCGGTTCGAGTGGGATTAACGCCCAAGTCTATATCCGTGGTCACGCCAGGGACTACGACGAGTGGGCACGGCAGGGGTGTAACGGTTGGTCATACGCCGAGGTGCTGCCGTATTTTCGTAAGTCAGAACATTACGAGCCTGAGATGGTGCCAGGTACCGCAGGCTTTCATGGTCAGGATGGGCCTCTCAATGTAGCGGAGCGGCGTTATACCAACCCGTTGAGTGCGGCGTTTGTCGAGGCAGCAGTACAGGCGGGGTATCGACGCAATCAGGACTTCAACGGCCCTGATCAGGAAGGCGTCGGCTATTACTACGCCTATCAGAAGGATGGTTCCCGTTGCAGTAATGCGCGTGCTTATCTTGAGCCTGCTGAGGGTCGATCTAACTTGACCATTCGCAGCGATGCACATGTTACCCGCGTGCTGTTTGATGGGGCTCGCGCTATTGGTGTCGAGTATCGCCACGCAAAAAGTTTGGTTAGAGCTCATGCCAAGCGGGAGGTTATCCTATGCGGCGGTGCATTCAACTCGCCACAACTGCTTATGCTGTCAGGTGTCGGCCCCCGCGAGGAGCTTTCTCGACATGGCATTGAGCTGCGTCATTCGCTGGATGGGGTGGGGCGTAATCTTCAAGATCATGTTGACGTTTTTGTACGGGTCAGATCGCGAAGCCGACAGGGAATTTCGATGCATCCGAGCTATTGGTTGAAGTGGGGGCGGGCCTTAATGCAATACCTGAGCGGTCGTCGAGGTGTGCTGTCTAGCAATGGCGCTGAGGCAGGCGGATTCATCTGCTCCCAAGCAGAGCAACCGATACCTGATCTGCAATTGCACTTTGGGCCAATGCTGTACGCTGATCACGGCCGTGACATGAAAATTGCAATGAGTGGCTATGGCTACATTGTAATGATCTATGGGCTCAGGCCCTTGTCCCGGGGCCGCATTGGTTTACACAGTGCTGATCCGCTCGCTGCACCATTGATTGACCCCAATTACATGGCTGACCCTGCCGATGTCGAACAACTCATTCGTGGTGTTCGGCTTGTTCGTAATATTTTGTCCCAGCGTGCACTTTATCTTCATCAGGATGTAGAAATTTCACCAGGGCTGGAAATACAGGATGACGCGAGTCTCACCGAGTGGGTACGCCGTAATGGTGAGTCCGCATACCACCCGGTCGGCACTTGTAAGATGGGGATTGATCATATGGCAGTGGTCGACCCTCGTCTCCGTGTGCGTGGCTTGCAGTCGTTGCGGGTAGTTGATGCTTCTATCATGCCAACCCTGGTTGGCGGGAATACCAATCAGCCGGCGACCATGATTGGAGAGAAAGGGGCAGATATGATACTTGAGGACGCCGCGGTGGCTGGAGTTTAGGCATCATGTGTTTAGCTCGGATGATTTTGCAAGTTATAGTTATTCATGAATTTTTTGTGGGTAACTCGGTTTCAGTACGCATAGAAAGAGACAGGTTATGATTAACAAAAATAAAGAGGTCACCGTCATTATTGGTGGTGGACACGCAGCAGGAACACTTTTGACCGCCTTGCTGCAAAAAAAATACCCTCACAAAGTGGTTATGGTTAGCGAAGAGCGACACCCTCCCTATCAGCGACCGCCCTTGTCCAAGAATTATCTGGCGGGGGAGGTTGATAAGGCGTCTTTATACCTTAAACCGCCTTCAATCTACGAGAAAGCGGGGCAGCAATTACAGCTCGGCGTGCGCGTAGAAAAGATTAACAGAGACGACAAAAGCCTCATTTTGTCAGATCAAAGCACTTTAAAGTACGACCAACTGGTCTTGGCCACTGGCTCACATGTCCGCCGTCTTAACGTGCGGGGTTCAGACTTGAAAGGTATTCATTATTTGCATGGTATCGAGGACACAGATGCCCTGCGTAGTGAGCTAGTACCCGGCAAACGCCTTGTTATCGTGGGGGGCGGGTATATCGGACTTGAAGTGGCTGCCAGTGCGACTAAGCAAGGTGTTAAAGTTACTGTCTTGGAAGCTGCCGAGCGCTTAATGCAGCGTGTTACTGGGCCAGAGATATCTGAATTTCTCTACGCCAAACACACGAGTGCAGGAGTCGATGTTCGTCTGGGGGCGGCCGTAATTGGTTTTGAATCAGATGATCAAGGGTGCGTGAATGGTGTGACCTTGGCCGATGGGGGTAAGGTGTCAGCGGACATCGTTCTTGTTTCGATTGGTGTCATACCAGAAACGGCCTTGGCTGAAAATGCTGGCCTGCTTTGCGATGATGGCGTTGTCGTCGATGAATTTACCCGCACCGATGACCCAGACATTCTGGCGATAGGAGATTGTACCCGCCATCATAATCTGTTCTTCGACAAGAGGCAGCGTCTTGAATCAGTCGCTAACGCTGTTGAGCAAGCTCGTACGGCGGCAGCTACACTTATGAGTGAAGAAAAGCCCTACGATAGCCCTCCCTGGTTCTGGTCGAACCAGTATGATGTTCGTTTGCAGATGGTAGGATTGTCCCAAAATCATGACCAGCGTGTACTGCGTGGCAGTATCCTTGACAAGGAATTCGCCGTTTTCTATCTATGTCTTGGTCATGTTATTGCTGTTGATGCAGTCAATTTTCCAGTTGCATTCATGGTGGGTAAACAGTTGGTTAAACTGCGCAAGAGTGTCAGCGCTGAAGTATTGTCTAATCCGAATATCGAACTGAAGTCTTTAATCTGAAGCACTGCAAGAATTGCTATCTCCAATAGTCTCGATGACGACTTGTGTCAACGGAAACCGTATCTGGTACCGAAGTGAGCAATCAAGTGGCGTGGACATGGTCGATATACAGCTTTATTCGTTGGGTGTTTACGACAACGTAGCTATGTGTAGAGATGTCGCAAGCCCAAGTGGGGCGGTCAAGCATCGCTCAGCGGTAGTTCCCACTTGGGCGGGTAAGGCGGTGGGTCGTTTACATCTGCACGGGCTCGCAGATGAAGGGCGAGCATGTTGCACCAGACTTTGAGATAGCGGTCAAAGAGCGTTTTGTCGGCAACGATGTGCAAATCCTGCGCCATGCCGCGCAACAGCCATTGCGTCAACATCATCATCGAGCGCACATCGGTGTCTTCACTAATGGCCTCCAGATAATGGTCTGCCGCGTTACCGACGATGAAGTAATTGGAAGTCCAGACACGTTGCAAAATGGATGCAAGCTCAGGGTCATGTTGGCTGGCTGTCAATAGTTGCATCAACGGGATAAATTCCGGCTGATCGAAAACATTCTTCCATGCACCAAAGATAAGAGCTTCTAGTCGATCTTCAGATCCATGGAGTTTGGCGATGGCTTTACCCAGCTGAATATAGTGCTGGCGAATTAAATGCTCAGCTGCCGCAGCGATCATGTCTGCTTTACTAGAGAAATGGTGTAGTGGGGCGCCCCTAGATACGCCAGCGATGTTGATAATGCGACTGACGGTGGTGCCAGCGAATCCATCCTTCTCTAGACAGGTGAGCACTGCCTGAATGATGCGTTCCCGCATGGCGTCGCTACGTTGTTCCTGGGTGCGTCGTTGAGCATTCATTGCGTTCTCTGTCTATTACTGAGCATGGTCACTGGGGTGCAGAGGTCTGATTCTAAATGATAAATGGATTGTAGCGTAGCTCGCCAATAAACAAGTTGAACGTACGTATTGTAAGTTATAAAGTCTTGCCATTGTTCCTGAATCAACGTTGGAAGCCTGTAATGAGTGATGTGCATGTACCGGCGGCTGTATCGCCGATGATCCCCCGTACTCTCTTCAATGAAGACCATGAGGCGTTCCGCGCCACAGCAAGGCGTTTCTTCGAGACTGAAATCTCCCCTTACCACGAGAAGTGGGAGGAGCAGCAACATATTGATCGTGAACTGTGGAACAAGGCGGGGGAGCTGGGGCTGCTGTGTCCAACGATGCCTGAAGAGTACGGCGGCTGCGGCGTTGACCGTCTCTATTCGATGATACTGATGGAGGAGCAGGCGAGGGTGGGGGATTCGGCCAGCGGCTTTGCCCTGCACTCGGACATTGTTGCCAACTACATCAACAACTTTGGTTCCCATGAACAGAAAAGCCAGTGGCTGCCCAAAATGGCCACCGGTGAAGCGGTCACTGCCGTGGCCATGACCGAGCCGGGTACCGGTTCCGATCTTCAACGTATCAAGACCACGGCCACCCTTGAGGGCGATCACTACGTGGTAAATGGCTCGAAAATCTTTATCACCAACGGTTACCTCTGTGACATGGCGGTGGTGGCGGTGCGTACCGGGCCGGCTGAGCTGGGTGCACAAAGTGTGTCCCTGATGATTATTGAGGCGGATCGCGAGGGCTTCTCCAAGGGCAAGCCGCTGAAGAAAGTCGGCATGCGCGGGCAGGACACCTGCGAGTTGTTCTTCGACAACGTCAAGGTGCCCAAGGAAAACCTGCTGGGTGCCGAGGGCATGGGTTTCATTGCCTTGATGAAGGAGCTGGCCTGGGAGCGGATGATGATCGCCATCATCTGTTCGTCGGCTGCCGAGCATGCGCTGGCAACCACCGTGGAATATGTGAAACAGCGCCAGGCGTTTGGCAAGCCGGTGGCGGCATTCCAGAACACCCGCTTTGAATTGGCCGAGATGCGTTCTGAAATCCAGATTGCACGGGTCTATGTTGATCGCTGTATGGAGCTGGTGGTGAAGAATTCCCTGTCGCCCGAGGCTGCCTGTGCGGCCAAGTACTGGGTATCCGATTTGCTCAGCAAGGTGGTTGACCGCTGTGTGCAACTGCATGGTGGCTATGGCTACATGCTCGAGTATCCGATCGCCCGAGCCTACATCGACACCCGTGCCAACCGCATCTACGGCGGCACCAACGAAATCATGAAAGAACTTATTTCACGCTCTATCTGAGGATTCTCGACCCTGCACGGCATGTGTGCCCTGTATTGAAAAGAGGAAAGTATCATGGCAGAACTTCGTTTTGATGATCGTGTAGCCATTGTCACCGGTGCCGGGGGCGGGCTGGGCCGGCAGCATGCCCTGACCCTGGCCGCGCGTGGCTGCAAGGTGGTGGTTAACGACCTGGGTGGCAGCGCCCACGGTGATGGCAAGTCGTCGTCTGCCGCAGACAAGGTGGTGGATGAGATCCGGGCCATGGGAGGGGAGGCGGTTGCCAACTATGACTCGGTGGAAAACGGCGAGTCGATAGTACAAACCGCGTTGGATAGCTTCGGCACTGTGGACATCGTGGTCAACAATGCCGGCATCCTGCGTGACGTCAGTTTTGCCAAGATGTCGAAGCAGGACTGGGACTTGGTGTTGAAAGTCCATCTGGAAGGTTCCATGAGCGTCACCCATGCGGCTTGGCCGATCATGCGTGAGAAGGGCTATGGCCGCATCATCATGACGACCTCGGCAGCCGGCCTCTACGGTAACTTTGGTCAGGCCAACTACTGTGCTGCCAAGTTGGGTCTGGCCGGGCTGGCCAACTGTCTGGCGGAGGAAGGTCGCAGCAAAAACATTCATGTGAATACCATTGCGCCGATTGCGGCCTCTCGGCTGACTGAAACCATCATGCCGCCGAATTTGCTGGAAAACCTCAAGCCAGAAGCGGTCAGTCCGCTGGTGGCCTGGTTGTGCCATGAAAAGTGCGAAGAAACCAAGGGTATCTTCGAAGTGGGTGCCGGCTTCATCAGCAAGTTGCGCTGGGAACGTAGCCAGGGCAATAGCTTCCCCCTTGGCAAGGCCTTCAGTGTTGATGATGTAGCGCGTCGTTGGGGCAAGATCACCGACTTTACCGATGCGGAGCATCCATCCAATGTCAACGAATCCTTCTCGCCGATTCTCGACAACATCAACAACCCGTCACTGGGCGGCAACGAATTCATCGATCTGGATGTGGCCAGCAAGGAAAGCCTCGAGCTGGAATCGTCCTATGATGAAAATGACCTGTCGTTGTATGCCCTAAGTGTCGGCGCCGCACGTGATCCGCTCGACAAGGATGAACTGAAGTTCGTCTACGAGCTGGGTGGCAATTTCCAGGCGTTGCCCACCTATGGCGTCATGCCACAGATCGGCGCGATGCTAAAGGCAGCAAAAGAAGGCGCGCTGGCTCTGCCAGGGATGAACTTTGGCTTCGACCGGTTGCTGCATGGCGAGCAATACACCGAAATCAAACGGCCGCTGCCGCCGCACGCCAAGCTGAAGCACACCTTCAAATTCAAGAAGGCATTGGACAAGGATCCGAATGCGGTAGTTACCTTTGCTATTACCTCCACCGACGAAAACGGTAACGAGGTGGCCTATAACGAGATGACCTCGTTCGTGAAAGACGCCGGCGGCTGGGGCGGTGAGCGGGGCGATTCCGGCGAGATCAATGTGCCGCCCGCACGTGAACCGGATGCGGTGATCGAAGAGAAAACCGACGCCAACCAGACGCTGCTGTATCGCCTGTGCGGTGACTGGAATCCGCTGCACGCCGACCCGGCGTTTGCCAGGGCGTTCGGTTATGACAAGCCGATCCTGCATGGGCTGTGTACCTTCGGTTATGCCGGACGCCATGTCATCAAGGCGTTCAGCAATAACGATGGCCGTTATTTCAAGAGCATCAAGGTGCGCTTTGCCAAGACGGTATTTCCGGGTGAAACCCTGGAAACGCGCATGTGGAAGGAATCCGATAACCGCATCATCTTCGAAACCTGGGTGAAAGAGCGTAACGAGGTGGTGCTGAAGAATGCCGCCATCGAGTTGTTCTCGGAGATTCCGGCAGAAGCGCCGGTGCCGGAACAGGTGTCCGCCGAGGAAGTGTCTGCGCCGCAGGTGGAGCAGGCGGTGACGCCTGACGATGTGTTCGCGGCGGTGGCGACCTACATCAAGCAGAAACCGGAACTGGTTGATCAGACCGGTACCAGCTTCCAGTTCGAGTTCAGCAATCCGGATCAGCAGTTCTTTATTGATCTGAAAAATGCACCAGGCGCGGCAGGGCCTGGCACGATCGACAAACCGGACGTGACTCTGGCGCTGGACAGCGAGCATCTGGCGACCGTGTTTGGTGGCGATCTTGCGGCGGTGCAGAAACTGTTCTTCGGTGGCGAGCTGAAAATTTCCGGCAACGTGATGGCATCCAACAAGTTGACCGTGTTGCAGGACATGGACCCGAAACTGGCCGAGCAGGCGCGTGACAAGCGCGTGGCTGACGGTGGTGGTTCACAAGCTGTCGCAGTACCGGTCGAATCGCAGGAGCCGACCATGGCGGATGTGTTCAGTGCCATCGGCCACTTCATCGCTGACAACCCGGATCTGATCGAGAAGGCCGCTACCAGCTTCCAGTTTGCGTTCAGCAACCCGGATCAGGATTTCTATATTGATCTGAAAAACGCACCGGGTACCGCCGGGGCGGGCCAGCTGGACAAGGCGGATGTGACGCTGGAGTTGGACAGCAAACATGCCCCGACCCTGTTTGGCGGTGATCTGGCTGCGGTACAGAAACTGTTTTTTGGTGGCGATCTGAAGATCGGAGGTAACGTGATGGCCTCCAACAAGCTCACCGTGTTGCAGGACATGGACCCTAAGCTGGTGGAGCAGGCACGCGACAAGCGATTGGCCTCCGGCCAGCCGGATACCGCTACCGCACAACCGAAAAAGCAGAAAGCACCGCAGGCGGAGAAAGTGCTGCCGGAGCTGGCGGAAAAACTGTCGGCCATTGGTGGACAGGGTGGTGTGTTGCAGATCAAGGTGCGGAGCCCAGACAGTGCCTGGTTTATCGATCTATCCGCCTCGTCGCCCGGCATCGTCAGCGGCGAGAAGGACGCGGCGGCGGTGATCACGCTGGACGACAGCAAGCTTGCCGACCTGATTGCCGGCAAGGTGGCCTTGAGCACCTTGTACCAGAAGGGCGACATGCGCGTCGACGGTGACCTGGCGCTGGTGCGCAAACTTGAACAAATCCTGTAACGCCATAATTCGGAGAACAGAGAATGAAACGTAGAGTGAATGTGATCGGTGTCGGGATGACCAAGTTTGCCAAGCCCGGTGCCAGCGATGATTACCATGTGATGGCAAAAGCGGCTGGCCTCGCCGCAATGAAGGATGCCGGCATCCAGTACAGCGATGTTGAGCAGGCGTTCTGTGGTTATGTCTACGGCGATTCCACCTGTGGTCAGCGTGCCGTGTATGAACTGGGCTTGACCGGCATTCCCGTGGTCAATGTGAACAACAATTGTTCCACCGGTTCGTCGGCCCTGTTCCTGGCGCGCCAGGCCATCGAAGGCGGTTTGGCTGAATGTGTCATCGCCCTGGGTTTTGAAAAAATGGAGCGCGGCGCGCTTGGTGCTAAGTTCAATGATCGCGAGAACCCCATGAGCCAGCATGCGCAGGTGATGATGGATACGCAGGGCTTCAATCAGGCGCCGCCGGCGGCACAGATGTTCGGTGGCGCAGGGCGTGAATACCGCTGGAAGTACGGCACCAAACGGGAAACCTTCGGCAAGATTGCCGAGAAGGCGCGTCAGCATGCCGCCAACAATCCTTACGCACTGTTCAATCAGGTGCTGTCGCTGGAAGAGATCATGGCGTCAGACGAGGTGTTTGATCCGCTCACCCGTTTCCAATGCTGCCCGCCCACCTGTGGTGCCGGCGCCGCGATTCTGTGTTCGGACGAGTTCGCCAAGAAGCATGGCATTGCTAACCCGGTGTATATCGCCGCCCAGGCGATGACCACGGATTTCGCCAGCAGCTTTGATGAAAAATCCATGATCAAGATGGTCGGTTACGACATGACCCGTTCCGCCGCCGACAGCGTGTACGAGCAGGCCGGTATCGGCCCGCAAGACATCAATGTGGTCGAGTTGCACGACTGCTTTACCGCCAATGAGCTGCTCACCTATGAAGGTCTGGGTCTGTGCCGGGAAGGCGGCGCGGAGAAATTTATCTGGGATGGCGACAACACTTATGGAGGCAAGTTCGTGACCAATCCGTCCGGTGGCTTGCTGTCCAAGGGGCACCCGCTGGGGGCTACAGGTCTGGCGCAATGTGCCGAACTGGTGTGGCAGTTGCGTGGCCAAGCAGAAAAGCGACAGGTCGAGGGAGCTCGGGTAGCCTTGCAGCACAACCTTGGTCTGGGGGGGGCCTGTGTAGTGACCCTGTACCGCAACGATTGAGCCGTTACATGCAAGGGATGGGCTGGCTGCGCTTCTGATCGGGATGTTGACCAAATAGGGCGGTATCTTAGACGGGCTAGGACGCTTTTGGATGCCTGGGGACTATGCTCAATGACTTGCTTTGCAGGCCTGCGTTATGCTGCCGCCCACGAAGGGTTAGGGTTCCATTTTTTTGCGATTTTTCGGCTGAAAGTCTGTGTTGTTACTTGCACCCGGTGATTTCGAGCTACGAGTGTTTGGTAAAGATCGGAGTGGCGACTAATCAGATGTGGGTTTTTCCTGGGATGCATAATTGCTAAATAAAGCTGTAAAGCTTTTCTTGCCATCCTTCTTTAGATTGCCATTCTCTTTTTCAGTCGATTCGCAGCTAAGGCTGTATTGAGTTTCTGGGGTTGTTCCCGCCCGTTCAAATTGTTTCCCATCTCGAAGGGCGTCTAGGTAGTTGGCCCACTCCTGCATCATTTTGGTGCGCTGACTCAGGAAGCTGGTTCTATTATAGGCGGTACCATTGGGGTCTTTGACGGCATGAGCCAGTTGGTGCTCGATCCACTCAATCCTATAGCCCAGTACTTCGTCCAAGATTGTCCGGGCTGTTGCTCGGAAGCCATGGGGGGTTACGTCATCGTTGCCGTAGCCCATATCCCGAAGGGCCACTCGGACGCCATTCTCGGATAGACAGCGGCTTGCCCCTCGTTGCGACGGAAAAACGTATTTGCCGCGTCCGGTAAACAGGTGGATATCCTGTAGTAACGCCATGGCTTGCTGCGGTAGTGGTACTATGTGGGGATGGCGCATTTTCATCTTGTCGGCAGGGATCTCCCAGCGCTGCTCTTCCCAGTTGATCTCGGACCATTCCATTTGCCGGATTTCGCCTGGGCGCTGGAATAAGATGGGGGTCAGAAGCAGGGCGGTTTTCACCACTGGGCCTGCTGTGGACGCTTGCATGTCCCGTAGCAGCTTTCCCAACCGGGAAGGGTCGGTGATGGCGGCGCGGTGTTTTACCTTGGGTGACTTGAGCGCTCCTCGCAAGCTTGCCGTGGGATCGATTTCGGCTTTTCCCTCAATGATTGCATGGCGGAAGACCTGGCCGCACTTTGTCTTCAGGCGTTGAGCTGTTTCCAGCTTGCCGGTTGACTCGACTCGGCGGAGGACATCCAGCAGTTCTCGGGGGGATATGTCGGCAATAGGCCTGTGTCCTATATAAGGAAAGGCGAAGGTTTCCATGAGCCAGCGATTTTTCTTGTCTGTTTCGGGGGCTACCTGCTGGCGCACCAGCCATTCCTGGGCAACAGCCTCGAAACTGTTGGCCTGGGCTTCGGTGCGAGCCAGTTTCTCCTGGCGGCGAGCTTCGCTAGGGTCAATGTTGTCGGCAAGTTTGAGCCGCGCGTCTTTGTGAGCTTTTCGGGCGGCCTTGAGGGAGATTTCGGGATACACCCCAAGTGCCAAGGATTTCTGCTTACCTAGGAAGCGGTACTGATAGCGCCAGTACATTCCTCCATCAGGAGAGATCTGTAAGTAGAGCCCGCCACCGTCAGCAAGCTTGTAGGTTTTGTCTTTCGGTTTGGCCTTTTTGATCTCAAGGGCCGACAGCTTTTCCATCGCATTCTTGCTCATTTCCTGTTCCTTGGGCGTTGTTGGTATCTGAAAGAGGCCAGCAGGGCAGTGCCAACATAAGTACCAACAGAAATGCTGGTATCTGGTTGGATTCCATCGGATGGGATTAGAGCGAGTATAAACGAAAAAAGCCCTGAACCAGACGGTTGCAGGGCTTTGTCGGACTCCGTAAGAGTCATGTTTGGTGCCGAGGAGAGGACTTGAACCTCCACGGGGTTGCCCCCACTAGCACCTGAAGCTAGCGTGTCTACCAATTTCACCACCTCGGCAATTTCGTGCTGAACTTTTTATCCGTGAGGTAAAGTTTTTACCGTTTCACGTAAGGTTCATCGCGAAAGCGCGTGCATTCTAGTATATGATGACCGGATGTCAAACCCCTTTTCGAAAAAATCTTCAATGCCCTCAAAAAAACGTTATCGCGACCCTCATGCCGACCGAGAGGCGGAAAAGTACGAAAATCCGGTACCCAGCCGTGAGCTGATTCTGGACGTACTCAACGATCAGGGTAAGCCCCTGTCCTTCGACGAGCTGGCCGCGCTACTGGAGGTGGGCGAGGACGGCGAAGTCGGTCTCGACCGCCGTGTGCGTGCCATGCTGCGTGATGCGCAGCTGGTTCAGAACCGTAATGGCAAGGTGGGTGTCGTCTCCCGCATGGATCTGATCCCCGGGAAAATCCAGGGTCACAAGGATGGCTTCGGCTTTCTGATTCCGGATGACAAGACCCAGAGCGACTTGTTTCTTGGCCCTCGCCAGATGGAAAAGGTCATGGATGGTGACCGGGTACTGGTTTCCGATGCCGGCGTGAACCGCTTTGGCAAGAAAGAGGCCCGGATCGTCGAGATCACCGAGCGTGCCACCACGGAAGTGGTGGGCCGCTACTACCGTGAAGCCGGCATCAGTTTTGTGGAGCCGGAAAACCGCCGCATTACCAAAGAGGTACTGGTCGAGGACAAGAATGGCATCAAGCCAAATCCCGGCGATCATGTGCGAGCCACCATTACCCAGTACCCCAGCCGCGACCACCATGTATTGGTGCGCCTGGAAGAAGTGATTGCGACCCCTGATCAGGCCGGTATGGAAATCGAAGTGGCCCTGCGCCGTTTCGAAATTCCCCACGTCTGGCCTGACGGCGTGGAAGAGCAGGCCAACAAGTTTGGTGATAGTGTGCCCCACAAGGCCAAGGCCAACCGGGTGGACCTGCGTGATCTGCCGCTGCTGACCATTGATGGCGAAGACGCCCGCGACTTTGATGATGCGGTATATGTGGAACGCCGTCCCCGCGGTGGCTGGCGCCTGATCGTGGCCATTGCCGATGTGAGCCACTATGTGTACCCCGGTTCGGCGCTGGACCGTGAGGCGGCCAAGCGTGGCAACTCGGTGTATTTCCCCAACCGGGTTATTCCCATGTTGCCCGAAGCCCTTTCCAACGGGCTGTGTTCCCTCAACCCCCATGTGGACAGGCTCTGTCTGTACTGCGACATGACCATTTCAGCCAATGGTCGTCTGTCCGGCTTTGTGTTCCGCGAAGGGGTCATGCGTTCCCGTCATCGCCTCACCTATACCAAGGTGGGCGCCATGATCGAGGAGCCGGAATCCGAGCTGGCCCGCCAGACCGTGGCCAGCCTGGATGACGAATCCCTGGACATGCTGTGGGCCTACCATGAGATGTTCCTGGCCCTGCGCAAGCGCCGGGTGGAGCGGGGCGCTATCGACTTCGACAGCGAAGAAACCCGCATCATCTATGACGAGAACCACAAGATTGAAGGCATGGTGCCGGTGGTTCGCAATGTGGCGCATATCATGATTGAGGAGGCCATGCTGGCTGCCAACATCTGTGCTGCCAAATTGCTGGAAAAAGCGAAAATTCCGGCGCTGTACCGCAACCACGAGCCGCCCAAGGAAGAGCGCCTGAGCAAGCTTCAGCAGTTCCTTGGGGGGCTGGGGCTGAGTATTGCCTGGTCCGAGGGGGCGCCGAAGCCGGCGGTGTTCCAGCAGCTGCGTGAGCAGATCCTGGACCGCCCGGATCGCAACGTGATCCAGACCATGATGCTGCGCTCCATGACACAGGCCAAGTACGAGGCGGAGAACAAGGGGCACTTCGGGCTGGCTTACAAGGCCTACACCCACTTCACCTCGCCGATCCGTCGTTACCCGGATCTGCTGGTGCATCGCGCCATCCGCTACCTGATCCGTAGTGAGGCCCTGCCTGCCCACGTGGATAATCCAGGCCAGCTCCCGGCGATTCCGCAGGAAAAGATCGTTCCTTATAACCAGGCGGATATGGTGGTGATCGGCGAGCAGTGCTCCATGACCGAGCGCCGGGCTGATGATGCCACGCGTGACGTGGTTTCCTGGCTCAAATGCCAGTTCATGGAATCACGGATTGGCGAAGTCTTCGAAGGGGTGATCAGCGGCGTGGCCAATTTCGGCCTGTTTGTCCAGCTCAACGACCTGCACATTGATGGTCTGGTGCATGTGGCCAATCTGGATAGCGACTACTATCACTTTGATGAGGTGAACCTGAGCCTCAAGGGTGAGAGCAGTGGCTGTACCTTCAGTCTCGGTGATTCCGTGACTGTGCGGGTGGCGGCAGTACACACCGAAGATCGGAAGATTGATCTGCAGCTGGAGTCTTCGACCCCGTCTCGCAAGGGGCGTCCCAAGTCGGGCAGCAAGCAGGGCGGCAAGGGGCGTGCTGGCCAGAAGAAGGGTGATGGGCAGTCTGCTGCGGCCAAAAAAGGTCCGTCCGAGCGGGAAAAGCTGGCCAAGGGCGATATCCCCAAGCCCAAGGCCAAGCGCAAGGGCCCGCCCCGCGGTAAAAAGGCGGCCCGGCGCACGAAGAAGAGCTAGGCTTTTCTTCATGCTGTAGGAGCTTGCCTGCAAGCGATTCGCACCGTTAGTGCGAATCGCTTTCAGGCAAGCTCCCACCTCTTTCTTTTCTCCACCGCGTGTTGCGTGGTGCATGTAGCGTGCAGGCGTCTCAATGAGTAAAGCCCAGAAACCCCTGATGTATTCCGGCTTCCATGCGGTGGAGGCGCTGTTGCGGCATCGTCCCGAGGCCGTGCTGGAATTGTTTGTGCAGGACACCCGTGCCGAGCGCGAAGAGCCGCGTCTTGAGGCAATGATCCGGGCAGCAAAGGATTTCGGTATTGCCGTGCAGCGCGCTCGCCGAGAGGTGCTGGAGAAGCATGCCGGCCCCCAGCATCAGGGCATCGTGGCCCGGGCCCGTCCCCGCCGTGCAGCCGACGAAAATGCGCTGCTGAAATGGCTGGATGGCAAGCCCGACAACCCGTTTCTGCTGATTCTGGAGAATGTCACTGACCCCCATAATCTGGGCGCCTGCCTGCGCAGCGCCGATGCGGCTGGTGTGCAGGCGGTGATCGTGCCCCGCCGCGGGGCCGCCGGCCTGACCCCGGTGGCTTGCCGGACCGCCGTGGGCGCGGCGGAAAGCCTGGCCTATTACGAGGTGGGCAATCTGGCGACCCTGCTCGACCAGATCAAGGAGCGGGGCGTGCAGGTAGTGGGCACCGCCCTGGAAGAGCGCAGCACATCCCTGTTCGGTTTTCAGGCGCCGCAAGCGCTGGCCGTGGTGATGGGCGCCGAAGGCGCCGGCCTCAAGCGGCTCACCAAAGACAAGTGCGACCAGCTGCTGGAGATCCCCATGGCCGGCGAGGTGCAGAGCCTCAATGTGTCTGTGGCGACCGGGGTGGTGTTGTTTGCTGTTCGGGCGCAGAAGAGCAGTTAACAGTTAACAGTGAATAGTGAACAGTTGCGCGAGCAACGCTTGCTGTTTTCCAAAGCAAAGAGGCCGCGCCCAACTCCCGGGCGCGGCCTCTTTGCTTTCAGGCATCGAAAACCAGGATCGCGACGCTGTTAACTATTCACTGTTAACTGTTCACTGCTCCCGAACCTGGCTCACGAAGCGCTGCGCTTCCGGTTTGGGCTGCTGGTTGTCGTCTTTGAACGGTGGCCGGATCGGTTCCAGTCGTTCCTTTGAGAGTTGCTGCTTGCCCAGAGGGGGCAGGGGGAAGCTCAGGTGGGTGGTGCGGTCGTAACGACGTGCTTCCTTGTAGTTGGGCTGTTGGTAGCCTTTGGCATTCTGCAGGGCGGTATCCAGGTCTTCCGGGCCGGTGACGTTGTGCCAGTTTGAGGGGGGCTCGGGTTCGGGGGGCAGGATGCGCTCGCCTTCCAGCAGTTTTTCTGTCAGCGCCTTGCGGCGGGCCTTCCAGGCCAGCAAATCGGTGACGAACTGGTCCTGCTGATCATAGTTGCGAATCTCCGGGCGCGGGCCCAGTGCCTGCTCCAGCATGTGCTGCTGCTCGTCGGACAGGTCCGGGCGGGCCAGGCTGGCCGCCGGTATCAGCAGTGCGCAAAGCAAGGTCAGGTGTACGATGACGTTGCCCCGGATCATGATGCTACATCTCCCCGTATGCGATCCCCTCGATGCGAACCATGTCGCCCTCCGGGTCATAGTAGAAGGTCAGATTGCCGGCAAAATAGATGCTGGTGATCAGTGGCACATTTTCTGCCTTGAATGCGGCGACGGCGGCCTCGGATTCACGGGCCCCCAGGGTGCCGTAGACCATGTCGGATTCCTGATGCTGGGCGTCGCCGCCGTCATTGAGTCCGTCCAGCTGCATGCCGACGATGGTCATGGGCAGCACCAGGGGCTCGTCACTCTTCGCATTGCCCAGCAGGGTGCGGATATGCTCGCCAGAAAGCCGTGGAGCGGCCAGTGGGCGGAGTTCAAAGCTGCGCGAGGTCGAGCGGTCGTACCAGGTGGGGTTGGCCTGGTAATCAATGGGTTGAATACGCGCGGATCTGGCCAGGGCGCTGTCCAGCGTTTCGGGTTCCAGGATCACGGTGGGATCGTTGCTGGCAACTGCGGGCGGTTGATAATCCGTCGGACAGGCGGCCTGGTGGGCACTCTGCTGCTGGCTGGCCTGCTTGTATTTCATGATCTGGAGAAGGAAATCGGAGTAATCCGGGTAGTCTTCCAGGTTGGGCTTGTCCGGTACGGAGACCGGACTGCCGCACGGTGGCAGACCTTCCGCTGCATGAAGCGGGGTCAGCAAGCAAAAACTGCACAGGCCGGTGGCCAGGGCTCTGAGGTGCATGGTCGTATCCCAGTTGTTGTTGTTTTCCCCTTTTTTATCAGGGGCTTAGGGTAGACGACGCTTTCTGTAAGCGTTTGTAGCGTTTTGTTTCGAGTCAGCATACGACGGCATGGCGCAATTGGCAATGGATATGCCTTGAGTCGGGCAGGGGGTATGGGATAGAATGGCGCGCTTCCTGCGTCTCCCCCGTGTTTTCACGGGGTGGGGCCGGGTCTCCTTGCTTCACCGGGATGTCGCCAGACGAACGGGAAGCTGATCTGACACCGTGAGGTGTCTCAACCGTAAGGAGCTACCATGCGTCATTACGAAGTTGTGTTCCTGGTCCACCCGGACCAGAGCGAGCAGGTGCCGGCCATGATCGAGCGTTACAGCGCGATCGTGACTGATGGCAAGGGCACCATCCACCGTCTTGAAGACTGGGGTCGTCGCCAGCTGGCCTACTCCATCAACAAGATCCACAAAGCCCACTATGTGATGTTGAACATCGAATGTGACGGCGAAACCCTGGCCGAGCTGGAAAACACTTTCCGCTTTAACGATGCCGTAATCCGTCACCTCGTGATTCGTCGCGACAACGCTGTTACCGAGCCGTCGCCCCTGGCGAAGAACGAAGAGAAGGAGGGGGCAGCCAGCTAATTTTGGAAAGCAATCGCTGCGAACTCACCGGTGTAATCGCCACCTTGGAAAAGGTCGCACTGACGCCGGCAGGGGTACCCCGCCAACGGCTGTGGCTCGAGCATCGCTCCCGCCAGCTGGAAGACGGCCACCCCCGTGAAGTCCAGGCCCGCATCGCCGTGATACTGGCAGGCGGGATGACCCGACAGGCCCAGGGCCTGCAAGAGGGTCAGCGAATCAGGGTAACTGGCTGCCTTAGCCGCGCCGGTTACAAGGGAGACGCCCGGGACCGTTTGCAACTGATTGCCCAGACGCTGGAACCCCTCAATCAGGATTAAACAGGAGATATCCAATGGCCCGTTTTTATCGCCGCCGCAAGTTCTGCCGCTTCACCGCGGAAGGTGTTGAGTACATCGATTACAAAGATCTCGACACCCTGAAAGCCTACATCACCGAAACTGGCAAGATCGTGCCCAGCCGTATCACCGGCACCAAGGCACGCTATCAGCGTCAGCTGGCTTCTGCTATCAAGCAGGCCCGCTACCTGGCGCTGCTGCCGTACACTGACAGCCACGACAGCTAAGCCGAGGGGACTACTATCATGCAAGTGATCCTGCTGGAAACTATCAAGAACCTGGGCGACCTGGGTGCTGTGGTTGACGTACGTTCCGGCTACGGCCGTAACTTCCTGATCCCTCAGGGCAAGGCGCTGCCGGCCACCAAGACCAACCTGGCCGAAGTAGAAGCCCGTCGTGCCGAGCTGGAAAAAGCCGCTGCCGAGCAGCTGGGCGCCGCTCAGGAACGTGCCGAGAAGCTGAACGAAGCCACCGTAACCATCGCCGCCAAGGCCGGTGACGAAGGCAAGCTGTTCGGTTCTGTGGGTACCCGCGACATCGCTGAAGCCATTTCTTCCTCCACTGGCGTGGAAGTAGAGAAAGCGGAAGTGAAGCTGCCCCACGGCGCTCTGCGCGTGACCGGTGAGTTCGAAATCGACGTGGTTCTGCACGCCGACGTGACCGTGACCATCAAGCTGGCTGTGGTTCCTGCCGAGTAATCGACAGTAACTGACAACCGGTTTGCCCCTCGCGGGGCACGGTGACAGAATCAGGGCATTGTCCGCGAGGGCAGTGCCCTTTTTCGTTGAAGAGCAGTTGAAAGTTGAAAGTTTAAAGTTCAAAAGAGCAGGTCAGCCTTGAGTTGGTCTGGAGGGCTGGGTGCCGTTTGTCGCGATCCTCCCGCTTTCACGTTTGCTGCGTGCCTTGGTCGCGTTTCAACTTTAAACTTTGAACTTTCAACTCATAGCCCCCTGAGTGCTGGTATCCCCAATGAACGAACCCGTATCACTGGATAAACATCTTCCCGAAAACCTGAAGATACCGCCCAATTCCGTGGAAGCGGAGCAGGCGATTCTGGGGGGGCTGTTGCTGAACAACAGTGCCTGGGATGATGTGGCCGAACGGGTGGGGGCGCGGGATTTTTACCGCAAGGCCCACCGTCAGATCTTCGAGGTGATTGCCCAGCTGGTGGAGGAAGAGAATCCCTGTGATCTGGTGACCGTATCCCAGGCGCTGGGTCAGCTGGGTCAGCTGGAAGACATCGGCGGCATGACCTACCTGTCTGAACTGGCCCGAAATACCCCCAGTGCGGCCAACATCACCGCCTACGCGGAGATTGTCCGCGAGCGCAGTATCCTGCGGCAGCTGATTAATGTGTCCCACGATGTGGCGGACAGCGCCTTCAACCCGGAAGGCCGCAAGTCGCTGGAGATTCTCGACAAGGCAGAATCCGCCATTTTCGAGATTGCCGAGCAGCAGAAGAAAGGCTCCGGGCCCCAGGATATCAAGACGGTGCTCAAGAAGACCGTGGACCGGATTGATGAGCTCTACAAGAACAAGAGCGCTATCACCGGTGTGACCACCGGCTTCGATGAACTGGACAAGATGACTGGTGGTCTGCAGCCCTCGGATATGGTGGTTATTGCCGGTCGTCCTTCCATGGGTAAGACCACCTTTGCCATGAACCTGTGTGAGAACGTGGCCATCAAGGCCGGCAAGCCGGTGCTGGTGTTTTCCATGGAAATGCCCGCGGACTCCATCGTCATGCGGATGCTCGCCTCCCTGGGGCGTATCAACCAGACCTCGGTGCGTTCCGGTAACCTGGAAAAGGATGACTGGCCGCGCATTACCTCCGCCATTCACATGCTTAGTGAGCAGAAGTTCTATATTGATGACACTCCGGCCCTGAGCCCGCTGGAAATGCGTGCCCGTGCCCGCCGGGTGGCCCGGGAGTGTGGTGGCGAAATTGGCTGCATCATGGTGGATTACCTGCAGCTGATGCAGGTGCCCGGGGTGGATAACCGGGTGAACGAAATCTCGGAAATTTCCCGCTCCCTGAAAGGGATTGCCAAGGAGCTGAACTGCCCGGTGCTGGCCCTGTCCCAGCTTAACCGCTCGCTGGAACAGCGCCCCAACAAGCGCCCGGTGATGTCGGATCTTCGTGAATCCGGGGCGATCGAACAGGACGCCGACTTGATCACCTTCCTGTACCGGGACGAGGTGTACAACAAGGACACCAACGAAAAAGGTGTGGCCGAGGTGATCATCGGCAAGCAGCGTAACGGCCCCATCGGTACCGTCCGCCTGGCCTTCCAGGGTCAGTTCTCGCGTTTCGATGATCTGGCGCCGGAATACTATGCCCAGCTGGCAGCAATGGATGAATAAGGCGCTGGACGCCGGATGCCTGACGCCTGACGCGAAAACAGTGAGCAGCGTCGGGCGTCAGGCATCTGGCTTCAGGCGGCATTAATTATGCGTGGCACTCGGGTCGAAATTCGAAATGCGGCTCTCGCTCACAATGCTGGGCGGGCGAAGCAGTTGGCGGGTGATACTGAGGTCTTTGCCATGGTCAAGGCCAACGGTTATGGCCATGGCCTGCTCAATGCGGCCAACGCCATGCAGGCGCAGGTGGATGGCCTCGGCGTGGCATTGCTGGAAGAGGCTCGTCAGTTACGTGAGGCGGGTATCGGTGCGCCAATTCTGGTCGCGGAAGGCTGCTTCGACCGGGAGGAGTTACTGGAGGCGCGCCAGCTATCCCTGGATCTGGTAGTGCACTCCCCCTGGCAAGTGGCCATGCTGCTGGACAATCCTGGTGCCGACCGCCTTTGGCTAAAACTGAATACCGGCATGAACCGGCTCGGACTGCGTCCTGCCATCGCTCTTCAGGCCGCCGAGCAGTTGGCGGCGGCGGGCATGAAGCCGGTGGGCGTGATGACGCACTTCGCCTGTGCCGATGACGAGCAGGATGCACGCACTTCACGCCAGCTGATGCTGGCCCGGGAGGTGGCGGATACGTTGGGTCTGCCGTTATCGGCGGCCAACTCTGCTGCTCTGATTCGCTACCCGGAATCACACGCTCAGCGGGTTCGCCCGGGCATCATGCTCTATGGCTCCTCGCCATTTACCTGGCAGCGTGCCGCCGAAATCGGTCTGCAAGCGAGTCATCGCTTCAGTGCACGTCTGATCGCCATCAACGATATCCAGCCCGGTGAGTCAGTGGGCTACGGTGCCACCTGGACCGCCGCTGAGGCGGGACGTGTGGGTGTGGTGGCGGTGGGCTATGGCGATGGCTATCCCCGGCATGCCCCCAGCGGTACCCCGGTGGCCATCAATGGCGAACCCACGGTACTGGTTGGGCGAGTCTCCATGGATATGCTCACCATCGACCTCAACGGCATTGAGGCCCATGTGGGCGATGAAGTGGAGTTGTGGGGCGATGTGGTGGATGTGGACGCGGTAGCGAAAGCCTGCGGCACCATCAGCTATGAATTGTTCTGCCAGATCACCAGCCGTCCGGAACGCGTTATTGTTTGATCCGAAGGTTGCTGTGGGCGATGTCGGTGGGGCGATCGGAAGTGGGTTGAGTTGAAAGTTCAAAGTTTAAAGTTGAAAGGCGCGAAGATCAGTTGGCTGCCACACGATGGATGCAAGCGCCGCGCCGCGATCTCCCGAGTAAAAAAACGGCGCTTTACTTTGAATCCTTTGTTCAACTCCAATCATGAATCGTGGGCATGGCCTGTCAGTTCGGCACGGCTTTTCCCACGTTTCAACTTTAAACTTTGAACTTTCAACTGGGTTCCCATGGCCAAGAAAAAAATCGCTTTTGTCTGCACCGATTGCGGTGCCGATACCCCGAAATGGCAGGGGCAGTGTCCCTCATGTGGTGCCTGGAATACCCTGCAGGAATTCGTCCATGATCCGGCGACGCCGTCGTCGAAAGGGGCGGGCAGTCGTGGCGGCTTTAGTGGCCAGCTTTCCGAAGTCCAGAATTTGAATGACATCGTTTTGGAGGAAACCCCGCGCATTGGCTCGGGCATGGGTGAGCTGGACCGGGTGTTGGGCGGCGGCCTGGTGCCAGGCTCTGCCATTCTGATTGGTGGTCATCCGGGGGCGGGAAAGTCGACCCTGCTTCTGCAGATGCTCTGCAAACTGGCAGGCAGCCAGAAATCCCTCTATATCACCGGTGAGGAATCTCTCTCCCAGGTGGCCATGCGTGCCGATCGTCTCAAGCTGCCCAAGGATAAGCTGCGACTGGCAGCAGAAACCGATGTGGAGCAGATTCTGGAGCTGGCCCGAAAGGAGCAGCCGCGTATTCTGGTGGTGGACTCCATCCAGGTCATGTTCCTGACGGCGTTGCAGTCCGCGCCGGGCAGTGTGGCCCAGGTGCGCGAATGTGCGGCGGCCCTCACCCGCTTTGCCAAGCAAACCGGTACCGTGCTGTTGCTGGTGGGCCACGTTACCAAGGATGGCACCCTGGCCGGCCCCAAGGTGCTGGAGCATATGATCGACTGCTCGCTGATGCTGGAAGGGTCCACCGATTCCCGTTTTCGTACCCTGCGCGGCTTGAAGAACCGTTTTGGGGCGGTGAATGAGCTGGGAGTCTTCGCCATGACCGGTGAGGGCCTCAAGGAAGTGAAGAATCCTTCAGCAATCTTCCTTAATCGTGCCGACGAAATTGCGTCCGGCTCACTGGTGACCGTGGTCTGGGAAGGCACCCGTCCCTTGCTGGTGGAGCTGCAGGCGCTGGTGGATGCCTCCCATTTCGGTAACCCTCGTCGGGTGTGTGTGGGCCTGGAGGGCAACCGGCTGGCCATGCTGCTGGCGGTGCTGCACCGTCATGGCGGTATTCAGGTAGGTGATCAGGATGTGTTCATGAATGTGGTGGGTGGCGTCAAAGTCACTGAAACCGCCGCCGACCTGGCCCAGGTGCTGGCGATAGTGTCCAGCTTTCGCGATCGCGCTCTGGAGCGTGAGCTGGTGGTGTTTGGTGAAGTGGGGTTGTCCGGAGAAATTCGTCCGGTACCCCAGGGCCAGGAACGACTCTACGAAGCGGTGAAGCACGGCTTCAAGAAAGCCATCGTGCCGAAAGCCAATCTGCCACGGAATCTGCCCGATGGGGTAGAGGTGATCGGCGTAAGCAATGTGGCGCAGGCGCTCGAGTACCTTTAACGGCAATTAATAGTTAACAGTTAATAGTGAATAGTTAACAGCGAAACCTGAAACGTTTGGCAATTGCATTACTATCGTAGCCGGGGTCTGTAGGAACTCAACTTGTTGAGCGAAGGGGCCGGAAAGCTTGCTCCTCAATTTTTTCGTTAGCGGTTTTTTTGAGGGCTTTGTGAAATGGGCGGAAATGGGCTTGCGCCCATTTCCGCCCTACGGTTTTATCATTGGCGTCCAGCGTCCAGCGTCCAGCGTCCAGCGTCCAGCGTCCAGCGTCCAGCGTCCAGCGTACTTACTGTTTGTTCAGTGCCCAGTCGTAGTCCAGGTGGCGGATGGTCATGTCGTCATCTTTCATCTGTTTGCGTTTGTTCTGAGGAACACCGAGTTCCTCGGCGTAGGGCAGCAGATACGCCGCCAAGCTGCCGGCAGCGTCTTCGAAATCGTCTTCGTACCAGTCAAAAATCTTTGAGATTTCCAGCGCCCCGCGTTCGCTGTTGTAGCGATTGCGTTGCTTGTCGCTGAGAAACTTTCGAGTGCTGTCTTCCAGCTGTGCATCCAGTTTATCCGCAGTGTAGGCTTCCGGGCGAAGCGCCGGGCAACCGATGGAGGCACAGTTCACCGCGAAGTGGATACGAGGATCCATCAGTTCCGGGTTGCCGCGAATCATCTCATGCTCGATCTCGTCCAGGGTGCGTGCCTTGCCGAGGAGGACGATGAATTCCTTGTCCCAGGGGCCGGAAAGAAAGTTGCCAATGTCGCGAATGGAATCCGGAATGTCCTCAAGCAGTATCAGTTTGATGGTGTAGGCATTGTAGGCATTGATCAGGAATGCCAGCTTTTCATCCCGGCTGAAATCCTTGAAACCCTGTATGGATACATCAGAAAGGCTCTCCAGATAGGCATCAAGGCGTTCCTGATCCCGGCCAATGGCAGCATAGTCTACGGCGGTGGCCACGCCACCGCGAAGGGGGGTGACATGCTCATCGAGAAGCGTATCCCAGCGACTGTGGTCGAAGGCATGAGCGACGCTGCAGATTAACAGCAGCGGGATCAACAAGTATTTCATGGAGCCTCCCGAGGGTGTGTTCTTTGATATCCAAATTCTCTGTTCTTGATCACGTGATGGTACGGGGTTGTCGCTGGCTCTGCCCTGTTCCAAACGCTGTCGTCAGTGGCGGATTATGTCAGCGTATCACGAAGGAGGTATCCGGGGGGCGATAGTGAGAGCAGACCGGATGAGCGCTGTTTTGTATCAGGAGTGAGGCTTGCGCCGTTGGTCTGCTTTGCGCTTTAACTGACGCTTGGTCCACCAAAGGTAGCTGCCAGTGATAAAGAACAGCATTGGAGCAAGGCCGCTTAACAGGACGATCAGTCTACCGCCAAGACCCAAAGCGTCCCCGTTGTGCAGGGGAAATTGCCAAGTCATGAACTGGCTGCCGGCGGGCAGCTGGCTGACTTGCCAGAGGGCAAGTTGATCGCCGCTGTATTGATCCAGCCACAGGTTGTTGGCGCCATACTCCTGCCAGGCATCCCCGGGCAGGGTGAAGGCAACACGATAACTGCCGGGGCGGTCTTGCGGCAGATAGAGCCGGCGCAGGGTGGCGTCGGGAAACTGCTTCAGGGTCAGCGCGATGGCGTCGTCGGCTGAAAGTGGCGCTCCTTCAACGGGGCGGGAAGAAGGGGAGGGCCGTTCCTGTATGGTCAGGGCGGTGCCGACGATGGCACTGACCTGTTTGCCAAACACCAGGCTGACCCCGGAGAACGCAATGACCAGCAGCACCGGAAAGAGGTAGATGCCGGTGACCTGGTGCAGGTCAAAATGCAGGCGATAGCGCCCAGCGCCGCGTTTCACGGTCAGATTGCGCTTCCACTTTCCCTTGCGCTTTCCTGCTGGCCACCACAGCACCACCCCGGTCACACAGAACCCGATCAGGCACAGCCCAAGAATGCCGACGACGATCTTACCGTTATTGCCGGCCAGCAGGGTGTAGTGCAGCCGGTACAGCCAGGTCATGGGGTAGTGCCCCCAGTCACGCACGGCGAGGACTTCGCCGGAATGGGGGGAGACGCTCACCTGCAACGGACCGGCGGCGTCAGGGTTTTTGGCAAAGCGCAGGGTGTGAGGGCTGCCGGGCTGGCGCGACAGATCGATACGCTGGGCCGTTTTACCGGTGGCGGCCTCGGCGTTGGCGATCACCACGCTGAGTGGCGCCAGGCTGTTGCCTTCGGTGATCAGGGCAGGGGTGAGTTGCTCATCCAGCGCATCGTGAAACACCAGCAGACTACCGGTAAGGCCGCTGATAACCAGCAGTATGCCCACGGTCAGGCCGGTGTATTTGTGCAGGGTGAACAGCAGTGAGCGCATGATAACTGTGTGACCTGGAAAGCCTGCAGGCAGCCGGTGGCCGCCTGCAGCGCAATGCTGGCTTAGAAATCCAGGTTGTATCCCAGGGTAAAGGTGCGGCCACGACCCTTGAAGTTACGATCATCACGGGTGGTGGCGGCCTGCGCGTAGTAGGTGAAATAGTTCTCGTTGAAAAGGTTTTCCACGCCTGCGGTCAGTTCCCCCTTGGGCAGGTCATAGCCAAGGCTCAGGTCAACCAGCTGATAGGCCGAGAAGTCATTGGTGTCACCCTCGAAATCCTTGTTGAAGTAATGGGTGCCCTGCAGCTGGCTGTCCAGTTTGCTGGTCCACTGGGCGATCCAGCGCAGCTGGAAGCTGTCCGGGGCAATGTTGTTGCCGTCGAGGCGGGTGTCGACCTTGCCGTCCTCGTCATCGTCGTACTTGCCAGAAGTATGGGCATAGGTGGCATTCACTGCGTGCGCCGCATTGATCTGCCAGCCGGCATCCGCTTCGATGCCCTGAATTTCGGTGCGTTCACGTTTGACTTCAAATACCCCGCCGTTGTTTTCCAGACGCTGGCCCAGATCCGAGTCGGAGCTGAAGTGGCTGATCTGGAAGTGGGTGCGTTCGCCATTCAGGCGAATACCAATCTCGGTGTTGTCGGTAAGGATAGGCTGCAGATCGAGGAAGTCTTCCACGTTCTGGTTGGGGATATTGATGCTACGAAGCACCCGGCCCACATCCGGCATACCAAAGCCTTCGGAATAGTTGGCGAACAGCTGGGTGTTATCGGTGGCCTGAAACACCAGCCCGTAGTTGAACAGGGTCTCATCAAAATCGGGATTGCCGCCTTCCACCTGATGGCTGCCATAGGAGGCCAGGGTGTTGAAATCGTCTACCTTCAGTTCCGCGTATTCATAGCGAACACCCGCTTGCAGAATCAGCTGGTCCATCGGGTTGACCTCGGCCTGCAGGAAGGGAGCCAGATTACGGAACTGGGTTTCCGGTACCCATTCACGGCCGGTTTGGGCCAGGATTTGGGTGGTCTCGTCCTGCAATACATCCAGGCCGGTGGTCAGCTTCAGGTGGTTGTCCAGCAGGCCATCGCGAGTCAGGGTCAGCTTGCCACCGATCTTGTCGGATTCGTTCTGGGACTGGTCGTAGAGGTCCGGGCCGTAGGCCGGATCCTGGAAGGTGCTGAAGGTGCCGCCGCCGTAGCGGCCCTTGAAAGTCTGACTGTAGAGCTGCGCAGTGAAGTGGTTTCCACCCAGGTTGCTGTGGGTGTAGGTGAGGCCCGCAGTTGTCACCTCGTTCATGGGGGCGTCGCCTTCAGGGGAGCCTTTTTCTGAGGTGGTGGGAATGCAGTTGGCCCAGTCTCCATCCACGGACACATAGTCGTGGTTGCCTTCCAGCTCGAAGCGATTCACGGACAGCTCGATATTCTGCTCGTCAGTGAGCCAGTAGCCCAGCTTGATGAATACGTCGCCGTTCTGCGAATCCATGATGTCACCCTGGGTGCCATCCACGCCAATGTAGTCACCTTCCGCATCGTAGAACATGCCGCGGTCCACATAGCTGACGCCCAGCAGGTAATCCAGGTTGCCGGCCATGCCATCAACGCGATAGTCCACCTTGTAGCTGAGGCTGTCGGATTTAATGTCGTTGGTGGGGGCGGTGGCTTGCACTCCAATGTGCTGGTTCACGGTGCCGGATTCAGGGCGGCGGGTGACGAAATTGATGATCCCGCCGGTGGCACCCAGGCCATGTTCGGCGCTGGCACCGTGGATCACCTCGATACGCTCCACCATGGACAGGTCGATGGTGTAGCCATCCCGTGAGCCATCTCGCAGTGGGTTGGATTGGGGAATGCCGTCAATCAGGAACAGCGGGGCCCGGCCACGGAAGGTTTCGCCGGAGTTGGTCAGTTTCTGCCGACTCGGGGTGTAGGAGGGGATCAGGTTGCTGAGTACCCGGGACTGGTCCGACGTCATGCGCAGCTGCTGCTCGATCTCTTGCTTGCTGATCACGGTGATCTTTTGCGGCGTTTTGCCTACTTCACTGTTGGAGCGAGTGGCGGAAACGGTCACCGCTTCCAGCTGATTGCTTTCAGCGAAAGTCAGCGGCGAGGCGGCAAGGGTCAGCAGGGATACAGGCAAGCCAAGATGGCGCAAACGGGGCACGGCAACTCTCCCGGGTTGTTCGTAAGGAATGTAAGATGCCGTGCACGGTAGTGCCAGTGATAATGATTGTCAATATGATCCAGGTTCGACTCTCCGTTGCTAGCGCCGCCAGGCATGAAGCTTTTCCACCCAGCGCAGCAACCCTTCCGGCTTGCGGGCTTTTTTCCACTCGCCGGCGGCGAACTTGTTGGCTTCTGCCATGGTGGGGTAGATGTGGATGGTGCCGAGGATCTTGTTGAGGCCAATGCCGTGTTTCATGGCGAGGACATACTCGGCAATCAGGTCGCCGGCATGCTGGCCGACGATGGTGACGCCGAGAATCCGGTCGCTGCCTTTGGCGGTGATCACTTTCACGTAGCCCTCGGCGGCGCTGTCGGCAATGGCCCGGTCCAGATCGTCGATACCGTAGCGGGTCACCTCGTGCTCGATGCCTTGCTCGATGGCTTCCTGTTCATTGATGCCCACGCGGGCGACTTCCGGGTCGGTGAAGGTGCACCAGGGGATTACCCGGTAGTCCACCTTGAATGTTTTGAGGAAACCAAACAGGGCGTTCACGGCGGCATACCAGGCCTGATGGGCAGCGGTGTGGGTGAACTGGTAGGGACCGGCCACATCGCCACAGGCGTAGATATTGGGGTAACGGCTTTGCAGCAGGTCGTTGGTCTGGATGGTGCCGTTGGGTGCGGTGGGCAGGTTGAGGGCGTCCAGGCCCAGCCCGTCAGTGTTCGCCTTGCGGCCCACGGCCACCAGCACCTGATCGAAGGGCAGGGCAATCTCCTTGCCGTCATGCTCGGCGTACAGCACCTTCTCATCATTCTCCTGGACGAAGCGTACCGCCTTGTGACCGGTGAGCACCTGCACGCCGCTGTCTTCCAGTGAACGGGTGACGATGGCGCTGGCTTCCTCATCTTCGCGGATCATGATGCGCGGCAGCATTTCCACCTGGGTGACCTGGCTACCCAGCCGGGCAAAGGTCTGGGCCAGCTCACAGCCGATGGGGCCGCCTCCCAGTACCAGCAATCGTTTGGGCTGTTCCTCTATTTGCCAGAGGTTGTCGGAGGTGAGGATGTCCATGTCTTCGATGCCGGGGATTGGCGGCACGAAGGGGCGAGCACCAGAGGCGATAATGATGCTACGGGTGGTCAGGGTTTCCACCTGGTCACCGTTGCGAATTTCCACTTCCCAGGGCGAGACGATACGCGCTTCGCCCTGACGGCATTCCACGCCCAGCCCGGTGTAGCGTTCCACCGAATCGTGGGGTTCGATATCCGCGATCACCTGCTGGACCCGGCTCATCAGTTTGCTGAAGCGAAAATCCGTCTTGATGCTGTCGAAACCGTACTTGTCCGCCTGCTTTTCCTGGTAGGCCAGGTGGGCACTCTTGATCAGGGCTTTGGACGGCACGCAGCCGGTATTGAGGCAGTCGCCGCCCATCCTGTGCTTTTCGATCAGGGTGACTTTGGCTTTCACCGTGGCGGCGATATAGGAACTGACCAGCCCTGCTGCACCGGCGCCGATCACGACCATGTTGCGGTCAAACTGTTTCGGTTTCTTCCAGCCCTGATAGACCTTGCGGGCCTGAAGTCTGGCCATGATGTCCTTGGCGATCCACGGGAAAATGCCCAGTAGCACGAAAGCGCCCAACAGTTGCGGGGAGAGCAGACCGCTGAGGCTGTCCAGCTGGCCCAGCTGGGTGCCAGCGTTCACATACACGGCGGTGCCGGCGAGCATGCCCACCTGGCTGACCCAGTAGAAGGTGCGGGTCTTGATGGGGGTGAGGCCCATGACCAGATTGATGACAAAGAAGGGAAAGGCGGGCACCAGACGCAGGGTGAAAAGATAGAAAGCGCCTTCCTTTTCAATGCCCTGATTGATTTTTTTCAGCCGTTCGCCGAAGCGTTCCTGCACCGTGTCGTGGAACAGAAAGCGGGATGCGAGAAAGGCCAGGGTGGCACCGATACTGGAGGCAAACGACACCAGCAGTAGTGCTATCCAGAAACCGAACAGGGCACCTGCGGCCAGGGTCATGATGGCGGCGCCGGGCAGGCTCAGGGCGGTAACCGCCACATACACGGCAAAGAAAGCACCCAGTACCAAGGCCGGTTTGTCGGCGTACAGCGCATCAAAGGCGCCCTGCTGCTCCTTCAGATAAGCGAGGCTGAAGAACTGACCCAGATCGAAAATAAAGTAGCTGGCGATCAGCGCGGCGATGATGATAAACAACAGCGCTTTTTTGATGTTCATTGGGCTTCCTTGGCTATCGATGTGGGTGAGTGAGTTGAAAGTTCAAAGTTTAAAGTTGAAACGCGGGCATGGGCGTACTGAGCTGACCGGTCATGCCCGCGATCAAGGCACTGAGTTGAGTAATGCCTTCAAAGTGCAATTGCGCAAGGTTTTTGCCTGTAAGGTTCCGGCGCGGCTCAGGCGCTTGTCAGATGGCACCTTTACGCCAGTCGCGCTTTTAAACTTTAAACTTTGAACTTTCAACTCATCCCTCCAGGCGTGGTTACCTACGTAGAGAATGTTTCAGCAGCAGCTGGCCGCGCCGCCTTCCTCGTTGTCTTTAAACGGCACATTCAAGCCGCAGCCTTCGAAGATCCCGTAGTGGGTTTTGAAGTTACCGATAAATTCAAAGTGCTCGGCGAAGCGGCTTTTTTCCAGCATCAGCCAGGTATTACCGCAGACCGGGAACACCTTGCCGGTTTCGATGATGTGGTGATCGTCGAGCAGGAAGGCATGGGGGCAGTTTTCCATAGTGCCCTTGTAGATCACCGCCTGACCATAATCCTCACAGGCGGGCTCCAACCCCTCGATGTTGAATAGCCGGTAGGTGGCAGAGTAAAAGCGGATGTTGCCGAGCTTTTTCTCGATGGCCGGGTTCTCGATAGTGAGCCGGCGGGATTCCACCAGGCGCGGATCGGCAAAGCCGCTGCGCTTGCCCAGATTGAGAAAATCATTCCAGTACAGGGCGCCGGACAGGCATTCACCATAAAGTACCGGATCGTTAACCAGGGCAGCGGGTACACGACGGTCCGCATAGACATCGGAGAAATAGAACTCGCCACCGGGTTTGAGCAGCCGTTTCACGTCTTGCAGCACCTTGGCCTTGTCGGTGCTCAGGTTGATCACGCAGTTGGAGATGATGATGTCGAAGTAGCCATCCTTCAGGTCCAGCTGATCCAGCTCTTCGATATAACCCTTGAGAAAACGGACATTGCTGGTGGCGTAGCCGAACTGCTCCCGGTGATAGTCCTGGTGACGGCGGGCTACCTCCAGCTGCTCGTCGGTCATGTCCACGCCAACCACTTCACCCGCTTCGCCTACCAGGGCGGAAAGCAGGTAGACATCACGGCCGGAGCCGCTGCCCAGATCGAGGATGCGCATGCCGTCGAGCTGCTCGGGGGCAACCAGGCCGCAGCCATAGTAGCGGGTGATCACTTCGTCGTGCAGTTGGGCCAACAGGGGCTTGAGATGTTCAGGGGGCTCCTGGTCGCAGCAGGCATTGGTCTGCAGGTCCTCACTGGATTGCAGGTGCTTGCCATAATAATCCTGTACATCGTTTCGCATAGGGTGTCTCCCGAAGGTCCGGCATTGTGGCGGTGGGTTGAGGGCATGCTCGTCGTGACCTTGGTGCCAAGGCTGTCATGGTAGAGGTTCAGGGCGGGGACGAGGATGATAAAAATTGCATTGCTTGCTGGTAATAGTGGTCAGCAGATGTGAAGAACGCGTGAGTCAGGGGTTGCTGTCCAGCTTGTCCATCACGCGCTCTACGGCTTCATCACTGGCCGCGTTGGGCGGCGACCGGTGCAAGGAAATCACCAGCGCCCGTAGCTGGCGCAGATACCGACGGCAGTGATGACACATGAGCAGATGCAGGCGCAGAGCGAAACGCTCACGCCAGCTCAGTGGCGCGCCATCTACCAGGGCATTGGCCTTCTCCACTGCCTCTTTGCATTTCAGCACTCGCCTGTCTCCTGAAAATGATCCACCAGCTCGAATAATCGGGCTCTGGCGCGATGAAGTAACACACGTACATTGGATGCGCTGATATCCAGCATGTTACAGATGGCATCGAAATCCAGCCCCTGCATATCGCGCAGTTCCAGTACCAGGCGCTGGTTCTCCGGCATGCTGTCCAGGCACTTGGTCATACAATGGCGCAATTCGTCCCGGGTGAGCAGGGAGTCCGGCCCGTCCAGGTCCCACTGCCGAGGACCCTGTTCCCAGTGGCCGCCTTCACGAAAGCGGTGGGCGAGGGGGTCATTGTCGTCACCGGGATCAAACTGGATTTCACGGCCCTGCTTGCGGAGCATCATGCGGGCCTGGTTGATGACAATGCGGGTTAACCAGGTGCGAAGTTGGCTGCGCCCTTCAAACTTGCCGATGGCGCGGTGTGCGGAGATCCATGCATCCTGAACGGCTTCTTCAGCATCGGCGGGGGAGAGCAGGGAGCGGGCGGTGGCAAGGAGGTAATGGTGATGTTGTTTGACCAGAAGGCTGAAAGCATTGCGGTCACCCTCTTTCAGCCGTGCGATGAATTCAGGTGCATCAGGGCTCAAAGGATCAGTGCTCCGGGCTTAGCAGGCTGGCAGGATTGTCATCGCCCTCATCCCCCTCGTTGAGCATCACCAGACGGCGTAGATGCTGCATGTCGTCGACAGAGGGTTTCTCGAACATGATTCCGATATCCCGGCCTTCCTGGCGTTTGACTCTGCCGGGGAGGGTGAGAGAAATATCGGAGTCTTCGAGGAGTATTGTCAGTGAAACGGGAGAGGCATCGGGCAGAGCCAGAGCGGACTCGCTGTGAATCCGGGCGCCCATGACCGATAAATCCTGCAATTCCACCGGGAAACGGTCCTGCTGGAAAAGCAGCGTCGCCTCACCATCAAAGTCGATGCGGTTGACCCTGCGCCGTTCTGTCATGAGCATTTCCTTCTGCTGCTGGCTCATGGCCTGCCCCGCAGCGCTGGCTGAGGGCAGGCCAACGGATCAGACGTCGATCCGTTTATACTTCATGCGCTTGGGCTGAAGGGCTTCGTCACCCAGCTGCTTACGCTTGAATTCCTCATACTCGGTGTAGGAGCCTTCAAACCACTCTACTTTAGCATCCCCTTCGAAAGAAAGAATGTGCGTCGCGACCCGGTCCAGGAACCAGCGATCGTGAGAAATGACGATGGCGCAGCCCGGGAAGGCCAGCAGGGCCTCTTCCAGAGCGCGGAGGGTTTCCACGTCCAGGTCGTTGGTGGGCTCATCGAGTAGCAGCACGTTGGCGCCCTGCTTGAGCAGCTTGGCCAGGTGCAGGCGGTTGCGCTCCCCACCGGACAGGTCGCCCACCCGCTTCTGCTGGTCGCCACCCTTGAAGTTGAAGCGGCCCAGATAGGCGCGGCTGGGCACCTCGTAGTTGCCGATCTTGAGAATGTCATTACCGTCAGATACTTCTTCCCACACGGTCTTGTTACCGTCCAGGTCTTCGCGGCTCTGGTCCACATAGGCCATCTGGACGGTTTCACCGGTGATGATCTCGCCGCTATCCGGCGTTTCCTGGCCTGCCAACATACGGAACAGGGTGGTTTTACCGGCACCGTTGGGGCCGATGATGCCGACAATGGCGCCTCGCGGCACCTGGAAACTCAGGTCTTCGTAAAGCAGCTTGTGGTCGAATTCCTTGGCAACGCCGTTCAGCTCGAACACCTGCTCACCAAGACGCTCGCCCGGCGGGATGTAGAGTTCCTGGGTTTCGTTGCGCTTCTGGAATTCCTGGCTGGCCAGTTCTTCGAATGCGGCCACCCGGGCCTTGTTCTTGGCGCGGCGGCCTTTCGGGTTCTGGCGTACCCACTCCAGTTCCTTTTCCACCGTTTTGCGGTGGGCGGATTCGCTTTTGGCTTCCTGCTCCAGACGCTGCTCTTTCTGTTCCAGCCAGGAAGAATAGTTGCCTTTCCAGGGGATGCCTTCACCGCGATCCAGTTCCAGAATCCACTCACAGGAGTTGTCGAGGAAGTAGCGGTCATGGGTGACCGCTACCACGGTGCCGGGGAATTCGTGCAGGAAGCGCTCCAGCCAGGCCACGGATTCCGCATCCAGATGGTTGGTGGGTTCGTCCAGCAACAGCATGTCCGGGGCGCTCATGATCAGCCGGCACAGGGCGACACGGCGGCGTTCACCCCCGGAGAGGTTCTTCACGCTGGCGTCCCAGGGCGGCAGGCGCAGGGCGTCGGCGGCAATTTCCAGCTTGCGCTCCAGGTTGTGGGCGTCACTGGTTTCAATGATGGCTTCCAGCCTGGCCTGCTCGGCGGCCAGCTTGTCGAAGTCCGCATCTTCCTCGGCGTAGGCCGCATACACCTCTTCCAGACGCTTCTGGGCGTCGAGGATTTCGGACAGGGCCTCTTCCACGATCTCGCGGACATTCTTTTCCGGGTCCAGCTCCGGCTCCTGTGGCAGGTAGCCGATATTGGTGCCTGGCTGCGGCCGCGCTTCACCCAGGAAATCCTTGTCCACCCCGGCCATGATCTTCAGCAGGGTGGATTTACCCGCGCCGTTCAGACCCAGTACGCCGATCTTGGCGCCGGGGAAGAAGGACAGGGAGATGTCTTTCAGGATGTGCTTCTTGGGCGGGACAACCTTGCCCACCTTGTCCATGGTGAAAATGTACTGGCTCATAAACTCCGACCGCAGTGTCGTTAAGTGTGCGGGGCGCTCGGACCCCGGCGGAATGGCGCCTAAGCTAACGGAAAGGGGGGAAAGATGAAAGACTCACAGGAAGCAAGCGGGTAGGTATACGTGTGCATGGTCATTGTTACCGGTTAGCTCAAAGTTTGATCGTCAGTGTAGGAGATATCATTCACTTGGTGTAGGACATTTGCCATACCTGCTTCTGCAGGCTAGGCGAGAACTGTTTCACATTTAATACTTGTGGATCATTCGATCGGGGCGTAGGCAAGGGGCCTGCGGTACTTTCCAAGGAGAAGGCATGTTTAAGAAAACAGCATTGAGTCTTGCCGTTCTGGCCCTGGCGGCCTGCGGAGGCGGGGGCAGCAGCAGTGGTGGTGGCAGTGGCGGAAATGGAGGTCCGGCAGCGCCGGCGGCCAAGGCTGGCGGTACGGCGGCAAAAGGCATTATCGCTGGGGCACTTGTGGAAGCCAAAAAAGCGGATGGTTCCGTGATCGGTACGGCTACCACCGCAGAAGACGGCTCGTACAGCATTGAACTGAATGGCTATTCGGGCACGGTCTTTCTGACCCTGAAAGCACCGGAAGCAGGCGATGCGCTGGTAACGTGCGATGTCGCCAGCTGTGGCGTGGCCGCAGATGGGGATATTGATGCTGATGAAAGCGGCACTATCGAGTTTGGTGAGCAGTATGCGCTGGATTACGAGCTGCGCTCGGTGATCCATGCTGACTCCAGCGCCTCCAACGTGAGTGCACATATCACCCCTCTCACCACGCTGGTGGCCGACAAGGCTGGCGCGGGGGCTGACCAGGTAGCGGTTGCGGCAGCGAACAGCTTTGTGAAAAACATGCTGGGGCTGGATGCCAACCCCAGTGAGGTGAAGCCGGTGGACCTGACGCAAGGTAGCGGAGGTTCGGTTCAGGAGCTGACCTTTGCGTTGCTGAATGCAGCAATTGAGGAGCAGGCCCAAAGCGGTGCAACGGATATTGCCTCTGTTCTGGGCGGATTGTCCGGAAACTTTGAGACGAACCAGGTCGACAAAAGCGCGCTTGAGGCGCTGGTGGCGGGTGTTGCCAGTGTTGAAGCGGCGGTAAAAGCGGGTAATGAAGAGATCGATGTAGTTGCGGCCTCCAGTGCAGCGCAGTCCGGGGCGCAAAATGCTTGCGACCTTGAAGGTGGCGAGCAGCAGCAACCTAAAGTCGCCCTTAGTGAAGACGCTCCGTCAGAATATTGCTCTCCAGAAATTGAGTTTGAAGGGGCGTTGGGGTCCAATCTGGATAAAGCCAAAGCCCTGGTGGCCACCGCACGTAAAGTGTCCATTGAGGCAATTGAAGCCATTGAAGCCGAACTTGACGAAGAGAGTGAGGCCTATAATTCCGAAAACCTGATCGTCAAGATTGGCAATGTAGCTGATGATGTGGATACCGATACCCGCAAGGTGGTTCAGACCTTTGGTGAGGTAGCTGGTGTATTGGTGGATCAGATTGTCCGCGGGGTTATCGATGGGGAAGATCTGACGACGGATCTTGGTGAAGCTGCATCGCTATACTACGACGCATCCTTCGAAAATGACTGCCAGTATTATTACCCGCAAGAAGCTGTTGATCAGTGTGAACTGGATTATGAGGCTGATAAAAGTGCCTTCGTGTCCCACTTCGTGGGAGGGACCATTGAAAACAGTGGTGATGAGTGGTCTGTAACATCAGCCACCTTCGATCTGGATGGAAATGAGGCGACCGCTGATGATCAGTTGATGGTTCACATGAACGTTGTGCTACCTACGGTTATTGGTGATGGTGAATCCGGCATCGGGCTCAATGCGGGCGTAAATACGCTTTCCATTCACGGTTCGGCAGCGCTTCCAGATGTTGCCAGCTTTACGGTAAGCGAAGGGTCGGGCCTGGTTGTTGAGCTGAATAATAATTTTGTCGACGATGGCGAAAGTGAGCCAGAAGATGCTATTAAAAGAATAGCACTGGATGTAAGTGCGGAGCTGTCCAACAACGAAATGACCTTTAATGGTGGGGTGGAAGTTGTTGTTCGTGAGTCCAGCAAGCACCAGTCACTGAATGCCCCCGTACCGGAAGTCCTGTTGCCAGTACCTGAAAAGCTCGCGTTGAATGGTGTGTTCGAAGAGGTAGGCACCGGAAACAGTCTGGATGCCAATGTGTTGCTGACGGTTTCCAATGTCAGCCAGTTCGGTTTCTACCAGGAAGGGTTTGAGCGGAACCTCGTTAGCTATAGTTTTGATCAAGAGACAGAGGTTCTTACGGTCACCATCAGTGAAGGTGAGAGTCAGGCGACGGTAGCATTTTCTCTTGAGGAAAATGACTACGGTGGTGGCTGGACAGAATTTGAGATTGTCTCTGAATGTGTTTCGACGTCCGGTGATGCCTATTGCCCACGTGCTACCCGTTATTGGGTGTCGGGTTATAATATTGTCGTGGAGGGGATTAATAGCCAGGAAGATTGTGCGGACCCAGAGCAGGCGGGTTCAATCTATACCCGATGGGAGGATGATAGTCTCGAGTGTATCGCCTGGATCAGTTCCGGAGATGAGGGCTTCGAGAGCGATATTCGTAACTTCTTCACCGCAGACGCGGATTGGTATCTGGATGGTATGCGTGCCTATGTGTCGGGTGAAGGCTGGTATCAGGTGGGCCCGGATGATTTCTACGATGACTATTCCGGAACATCCCTGTTCCCCGCTGATAGTGGCACAGCTGTCGCGCACCTCGATGAGTCAGATATGGACTTCGATGCCGAAGGCCGTTATCTGAAAGGCACTCTCCTGGTTGAAACTCGTGGGAAGCTGTCAGCCAATCTGCCCGAAATGGATGTCAAGCTGGTGGCTGCGCGTAGTGGCTACGCACTGGGTGAGGCGACACTGGATCTTTCCTGGGACGGTGATTCACTGAAAGTGATTTATCCTTATTCCGGTGACGGTAGCAATAGCGCGACGCTGGAAGACGGTGAAGGCACGATAATGACAGTGGTTTTCGATGATAGTGCTGAAACCGTTACAGGTGATATTCGCAAGGATGGCACCGTTTACGGGACCTTCCGTGAGGAAAATGGGCAGTACATCATCAGCTGGATCGATAATACCATCGAGTCCTTGTACTAAACGTCAATGCTAGAGTCTGGGGCCGCCTGCGGGCGGCCTTTTTTTGTTATGCGGTATCTCTTTTTTCTGTTGTTTTTTGTGGTCATGCCCCTTGGTGCGGAAGAGCTGGACTTTTCGGTATCAAGCCGTTCGGTGAGTGAACCAATGGCCATCAAGGGTTTTGCCGATCAGTGGAGCAATACGCTACATCGTGGCGATATTGCCTGGACGAGAAACCGTCTTGAGGCCGGGGTGCGAAAGGGCGCTTTCAGAGTCGGCTACATTCAGCGCTATGACTATGCGTTGACGTTCAATGATGAGACTGCGGATTTGTACTATCGCTCGGAAAATGATCTTCCTGAGCCAGAAGGGGATGTGCCTGTTCGGTTGAATGCCTGGCATATGCGAACACAGGGGGCGAAATTTTCCTGGCGTTGGACTGCAGGAGCGTTTCACGTAGAGCCGGCCTTGTCGCTGCTGTCTGGCTGGCAATTTCAGGACGGAAGCCTGGATGGATTTCTGAGAAATGAGAGCGGCGAACTGAGCGGTCAGGCCGAGCTGGACTACCGCTATTCTCAGGATTTGTTGCTCGATCATCAATTCGAGAGGCCTGCTGGTACGGGGCTGGCCTTGGACCTGACGTTGCGTTGGATAGGTGAAGGGCAGGGTGTCATCCTCGACATTCAGGATGCCTATGGCCGTATGTGGTGGCGAGATGCACCTTATACAAAAGGGACGTTCAATACGGTGGATCGCGATACTCCAGGAGAAGTGAAACTGGATCCGGCGTTTACTGGCAAGAGAAATACTGAGGATTATCAGCAAACATTGTCTTCCTATACCCGCGGAAGCTATTGGCTGGAGCAGTCAGGTTGGCGCTGGTCGGTAGAGGGCGAGTATTTTCTGGAGCGTCTATGGGTTCGCCCAGGAGTGAGCTGGACGCGCCTTTCTGGAAACCCCTATATGGGATATGAGCTGAGAGATGGGCAGTGGCTGCTGGGGCTGAGAAGTGATGATGATCGCTGGTCTTTCGAGCTGGGTTCCGACACGTTCAAGCTCGAGAATTCTCGTTCGCTAACGGTAAATGCGGGTTATTCATTGCTTTGGTAACGGTCCCTCAGAGGTTGGCTGATTGCAAGCATTACGGTTTTTGCCTGATGTCCTTCGTTGGTAGCTGGGGGCCGATGATGCCGACAATGGCGCCTCGCGGTACTTGGAAACTCAGGTCTTCGTAAAGCAGCTTGTGGTCGAATTCCTTGGCAACGCCGTTCAGCTCGAACACCTGCTCATCAAGACGCTCGCCCGGCGGGGTGTAGAGTTCCTGGGTTTCGTTGCGCTTCTGGAATTCCTGGCTGGCCAGTTCCTCGAATGCGGCCATCCGGGCCATGATCTTCAGCAGGGTGGATTTACCCGCGCCGTTCAGACCCAGTACGCCGATCTTGGCGCCGGGGAAGAAGGACAGGGAGACGTCTTTCAGGATGTGCTTCTTGGGCGGGACAACCTTGCCCTCCTTGTCCATGGTGAAAATGTACTGACTTATAAACTCCGACCGCAGTGTCGTTAAGTGTGCGGGGCTGGACAGAAGGCAAGTCCCGAGGCCCCGGCGGAATGGCGCCTAAGCTAACGGAATAGTGCTGAATTTGGAAGGTTTGCAGCGTTGGCGGGCTATCCCGCAGAGGGCGAAAAGTATGGGGAAATGCGCAATACAGAGTCAGGGTGGAAACCGGGGATGCCGGGTTCCACCCTGTGCCCGTTAGAAAGGCATGGCGTTGGCGGTGAAGGTCAGCGTCAGATCAAAGTCCTTGCTTTGACCCAGCGCTTCCACGTTGCCGGCCAGGCTGGCCGTAATCACGGTGCCGTCATCGCCGAGTCGGGTGCCGTTCAATGCCTTTATGCTCAGGGAACCAACCCTTGCGCTGCCGGCTTCGTCGGCTACCAGTGTCACGATCTGGTCCTTGAGTTGCTGGACGGTGATGGGCTGGCTCATCGGGTAAGGCTCGCTGCCCGTTGCCGCCTGCCCGTCAATGGTGCCGTCGTAGTCCAGTGTCCAGGTGACGAAATAGCCGGCAAACAGGCTGCCAAGGCTGTCTTCAACATCGTTGAGGCCGGTGCTGATACCGATATTGCCATTATGGGCCAGTTCATCCAGTCCGTCCTGGACGGCTGTGGGCAGGCTGTCTGACGGGATCAGGCTGTTGAAAAAATTGAACCCGTCCAGGGTGCCGGCAATCTCCGTCAGGTTCTCGGCAAAACTCTGGTTGCAGTAATTGTTCTGCGGGGCCAGCTCCCAGTTGTCCCAGTTGTCGAACAGGTCCGCACTGATGGCCGTCGTCTGATCCATGGTGTAGTGGGTCAGTGCATTGGCGTTGACCCGGTTGCCGGAGGCATAGACGGTGTTGCACAAGACAGAGTAATACTCGGTATTCTCGGCACCGTTGACGGTGGCGCGGATCAGCACCGGGGCCTTCAGGCCGAAGAAGGGATCGGTCGCATCGGTGTCCCCTTCCTCGAATTCGTCATTCCAGACGAAGCGGCCGGCACTGTCAGTGGTCAGCCGTTTGGCGTCGCCATGGGCGTCCTTGATGTCCACGGTCGCCCCCACAGCAGGGCTTCCGCTGCTTTCGGTGACCGTGCCTTGCAGCAGCGTGGCCGCGGTCATGTCATCGTCGTCACTGTCGCTGTCGGTCAGGTCCGTCAGTTTGCAGCCGCTCAGCGTGATTCCCGCCAGTGCGGCAACCATGGCCAAACGGTGATTCTTTAATTCCATCATGATGATTTCCCCCTTAAATCTTGAAGCCCAGTTGCAGCGCAACGCCGAGCGTGTCTCCGTCGCCGGTAGCGGCACTCAGATCCAGGTTGAAGCGGTCAAAGGGCGTGATGCCAATGCCCGCGGTCAACAGGTCGGACACATTGCTCTTGATGTCAGTGCGGTAACCGGCACGGAAGTGAAAGTGCCTCCCTGCCGAGAATTCGGCACCGGCACGCAGGAACTGGGTGTCTTCCAGCAATGCATAGCCATTGCGCTTGGTCAGATCCAGGTTGGCCTCCAGTTTCAGCCAGTCGTTATGCTGGAAGCCCACGGCGGTGGTGATCACCGGCGCCATCTTGTACTCGCTGTCGCTGGGTCCGGAAAAGGTTTTCGGAATCAGGTTCTCGACCGTGGCCGCCACGGTGTACTGCTGCTTGTCGCCCAGCCGGGTCAGCGCCCCCAGGTCCAGGTTGAGGTGGGTGTGGGATTCCGTGTTGTCGGAGTCGGTCATGTCGTCCGCTTCAAAGGCGGACGCGGTTTCCGAGTAGTGAATCAGTTCCACCGTTTGCAGTTTCAGCGTGGCGCCAGCGTCAATGGCCTGCCCCTGGATGTCGAACTGATGGCCGCCCATAAGGCCGTATTCATGCAGCCAGACCAGGGAGGCGTCCGCGGTGGAATCCAGATCGTCTTCTGTAGCCAGGCCGTCAGCAATGTCCTCCAGCACCTGGCGGTCAGTGTCCACATAGGTGATCCCCACCCCTGCTGACGCCTTGGCCCGGGCAACGAAGGCGGCCGGCAGCTTGTGATTAGGCAGGCCGACCATGATTGCGCCGCCTGCGTCCAGCTGAACCTGACTTTTGCTCAGTGCTTGCAGCTCCTGCTCCGCGCTGTCCACGGCCTGGTCTCGCTGCGGACCGGCGGGTGGCGCATTGTCTTCCAGGTCCTCGACCTGATCGCCAAAGTCGTCCAGGCCTTCGACCATGCTGTCCTTGTCCGAAGCCAGTACCCCCACATTCAGGCCAAGGCTGAAATCGTCGTTTTCATCGAATCGATTGATCAGTGCCGGGTTGTAGATGGCCTGGTTGTATTCTCCCATGGTCATGCCTGTGCCCCCGCGAGCCATAGCCCGGGCATCGTAGATGTCCGCGCCTGCCAGGGCTGGCATCAGGGAGGTGGTCGAAATGGCGACCGCCAACATCCTGAGTTTCATTCTTTTTGATCCCTTCAGTTTCATATTTATGTCAAGCGGGAATCAGTCTAAATGATGGGTATGGGGGGGGGCATACCTCATTTGGGGGATGAATGATGCTCTGTATAGGAGGAAGGGGCTGGCGTGTCCACAGAATCGGGGGTGAGCAGGGCTGCGGTTTGGCATGAGGCGTCTTCATGTGTCTTTAGCGTCGGTTTTGGTTAGAATACGCGCCCTCGAATCCACCAAACTTAGTGCAGGGTTAGCCCATGTTCCCGAAATCCATGTCCATTGCCGAGTTCGATCCGGAAATCCAGGCGGCCATCGAGGCCGAGGAAGTCCGTCAGGAAGAGCATATCGAACTGATCGCTTCTGAAAACTATGCCTCCCCGCGGGTCATGGAAGCCCAGGGCTCCGTACTGACCAACAAGTACGCGGAAGGCTACCCCGGCAAGCGCTACTACGGTGGCTGTGAAAACGTGGATGTGGTGGAACAGCTGGCCATCGACCGTGCCTGTGAGCTGTTTGGGGCCGACTGGGCCAACGTTCAGCCGCACTCCGGTTCCCAGGCCAACGCCGCCGTCTACATGGCGGTGCTGAAGGCCGGGGACACCGTGCTGGGCATGAGCCTGGACGCGGGCGGTCACCTGACCCACGGCGCCAAGCCGAACTTCTCCGGCAAGACCTACAACGCCATCCAGTACGGGCTGGACAACGAGACCGGCCTGATCGACTACGAGCAGGTAGAAACCCTGGCCCGTGAGCACAAGCCGAAGATGATCGTAGCGGGCTTCTCTGCCTACTCCCAGGTCGTGGACTGGCAGCGTTTCCGCGATATCGCCGACGAAGTGGGCGCCATTCTGCTGGTGGACATGGCCCACGTGGCTGGTCTGGTTGCGGCGGGCGTGTACCCGAGCCCGGTGGGCATTGCCGACATCACCACCACCACCACCCACAAGACCCTGGGCGGCCCCCGTGGTGGTCTGATCATGGGCAAGGCCAACGAAGAGATTCAGAAGAAGATCAACTCAGCCGTCTTCCCCGGTGGCCAGGGTGGTCCGCTGGAGCACGTGATTGCCGCCAAGGCGATCTGCTTCAAGGAAGCCATGCAGGCTGACTTCAAGGGCTACCAGGAATTGGTAGTGAAGAACGCCCAGGCCATGGCCAGCGTGTTCATCGAGCGCGGTTTCGACGTGGTCTCCAACGGCACCGAGAACCACCTGTTCCTGCTCAGCCTGATCAAGCAGGACATCACCGGTAAAGATGCTGACGCCGCCCTGGGCCGCGCCAACATCACCGTGAACAAGAACGCCGTGCCCAACGATCCGCGTTCCCCGTTCGTCACCTCCGGCCTGCGCATCGGCTCCCCGTCCATCACCCGCCGTGGCTTCAATGAAGAAGACGCCAAAGCACTGGCTGGCTGGATCTGCGACATTCTCGACAACATGGGCGATGAGTCTGTGATTGAGAGTGTGAAAGGGAAGGTGAAAGAGATTTGTGCGCGTTTGCCGGTGTATGAGCGCTGAATTAATAGTTAATAATGAATAATTAATAGCTGGAGGCCACGGATGGCTGAAGGTAATGCGGCGCGGGAGAAATCCCGCGCTTTTGCTTTGCGGGTGGTGAATAGCTATCGCTTTCTGCAAAGTGAAAGAAAAGAATATGTGCTTAGTAAGCAGTTGCTGCGTAGTGGTACAGCAATTGGCGCGATGGTTCGTGAAGCTGAATATGCGGAAAGTCGTGCTGATTTCGTGCACAAGCTGCATATCGCATTAAAGGAAGCCAGTGAGACGGATTACTGGATAGACTTGTTATGCGATTCTGGTTATTTCAACCCTGAAGCTGGTGCTTCATTACAGGCGGATGCCGAAGAACTGATCAAGCTGTTGACCGCCATTATCAAAACCACGAAGACTCGCAGTTAATGGTTTTTAGCTATTAACTATTAATTATTAACTATTAATTGAGGAACCCATGCACTGTCCTTTCTGCGCTGCCCAAGACACAAAGGTGATCGACTCCCGGCTGGTGGCTGATGGTGGGCAGGTGCGACGTCGGCGTGAGTGCCTCAGTTGTAATGAACGTTTCACCACTTTCGAAACTGCTGAGCTGGTGATGCCCCGGTTGGTGAAGTCCGATGGCACGCGTCAGCCATTTGATGAGGCCAAGCTGCGGGCCGGCATGCTGCGCGCGCTGGAGAAGCGGCCGGTGAGCATGGAAGATCTGGAAGCGGCGATCAGTCGGGTTTGCCACCGCCTTCGTGCCACCGGTGAGCGTGAATTACCTGCCCGGGAGCTGGGCGAGTTCGTGATGGAAGAGCTGCAGCAGCTTGATGATGTGGCTTATGTGCGCTTCGCCTCGGTGTATCGCAGTTTTCAGGATATCTCGGAGTTCTCTGCGGAAGTGGATCGTCTGCGCAGCAAGGGCGGCAGCAAGGATGACGATCTGGACAGGTAGCAAGTCGCGGGCTCTTGAGGGGCGATCGACGATGTCGCTCACCCCAGCGGTTCTTGTTATTTGTCTTCTCCTGTGACGGCAGCCCTGGTGGCTGCCGTCTCTCTTATGTCTCTCTTGTTTTGGCACGGTGACGGGGTCGTCACGGGGTAACTCCACTGCCCTGAAGCCACTGTGCCAGGAGCAGGTAAAGGGGGATGCCTGCCAGCACATTGAAGGGAAAAGAGATGCCCAGAGAGGCTGCCATGGAGAGGGTGGGGTTGGCCTGGGGCAGTGCCACCCGCATGGCGGCAGGGACGGCGATGTAGGAGGCGCTGGCGCCCAGCACCGCCAGCAACGTCACCCCGCCCACGGATAAACCCAGCCCATGGCCCAGCAGAGCGCCCAGAGCGCCGGACAGCAATGGCATAAAGATCCCGAAGGCCGCCAGGAAGGGGCCGTCCTGTTTCAGCGCACTGAGTTGCTCGGTGGTGATCAGCCCCATCTTGAGCAGGAACAGCGCCAGTACACCCTGAAACAGTTCCATAAAGAAGGGCGAGATCTTGCCCAGGCTGTCACCGGAAAAGGCACCGATAAGCAGGCCGCCCACCATCAGCACAATGCCGGGGCTGAGCAGTGTCTCATGGGCCAGTTCCCGGCTGGCCAGCCCCGCAGACAGCCCTCGCGCCAGTATCAGTCCGACAATGATGGCCGGGATCTCCAGCAGCACCACGAACAGGGGGAGGTAAGCCTCATAGGTGACTCCGGCGGCATCCAGAACCGCCACGGCAACCGCATAGGTGGCCACACTGACGCTGCCGTAGTGGGCGGCAATGGCGGCGGCATTGATTTTGTCCATGCCGCCAATCTGACGCAGCAGGGGGAAGGCCAGCAGCGGCAAAGCGGCACCAAAGCCAATCACCAGCAGCGACTGCCAGATGATGCGTGCGCTGGCATGTTCCGCCAGGGCGGCGCCCCCCTTCAGGCCGATGGCCAGCAACAGAAACAGTGTCAGGCTCTGATACAGCCCGGTGGGGAACGGCAATCGTACCTTCAGCACCCCGGCGACCAGACCCAGCACAAAGAACAACACCACCGCATCAAGCTGCATGGGCATCCCCTTCGCCAGCTGACGCGGCCGCTGTGTCGGGCCGGCGACCGGCCAACCAGGCCAGTGGCAACAACGCGCCGCCAATCACGCCCAAAGGGGCGCCGGCATGGCCGTTCAGGGACAGGGTGGCGGCTAAAGCCAGATTGAGCAGTGCTACCAGGCAGATAAACAAACGTTGACGGGTAATCAGTGACATAGGGCCTCCCTTATGAAAACGGGGGCATTATCCAGAGAAGCAATATTAGATAAAAATAGATACTATCTAGTATTTATATAGATAAAGATCTAATTATGAGTCGATTGCATGCCCGGGTGGGCACCTTGAGACAACTGGAGATCCTGCTCGCGGTTCACGATACCGGTACGGTCACGGCTGCCGCCGAGGCGCTGCACCTGACGCAGCCGACGGTGTCCATGCAGTTGCATAAGCTGGCGGATGCCATGGGGATTGCCCTGTATGCGCAGCATGGTCGGAAGCTGCGTTTTACCGACGCGGGCCTGGCGGCGGTTGCCTCGGCCCGCCGGGTAATGGAGGAGTTCGAACATCTGGATATGACCCTGGCGGATCTGCGTGGGCTGAAAGCCGGTACCTTGCGGTTGTCAGTGGTGACTACCGCCAAATACTTCGTGCCGCATCTTTTGGGGCCGTTCTGCGAGCGTTATCCCGGGATTGAGGTGTCATTCCATGTGGGCAACCGGGAGCAGATCATCGAGCGGCTGGAGGCGGGGCTGGATGACTTCTATGTGTTCAGTCATGTTCCGGGCGGGTTGTCGTTGGAGTCCAGTGCGTTCCTGGATAATCCGCTGGTGGCCATTGCTGCCGAGGGGCATGCGCTATCACGGCAGCCAGCGCTGAGCCTGGAGGATATTGCCAGAGAGCCATTTTTGATGCGCGAGTCGGGTTCCGGCACCCGGCATGCCATTGAGCAGTATCTTCAGCAGCAGGGGCAGACGCTGAACGTGAAAATGACCGTAGAAAGCAATGAGGCTATCCGCCATTCGGTGATGGCAGGGCTTGGCATTTCGATCCTTTCCGCCCATACCCTGAATCTGGGGGGCTGGGTCGGCCTGTCGCCGTTGCGCGTGGAAGGGTTGCCAATCGTGACCCAATGGCATCTGGTCAGACCCTCGCGCAAGCGTCTCTCGGTGGTGGCTGGCGCGTTCCAGCAGTTCATGGAAGAGCAGGGGAGGGCCGTGCTGGCAGATTTTGTTGAGGATGCGGGTCGCTTTGTTGCGGCATCCGGGGCCGGCATCAAGTAGAATGCGCCCATGTTCACCGACTTTGACCGCCAGATGATGGCGCGGGCTCTGCAGTTGGCCCGTCGCGCTCTTTATACCACCGACCCTAATCCACGGGTGGGGTGCGTACTGGTGCGTGATGGCGAGATTGTTGGTGAGGGTTTTCATGCCCGTGCGGGCGAGCCCCACGCCGAGCGCCATGCCCTGGCTGTGGCCGGTGACAAAGCCTGCGGTGCCACCGCCTACGTCACCCTGGAACCCTGTTCCCATACTGGCCGAACCGGTCCCTGTGCGGATGCGCTGCTAGAGGCCGGAGTGACCCGTGTCGTCGCTGCCATGCGAGATCCCAATCCGCAGGTCGCGGGGCAGGGGCTCAAACGGCTGGCGGATGCCGGTATCGATACGGCCTCCGGCCTGCTCGAAGACGAAGCCCGTGCACTCAATCCCGGCTTTATTTCCCGGATGACCCGCCAGCGCCCCTTTATCCGCATTAAGATTGCGGCCAGTGTCGACGGTCGTACCGCCATGGCCAGTGGCGAGTCCCAGTGGATTACCGGTCCTGCTGCCCGTGAAGACGTCCAGCGGCTGCGGGCACGCAGCTCTGCAGTGATCACCGGCGTGGGGACAGTGCTGGCGGACCGGCCCTCCTACACGGTGCGTCCGGATCAGTGGGCGCTCACTTCATACAGCAGTGAGTGGGTGCGCCAGCCGCTGCGGGTGATTCTGGATCGCACCCTGCGCACACCGCCGGATGTGCCGGTGGTGAGTGCGCCGGGCCACTGCCTGCTGGTGGCCGGGGAGCGCCATGATGGCCGCCAGAATGCGCTGGAATCGGCCGGGGCGGAGGTGATCCATCTGCCCGCCTCAGGATCCGGCATTGACCTGGTGCAATTACTCAAGGAATTGAACCGGCGCGAATGCAATGAAGTGCTGGTAGAATGTGGCGCCACGCTGGCCGGGGCCTTTGTCCGTGAGGGGCTGTTCGATGAACTGGTCGTCTATATGGCGCCGGCCCTGCTGGGATCGTCGGCGCGCCCGCTGCTGGGCCTGCCACAGCTGGCCAGCATGAGCGAGAAGGTCTCGCTGCAATGGCAGGATGTGCGGATGGTGGGGAATGACCTGCGCCTGACGCTCGTTCCAGCGTAATGAGTTTAAAGTTCAAAGTTGAAAGTTAAAACGCGGATGAGGGCGGTGCGAGGTTGAGTGGTTGGCGCCGCGATTAGCGGTAAACGCGGACACGGCATGGCCAACAGGCAGGTCCTGGTCTGCGCTTTTCAACTTTGAACTTTAAACTTTCAACTCAATCCCGGGCGCGTCTGGTCCGTAAGCCCGGCGCAGGAGAGTTTGCATGTTTACCGGCATTATTGAAGCCATGGGCACCGTGGCCGCGATGACTCCGAAAGGCGGGGATGTGACCCTGCTGGTGAAGAGTGATGATCTGGATTTTGGCGATGTGCAGCAGGGTGATTCCATTGCGGTCAATGGGGTCTGCCTGACGGCCACTGCCTTGCCGGGCGGCGGCTTTGAGGCGGATGTGTCCGGGGAGACCCTGTCGTTGACCTCGTTGAAACAGATCACCGTGGGCAGCCAGGTCAACCTGGAAAAGGCACTGACCCCGACCACCCGGCTGGGCGGTCACCTTGTCAGTGGCCATGTGGATGGCCTGGGCAAGATTGTCGAGATGAAGCAGGATGCGCGCTCGGTGCGTATCGATATCGAGGCGCCGTCCGAGCTGGCCAGATACATCGCCCACAAAGGGTCGATCACCGTGGATGGCATCAGCTTGACGGTGAACAGCGTGTCCGGTGCGGTGTTCTCCCTGAATATCATCCCGCACACCCAGGAAATCACCACCATCGGCCAGTGGAAGGTGGGGACGCCAGTGAACCTGGAAGTTGATATAATCGCCCGCTACCTGGAGCGCCTGCTGCTGGGAGAGAAGGCCGCCGAGCCCACTTCCCAGGGGATTTCTATGGCGTTTCTGGCGGAAAACGGGTTTTTGAAGTAACGCAACAGGCTTCACGCATCACGCAACAACGCGGGATGGGCTGTTGCCAGAGATTGATCGTTTTCGACGCGATTGTCGCGTAGTGAATGAAAGGTTTGCGCTGGTTTTCCTTGTAGCTTGAAGCTTGTCGCTTGCAGCTCAGTACCGGTGAAAAATGCAGAGGAGACGTTGTCAGTCTCCACGCTTGAAAGGTCGAGTACCATTATGCAGCTCAACAGTATTGAAGAACTGATCGAAGATATCCGTCAGGGCAAGATGGTGATCCTGATGGACGACGAGGATCGGGAAAACGAGGGCGATCTGGTGATGGCGGCGGAGCATGTGGATGCCGCTGCCATCAACTTCATGGCCAAGTACGGCCGTGGCCTGATCTGTATGCCTATGTCCCGCGAGCGCTGTGAGTTGCTGGAACTGCCGCTGATGGTACAGAGCAACGGCAGTGGTTTTGGTACCAAGTTCACCGTGTCCATCGAGGCCCGCGAAGGGGTGACCACCGGTATTTCTGCGGCAGATCGTGCCCGTACCGTACAGGCTGCGGTGGCCCGTAACGCCAAGGCCTACGATATTGTCCAGCCGGGTCATATTTTCCCGCTGATGGCTGAGCCCGGCGGTGTACTGCGTCGTGCCGGACACACCGAAGCCTCCTGCGACCTTGCCCAGCTGGCGGGTTGCGAGCCGGCGGGGGTAATCTGTGAAGTCATGAATGAAGATGGCTCCATGGCCCGCCGCGAAGATCTGGAAGTGTTTGCCAAGGAGCACGATCTCAAGATTGGCACGATTGCCGATCTGATCCAGTACCGGGCGCTCAATGAAAAGACCATCGAGCAAGTGTCCGATAATGTGCTGGATACCTGGTATGGCGATTTCCGTCTGGTGGCCTTTCGTGACACCGTGGATGGTCTCACCCATGTGGCGCTGGTGAAAGGCGAGATCAGCGAAGAGAAAGAAGTGACCGTGCGGGTGCACCAGGTGGATCCGCTGCGCGACCTGATGAGTGCCAAGATGAATGGCCGCACTGGCTGGAACATGCACCGGGTGCTGGAAGCCGTGTCCGGTGCCGATGCCGGCGTGGTGATCATCCTCGGTCAGGATTACGACTCCCAGGACATGGTAGAGCGTCTGGACAGTTTCTTTGGTGGCGAGCCCCGCAAACCGAAGGGGGAATCCCGTGCTTACCGTAACATCGGCACCGGCTCCCAGATTCTCAAGGCGCTGGGCGTGCGCAAGATGCGACTGCTCAGCTCACCGATCCGCTTCAACGCACTCAGTGGCTTCGATCTGGAGATCACCGAGTACGTGGACGCAGGAAGTTAATAGAGCGCTGGATGCCAGACGCCCGAGGCCTGATGCTAAAAACCAAAAGCGTCCGGCATCAGGCATCAGGCGTCTGGCGGCGAATCAAAACCACTGGAAGCACCTGGGTTGCCAGGCGTGACCAGCGATCAGGACAAGACACATGCACAACATCAACACTCTCGAAGGTTCCCTGAACAACGTTGGCGGCCGTTACGGTATCGTCGTGGCCCGTTTCAACAGCTTTGTTGTTGAAGCCTTGCTGGATGGCGCCGTGGATGCGCTGGTACGCCACGGTGTGAGCCGCGATGACATCGAAATCATTCGTGTGCCGGGCGCCTGGGAACTGCCGGTGGCGGTGAAGAAAGTGATCGAGAAGCGTGATTATGATGCAGTGATCACTCTGGGTGCCGTCATTCGTGGTGGCACGGCACACTTCGAATACGTGGCCGGCGAAGCCGCCAAGGGTCTGGCGGGCGTGCAGAATGCCACCGGTGTTCCCGTGATCTTCGGTGTACTCACCGTGGATACCATCGAGCAGGCCATCGAACGTTCCGGCACCAAGGCCGGCAACAAGGGCGCCGAAGCCGCCATGTGCGCGCTGGAAATGGTTTCCCTGTTTAAAGCGCTGTAATAAAGCCGGACGCCGGATGCACGATGTGGCCTCTTCCTGACAGGGAGAGGCCTTGCTAATTGCGGTAAACGCACCAAGAGATTGTTATGAGCCAAGCCACACCTGCTGCCCGTCGCAAGGCACGCCGTTTCACCCTTCAGGCGCTGTATCAGTGGCAGCTGGCCGGTGCCAGTGTCACCGATATTGAAGCCCAGTTCCTGGCGAATAATGATTTTGCCAAGACCGATCGGGAGTACTTTCACGATCTGCTCCACGGGGTGCCCGGCCAGGTGAAGGAACTGGACGAGCTGCTGACACCGTTTCTGGACCGTCGTGTGGAAGAGCTTTCCCAGGTGGAGAAAGCCATTCTGCGCATGGGCGCCTTCGAACTGAAGGAGCGTCTGGATGTGCCTTACCGGGTGGTGATCAATGAAGGGATCGAGTTGGCCAAGGTATTTGGTGCAGAGGAATCCTTCAAGTATGTGAATGGTGTGCTCGACAAGCTGGCGCGCAAGCTGCGTTATGAAGAGGCGTCGGAGCGTCCTTCCCGCGACGAGTGAGCGGTGCGGACGGCATAATGGTCAGACGTCTGACGTCCGAAGTCTGACGCTAAAAGCCTTGTGTGGTCCCCTGGCTTTTAGTCTCTTGCGTCCGACGTCCGACGTCCGACGTCCGACGTCCGACGTCCGACGTCCGACCTCAGACTCTCGACTCTGGCCATTGCCGGGCCGCCCACACTAGACTGATACCATGACCTCCTCCCCAGACAAACCGCTGGATGAGTTCTCCCTGATCCGGCGGTATTTTCATCATGATGCGCAGCTTGCCGGGCAAGACGATTCTGTCGTGATGGGCCCCGGTGACGATGCGGCCATTCTGACGCCTCCTGCTGGTCATCAACTGGTGATGACTCAGGATACCAGCCTGGAAGGGCGGCACTTTCCCGCCGACATGGCGGCGTCGGATGTGGGCTACCGCTGTCTGGCGGTCAACCTGTCCGACCTGGCGGCCATGGGGGCTGAACCGCTGTGGTTCCTGTTGTCCCTTACCCTGCCAGAGGTCAATGAAGACTGGCTGGCCGGTTTCTCCAGGGGCATGTTCGAACTCGCCGATGCTGCCGGCATTGCGCTGGTGGGGGGAGACATTACCCGCGGGCCGCTGGCCGTGTCGATCCAGGCGACCGGTGCAGTGCCTGCCGGGCTGGCGTTGCGCCGCAGTGGCGCGAAGAGCGGCGAGAGGATCTGTCTGGGTGGCGTGACTGGCGCCGGGTTGCATGGCTTGCACCTTTGGCAACAAGGGTGCCGTCATGGTCCGGCCATCGACCACTTCCGGCGCCCGCAGCCGCAACTCTCCCTGGGCTTGTCGCTTCGTGGTCTGGCCTCAGCCTGTATCGACATTTCCGATGGTGTGCTGGCGGATCTGAATCATGTACTGGAAGCCTCCGGTGGGCTTGGTGCCACGCTGGATGAGGCGGCTTTGCCGTTGGATGCTGCTATCCTGTGCGATTGTGATCATGAAGAGCAGCGGCGTTTGCAACTGCAGGGTGGCGACGATTATGTGCTGTTGTTCACCCTGCGAGACGGCGCGGCGGTGCCGGCGGGCTGTCATGTGATTGGCCGTGTCGATGCACAGCCGGGAGTCCGTTTGTACTCCCTGGCCGGAGAGTGTCGGCCGTTGTCCGCGACGGGCTGGCGGCACTTTGGTTAGAGCTGCTTGCACGCGACATGCAGCACCCAACAAGAGAAGCAACATGCAACACGCTTCATGCTTCACGCCAAAACCTAAAATCTAAACAAAAAACCAGACAGAGGACGCGCATGGAACTGAAACGGCCGCAGATGAAGAACCCGGTGCATTTTCTGGCCTTTGGTTTTGGTTCCGGGTTGGCGCCTGTGGCGCCGGGGACGTTCGGGACAGTGGCGGCCATGCCGATCTGGTGGCTGTGCGCCCAGCTGCCCATGTGGGGGTACCTGCTGGCGACGGCGCTGGTGATCCTGGTTGGTCCTTATCTGTGCGGCAAGACTTCCCACGACATGAATGTGCATGATCACCCTGGCATTGTCTGGGACGAAATTGCCGGCCTGCTGGTGACCATGATTGCGGTTCCCGTGACCCCCTGGGGGGCACTGGCCGGTTTTTTGGCATTCCGCTTCTTCGACATCATCAAGCCCTGGCCCATTGGTTGGCTGGACCGCCGGGTCGACGGCGGGCTGGGCATCATGGTGGATGATCTGCTGGCCGGGGTGTACGCAGCAGTAGTCATGCAGCTGTTGATTATTTACCTTCCTGCACAGTTTGCCGCTGCCTGAGGGCGTGTCAGGCTCCCGGGGCCTTTGCGCGGCCCGGTGCGAGTTCGTCTGCCGATGCAGACTCCGTCACTGTGAAAAACACTGCATTTTGTCATGATATCGTTCTGTCACTACCGTTCGGAGATCGGTATTGGCATGCCATTGAGGGACAAACTAGCCTGAACTGATGACGAATGTTCGGGCTGTGCAAGGGAATTGCCATGGCGGAGACTGATCCCCGCTCCAGGCGGGTTGTGGCACCGGGGGTGCGCTGGTTGCGTTTCCCGCGGCGCCTGGAGTCGGAATATCGTGAGTATCAGTGCCTGGAGGCCGTCGCCAGCTTCCGGGTGAACGCCTTTTATATTCTTGTTCTCTACATGATTCTGGTCAGCGGTATCTACGCGCTGGCGCCGGAAGCCGTCCGCGGCCTGTGGTTGGGCACCTATATCTGGGTGGGTATCATTGTCATGATAGCGGGGATCCTCGCCCAGTTCCGGTCCCTGGACCATTACTTTCCTGTCTATGCCGGTATCGGCAGTTTCCTTGCGGTCATGCTGTCCATGGCCATTCCCGGTTTCCTGGATGAGCCAGGTTCCGTGCAGTTGGCCAATGTCTCGGTGATTTACGCGCTGGTCATTGTCTATGCCATGGTGGGGCTGCGTTTCCCGGTAGCTACCCTGGCCTGCTGGGCCGGTGGGCTGCTGGGGTGGCTGATCGCGGAGCAGTTTGGCCGGGGGATCGACTGGCAAATCGCCCACCGCACCTATACCGGTATCAGTCTGTTGGGCATGTTTCTCTGTTATACCGAGGAAGTGCGTGGCCGTTTGCTGTTTTTCAACCAGCGGCAATTGCTGCGCCAGCAGCTGCGCACCCAGTCCCTGGCAGACCGTTTACACCGCCTGAGCCGGGAGGACAGCCTTACCGGGCTGGCCAACCGCCGCTATTTTGATGAGGCGCTGGACCGGGAGTGGCGCCGCTGCCAGCGTAGCCAGCAACCCCTCACCGTGATGCTGGTGGATGTGGACCGTTTCAAGGCCTACAACGATCACTATGGACATTTGCAGGGTGATGCCTGCTTGCGGTCACTGGCCGATGAACTGGGGCGCTACAGTCGCCGTGGTGGCGACCTGGTTGCCCGCTTTGGCGGTGAAGAATTCGTGCTGCTCTACCCCGGGGTGGATGAGACGGAGGCCGTTCGGCTGGCGTCACGTCTGTGCCGCTCCGTCCGGGCGCTGGGTATTCCCCATGCCCATAACCCGGCATCGGAAGAAGTGACTATCAGTGTGGGGGTGGCGGTGAAAGGACCCGGCGACAAGCTCAGTGCGCTCCAGCTGCTGGATGCGGCGGACCGGGCGCTCTATCAGGCCAAGCAGGGCGGCCGGGATAACTGGCGTCTGTATGAGCCGCCGCCGACGGTGCGGTTGGTCAGCGACAACGGACCGCGCAAGAAAGAGGATTAGGGAGCCCACTGCTGTCCCACAGTTTCATGAAGGCCCTGAGGAAGCGGAGGTGCTTCCTCTTGTGGGAGCTCTCTGTGCTCGTCAGGGTATGCTTGCAAGCGCATTGCCCTTGCCAGACCTACATTCTCCTGCAAGCAGTCTCCCACGAGACAGGCATCTGCGAGCGTCAAAATGCGGCGGTTAAATCCTGTTCACCTAAATAGAGAAACCCGCCGCCTTGCCAGCCTGGCGCCGTGAGGCGCCGCCGACGGATCATGATACGGGCAGAAAGGGTTGTCGCTTCAGTGTTCGCTGGCGTGGGCGAGCGGCTGTCGGCTGAGGCGCTCGCGGATGCGTCGCTCGATACTGTGTGCATCCAGCCCGGCTTCTGCCAGCAAGGTGTCACGCTTGCCGTGATGAATGAACTGATCCGGCAGGGCCAGGTTCATCACATCCATGACGATCCCTTCCTCGTTCAGTAGTTCGTTCACTGCGGAACCCGCGCCCCCCATCAATTGATGGTCTTCAAGTGTGGCGATCAGGCTGTGGCTGGCGGCGGCGTTGAGAATCGCGTCGCGGTCCAGCGGTTTCACCCAGCGCATGTCGATCACCGTGGCATTGAGAGCCTTGCCGGCCTCAAGAGCGGCGCCTGTGAGTGCGCCGAAGGCGAGAATGGCCACCTGTTTGCCTTCCAGCAGGGTGCGTGACTGGCCAATGGCCAGGGGTTCCAGCGGTTGCTGGATATCCACGCCCGGGCCGGTGCCACGGGGGTAACGGACCGCGGAAGGGCCGTGGTACTGGTAGGCACTGGTGAGCAGTTGGCGGCATTCATTTTCGTCGGAAGGCGCGGCGACGATCATGTTTGGCACGGTGCGCAGATAGGCCAGGTCAAAGACACCGCCATGGGTGGCGCCGTCTTCACCCACCAAGCCGGCGCGATCCAGGGCAAAGGTCACGTCCAGATCCTGCAGAGCCACATCGTGGATCAGTTGGTCATAGCCGCGCTGCAGGAAGGTGGAATAGATCGCTACCACCGGTTTCTGGTCTTCGCAGGCGAGTCCGCCGGCCAGGGTGACGGCATGCTGTTCGCAAATGGCCACGTCGTGGAAGCGGTCCGGGTACTGCTGGCTGAAGGCGACCATGCCGGACCCCTCGCACATGGCCGGGGTAATGCCCACCAGGCGCTTGTCCTGGGCTGCCATGTCGCACAGCCACTGGCCGAAAACGTCCTGATACTTGGGTGACTTGGCTTTGGTCGGCACGGCCACCTGGACCTTGGGCTTCGGCTCGATCTTGTTGATGGCGTGGTAACCTACCGGGTCGGCTTCTGCCGGGGCAAAGCCTTTGCCCTTGGTGGTGTAGACGTGCAGCAATTGCGGGCCTTCCAGGGCGCGCATGTTGCCCAGGGTGCGTACCAGCTCGTCGATGTTGTGGCCATCGATGGGGCCGATGTAATTGAAGCCAATGGCCTCGAACAGCATGTCCGGGCTCACCATGTTCTTCATGCTCTCTTCGGTGCGGCGGATGAAATCCCAGGCCGCCGGCATGGTAGAGAGTACCTTCTTGCCGCCTTCGCGCAGGGCAATATAGCTCTTGCTGGCCCAGATGCGGGCAAAGTAATTGGATAGCCCGCCCACGTTGTGGGAGATGGACATATTGTTATCGTTAAGGATCACCAGCAGGTTGGAGCGGGTGTGCGCCGCGTGGCTCATGGCCTCGAAGGCCTGGCCGGCGGTCATGGCGCCATCCCCGATAATCGCTACCGCCCGCCGGTCACTGCCGGCCATTTCTGCGCCCAGTGCCATGCCCAGAGCGGCACTGATGGAGGTGGAGGAGTGGCCCACACCAAAGGTGTCGTATTCGGACTCGCTGCGCTTGGGAAAACCGGACAGGCCATGCTGTTGGCGGATCGAGGTGATGCCCTCACGGCGGCCGGTCAGGATCTTGTGGGGATAGCACTGGTGGCCCACATCCCATACAAGGCGGTCGTCCGGCGTGTTGTAGAGGTAATGCAGCGCCACCGTCAGTTCGACAACGCCGAGCCCGGCGCCGAAATGGCCGCCGCACTGGCCGACTGCATACAGCAGGTACTCGCGCAGTTCATCCACCACCCGTCCCAGTTGGCTGGCAGGCAGCCGTCGCAATTCAGCGGGGCTGTTCAGTGTGTCCAGCAACGGCGTGGAGGGGCGCGTCAGCGGAATCTGCGTAAAAGTCTTGGGCATAGCGTTGGATTGCCTGGGTCGGTACTGGCTGCATGTCAACAGGGTTTAGTATACAGGCCCGGAGGGTGAGTCGTCAGTGATTGCGGGCAATGATGTATTGCGCCAGTTGTTGCAGGGGCGCGGCGCGGCTGCCATAGCCAGAGAGAACCTGTTGAGCCTGCTCGCAGAGCAAGCGGGCCCGTTCCCGGCTGGCATCCAGCCCCAGTAGCGAGGGGAAGGTGCTCTTGTTGAGCTTCTCATCCGAACCGGAGGGCTTGCCCAGTTGCTCGGTATCCATGGTCACATCGAGAATGTCGTCCTGGATCTGGAATGCCAGGCCAATGGCATCGCCGAACCGGGTCAGGTCCTCCAGCAGCACGGGCTGGTCGATTTCGGCGGCAAAATAGCCCAGCTGCAGGCTCACGGTGATCAGGCGGCCGGTCTTCAGGTAATGCATTTCTTCCAGTGCGGCCACGGTCTGTTGCTGGCCCTGGGCCAGCATGTCCTGCATCTGGCCTGCGGCCATACCGTCCACGCCTGCGGCGCAGGACAGTTGGCGGATCATGGCGATGCGGGTCTCGGCACGAAAATCCCCTTCGCTGGCGAGCAGCTCGAAGGCCCGGGTGTGCAGGGTGTCACCGGCGAGGATGGCCGTGGCCTCATCAAACGCCCTGTGACAGGTGGGTTGGCCGCGGCGCAGGTCATCGTCATCCATGGCCGGCAGATCATCGTGGACCAGGGAGTAGGCATGGATCAGTTCCACTGCACAGGCGGGGATGTCAGCCTGGCCGGGTGTGGCGCCGGCCAGTTCGGCGGCGCCATAGACCAGCAGTGGGCGAATGCGCTTGCCTCCGCTCAGCGCGGCATAGCGCATGGCCTCACTGAGGCGGCTGGCCGCACTGGTGGCGGGAATCAGCCGATCCAGACTGTCGTCCAGCCGGGTCAGGGAGGTGGTACGCAGGGTGTCCAGCGCCGGGAAACTACTGCTCATCATTGTCGCCGGTGAAAGGCTGGGGCTCGGCATCGCTGTTCTGCTCCAGCAGAATGCGGACTTTCTGCTCCGCTTGCTGCAAGGCCTGCTGGCAATCGCGGGACAGACGCACGCCCTCTTCAAAGGCTTTCAGGGACTCTTCCAGGGTCAATTCTCCGGATTCCATCCGTTCAACCAGGTTTTCCAGGTTGTCCAGTGCGGTTTCCAGGGCGGGCGGCGCCTTTTTGGCCATGGGAAGTCTCCGGGGCTGCGTTGGTGGCATTGGCTGGATTATACGGCGGCAACAGTAAATCAGCCTGAGGGGTGAATCAATCCGTTTATGGCCTGAAAATCACCGTTACATGACCCGGTTGGGGTGGGTTGGCAGTGTTGTAACCTATTGAAAGAGAGGCTTTTTTGTCCGGAACTTTGCCCGGCTGCGGATTGATTCCAAAAGGTTCTAAAGAAAGGGTTTCGGGGCGGGGCCGAGCCTGCTTATAGTGAAAGACCCGCCGGAAACCGCAGGGCGGCTTCTTCCTCTGATCTCCTAAGCTATGGCGTGAGCCCTGCGGCGCCGGCGGGGTTCTTGATTGGCGCTGGACGCCGGATGCTTGACGCCAGATGCAAACCAAACCCTGGAAACCTCTGACACTTCCGAATCCCGCTGTTCTGTTGATCAAATGGCATGTCTTTCAGTAGACGCCGCGCCCGGGGTTCGGACGCGGCGTCTTGGGTCAGTCTTACTGCACACCTTGGTGTCGCGTTGTTGCGTGCAGCGTGATGCGTGAAGCGTCTCTCTTAAAAATCATAGCGCAGACCCAGTGAGAAGGCCTGACCATCACTTTCCGCCAGATAGGGAGCCAGCGTGTCAAAACTGCGGCTATTGGGGGTATAAATCGCGTAGCTGAGCTCTTCATAGAAGTAGTCGGCGAACAGCTTCAGATTTTCGCTGTACTGATAGTCGAGACCGACCTGATAGGAGTCACCCTGATAGAAGGCGGCGGGATCATCGGTTTCCTCGCCATTGGCAAACATGGCTTTCACCGTGTACTTGTTCCAGCTGTAGGAACCATACAGGTTGTAGGTAACCGGATCCTCGTCCTGCAGACCATCAATGTTGGATTGCAGCTGCTCCACCTTGGCGGCAAAGCGCCATCCACCGATCACATAAGCCAGCGATGCCCCCGCCTGGTCGGCATTATCACCGGTTTCCTGCTCGGTATCCTGATAGGCCAGTCCCAGGGTCAGGTCGCCAATGGCCCAGCCAAGGGCGTACTGCCAGCTATCCAGGTAATTGGTACCGGCCTCATGGGTCATGTCCACGGCAGAGACGGTAGCCGTCAGCCCCCCGATGGTTGGGGTGGTGTAGGTGGCGGCATCCCGGCGGAAGGTGGCCTGGGTGGCAAAACCGGAATAGAACGAACTGAAATAATCCACCGGGTAGGCCACTGTATTGTAGTAGGCCAGCCATTGGGTACCCACACGCAGGGTGCCCAGATTGTCTGTGGTAGCGGTGATATCCGCCACCCGGGGTTTGTTGTTGCCCTTGTAGGATGCCTGGAAGAAGGACGGATCTTCCGCGCGGAGCAGTGCGGAATTGATGGGGAATTCTACAGTGGCGTTGAGATCTACCCAATCGAGATCATTATAGGCAGCCGTTACCCCCAGACGGGAATAGGCATCGCGCAGGGCGGTGTAAGAGTCATCTTCACCGGGTTTGGCATCATCCACAGACACCGCTTCGGTAGAAATTCGCAATGAGCCGTACGGGGTGACTTCCAGTGCGGCGGAAGCCGGCAATGCGGCAAGGCTGGCGAGGACTGCAGAAGACAGCCTCAAGGTACGTTGATAGTTCATTGTTTTCTCCCTCTGGTTTTAAACAATCAGCACCGGGCATTGCGCCAGACTGGCGACGCGCTGCGACACACTGCCAAGAAAGTAGCCGTCCACATCACTGCTGGTACCCCGGGCGCCCATGACAATCAGGTCAATACCGTTGTCCTTGGCAAAGCGAACAATGGCGCGTGACGGTCTGCCGCCCTTGACGAAGGCGCGCACCTTTTTTGCGCCCGCCTTGATGGCCATTTCCCTGGCATGTTCTGCAACTGTGGTGGCGTACTCCCGCAGGGCGTCGTCAGGCAGATCGACTTCCTCGGGACGCACCATGGACAGTGAGGCTTCGAAGAGGCTGTGGTGCTTGAACACGCACAGGAGAATCATTTCGGAGTCATCACTGTCATCCTGTTGCAGATGGGCAGCATGATCCAGCGCCACCAGCGACTGTTTGGAGCCGTCGATTGGAACCAGTATTTTCTTGTACATGCGAGCCTCCGTGCGCGAATGACAACCTCTTATTGGAAGAATACGTCCCGCAGGAACAGCGCAATCTGCGGGAAGAAAATGACGAGTAACGTAGCCGCCAACAGCATGATGACAAAGGGTGGTGTGCCCTTGATCACTTCCCAGTAGGGACGCTTGAAGATGGCAATGGCGGTGAAGATATCGCATCCGAATGGGGGCGTTGCCGACCCCACGGCCACCATCATGGTAATCAGGATGCCCACGTGTACCGGGTCCAGCCCGGTGGACGCTACCGCTGGCGCAAAGATCGGTGTCAGTACCAGGATTACGACAATGGGATCCACGAACATGCAGGCAATGAAGAAGGCAATGGCAATGGCCAGCAATACTCCATTGGGGCCAGCTTCATTGATGCCCAGGGAGCCCAGTACGGTTTGCGGAATCTGGGCAAAGGAAAGAATCCAGGAAAAGCCGTTGCCAACGGCAACGAGAATGAAGACCACCGCGGTGATCAAGCCGGTGGATTTGGCAATTTCGTAGATGTCTCTGGCTTTCAGTGAGCGGAAGATTACGAATTCCAGAATCACGGCATAGAGTACGCAAGCGGCTGCGGCTTCAGTGGGGCTGAAGATGCCGCCGTAAATCCCGCCCACAATGATGACGGGAAAACCCAGCGGCCAGAGCGCCTGGCGCACGGACCGGAAACGTTCTCCCCAGCTGGCCTTCGCCTCCGTGGGAACATCCATCCGGTATGCATAAATGATGCAGTAGATGGAGAACATGAAAAGGATCAACAGGCCCGGGCCAATGCCGGCGATGAACAGTTCGGCAATGGAGGTTCCTGAGATGACCCCATAGATAATCATGCCGATACTGGGGGGAATCAGGAAGGCAATGTCACTGGCGTTGATGATCAGGGCCAGGGTGAAGGAATCCTTGTAACCGGACTCCAGCATGCGCGGGCGCAATGGTGAGCCCACTGCGACCACGGTGGCCTGAGTCGAACCGGACACCGCGCCGAACAGGGTGCAGGAGGTGGCGGTGCTCACAGCCAGGCCGCCTTTGATATGGCCAATGAATGCCATCACCATGTTCACCAGCCGGTTGGCGGATTGTCCCCGGGTCATGATATCGGCAGCAAGGATAAACATGGGCACGGCAATCAGTGCGGTGGGGCGGATGCCTGCCAGCATTTGCTGGATGAAGAATTCCATACGGTCAAAACCGTCGAACATCATCACGAAGCCGACCACAGCGCCGAGAATCAACGGCACCTTCATGGGAAAGCCAAACAGCAGTAGCGCAAGCATCACCAAAAACATTATCCACGCCATGATTCAGACCTCCTTCTCTTTTTCTTCGTAGCCATCCAGCACAGAAGTGGAGAGGTACACATCACGGGAGACAATATTCTTGATGCCTGTCATCAGGTATTGAATGCCGGTCACTGCCAGCCCAACGGGCACCCAGAGATAAATGGTATAGATCGGGAAGCCCAGGGTGGGCAAAACGCGTCCGGTGCTGTAGACCGACTGGATATAAGTGACGGAAAACCAGCACAGGAAAAACATCACCGTCGCCGTCACGAAACTGATGATGACCATCATCACCCGGCGAACATGACTTGGGAAAACATCGTAAAGCGCAGACATGCGGATATGGCGGCCATGTCGTGCCGCGTAGCCGATACCGGCAAAGGTGATAAGTATGATCAGTATACGGTTCACTTCCTCGGAGAAATGCAGGCTTTCACCGAGAAGAAATCGGCCCACCACATTGGCAACCGTATTGACTGCCATCAGCAGAACGCCGAGGGCCAGAAAGAGTGACTCTATTCGGGCGATCCCGTTATCGATGGTGCCCAGGAAGCCAGGCAGGCTGGAGTCATGGTCAAGGGGCGCATCGTCGCTCATGGTCGTTTCCCTTTGTCAGCCGATACAGGATCCGGGTCCGATCTTCCTGACCGACCTCTGCTGAGCCGCCACGTACCCGGAAGCCCTTCCGGGCGCGAGGCGGATTGTCATGCCGGGGCGGGCCCCTTGCAGCGTTGTGTTACTCGGCGGCTTCGTCGTCGCCGGCGTCGCTGGTAACGGCCTGCAGGTCAGCCTTGAATTGTTCAAGCAGCTTTTCGCCGCGTTCACCGGTCATTTCAATGAACTTGGCTTCTACTTGCGGGGCGCGATCGCGAAACGCCTGGCGTTGCTCTTCATCCAGTCGGGTCACAGTGACTTCTTCGCTGTCCGCCATAATGGTGCCCAGTTTCTTTTCACCCAGACCTGGCACGTACTCGAAAATATGCTGGCGGGCGTGGGCGGTGGCATCTTTCACCAGTTGCTTGTTTTCTTCAGAGAGGCCGTTGTAGAAATCCTGGTTGGCCATCATGGCGGTCACAAACTGGCTGTGCCCGGTGAAGATCAGATTGGGGGACACTTCATAAAGACGTGCAGATTCGATCCAGAAGATCGGATTCTCCTGCCCCTGAATGATATTGGTCTGCAGGGCACCGTAGACTTCGCCCCAGGGAAGCGGGGTGGGCGTGGCACCAAAGGCACTGTAGGTCTCAGACAGCAACGGATTGGTCATCACCCGAATGTTCTTTCCCTTGAAGCCTTCCGGAGTTGTGACTTTTTCATCGGCCGTGACCACGACTTCACCTTCCGGGTACATGGCCAGCAGTTCCAGGCCCTGCTCGGCATAGAGTGCCGGGAACTCATCGTTGATGGCCTTGCTTTCCTTGAAGAAGGATACGATTTGCTGGCTGTCTACCGGCAGCAGGTAAGGGATGAAAAAGATTTGTGCTTCGGGGATCAGGGAGCCGGTGAAGCCGGGGGATTGATTGACGAACTGCAGGACGCCGGCCTGGGCCAGTTCCATGGCATCATCGGATTCGCCGATTTCACCATAGCGGTGAATCTTCAGGGTGTGAGGAGAATTCTCTTCGATGTATTCCTTGAATTTGTAGGCAAAGACATCCTGTACATCACCTTCGTATTCCTCGTGAGCATAACGCCAGGTCTGACCTTCTGGCTCAGCGCTGGCTGACTGGCTGGCGCTCTCACTATCGTTGTCGCTACATGCGGCCAGCGTGGTCATCATGACAGCCGCGACGATAGCACCGGGGAATGATCGAATGGTCATGGCAGTACCCTCTCATTGCCTGTTTTTCGTCAGATTTTTTATTCGAAACTCGTCCATTGTTTCGAATTAATGTGCTTTACCGTGTCAAATGAAAAGCGTGATTGCAAGGAACTGACGGCATTTATCCCGGTTATTTCCTTTATTTCGTCAATAGGTAGCTAAAAGTAGAAGGTCATTGCAGTGCGATAATTTGATAAAGGATCGCGGGTTGAACACCACTCGAGGGTGGCGTTTTCTGAACGGTGCACCGTGGGTGTGGGGGAACGTGATAGCGGACAATAAAGAGGAGAAGTGCGCAGAGAGGTCTTCGGTGCCATCCGCAATCATGCCGGTGGCTGTGCTGCCTGTGGTGTTTCTGTGTGTTGCTGGAGTTGTTGCCGCTGATTGTCGGTGATCGCCTGGCTCTTTCGTGTCACCGTGTTGAAGCTGACCAGTGCCGCCTTGCCCTCTGCCGTCAGTACCCCGTTCTGCCAGGCCCGTTGAATGACCTGCAATGAGCTGTTGCCAATGCGGCCAATGGTGGTGGTAATGGTGACCGGGCTGCCAAACATGGATTCAGCCTTGAAGGCGATCTCCATGTTGACCATGGCCAGACCATTGTCCGAACGGGTGGGGTCGGGTGTAAAAAGGGCAATCACCGGCTCCCGGGCTTCCAGGAACCAGACGGGTAAAACCGTATTGTTGATGTGCCCCAGTGCATCGGTTTCGCAAAAGCGGGGGCGGATGGTTGTCGTCCACATGCCAGAAAGTATGGCGCAATTCCGGGGAAGGGCAATGACCAAAAGCGACGAGCCACGGGCTACGCTTGACTGGATTAGGAAAGGCCAAAAGGTTCCCGGGGGTGGGCGGTTTCTTTAGTTGCCCGATTCGCCCAGGCAAGCTGGGCTCCTACAAAAAACACCCGGGGCCGCTGTAGGAGCCCAGCTTGCCTGGGCGATCCGAGCCTCGGCGAGGCAAGGATTCCAGAAACGCATTGAGGTAGGCCAAATTCTCTGCTTACTGGCCCGCACTTCACGTGCCGCCTGCCCCATCCTGCTATAGAATCCGCCCCATGAAACTGATTCTGGCCCCTATGGAAGGCTTGGCGGACTTCTGGGTCCGTCAGGCGCTGACCGATGTGGGCGACTACGACTGGTGCGTCAGCGAATTCGTCCGGGTCAATGGACTGCTGCTTCCCCCAAAAGTTTTCTATCGCTGGTGTCCCGAGCTGAAACAAGGCGCGCGCACCCGGGCGGGTGTGCCTGTGCATCTGCAATTGTTGGGGTCTGATCCTGCCTGCATGGGGGAAAACGCGGCCAGAGCGGTGGAGTTAGGCGCGCCTGCCATTGATCTTAACTTCGGTTGCCCGGCTAAAACGGTGAACCGGCATCGCGGTGGCGCGGTATTGCTGGACGAGCCCGACGTGGTCCATGCCGTTACCCAGGCAGTGCGTCGGGCCGTGCCGGAGCACATTACTGTGTCTGTGAAAATGCGGCTGGGTAATGAGGACGATGCGCTGTCGCTGGAGAACGCGCGGGCTGTGCAAGCCGCCGGTGCCGCCTGGTTGACCGTGCATGGACGGACCAAGCGTCAGGGCTACAAGCCACCGGCGTTCTGGGACCGCATTGGTCATATCCGTGAGGCGGTCAGCATCCCGGTGATTGCCAATGGTGAGATCTGGACGGTGGCCGATGCCCGTCGCTGTCAGCAGGAAAGCGGGTGTGATGACCTGATGCTGGGCCGGGGGGCGGTGGCCAATCCCTGGCTGCTGCGTGACCTGCGAACCGGGCAGCCGTCAGACTGGGAGAGTGTGGTGGCGGTGATACAGCGCTTTGCGCTGGATATCATGGGCACGGGGACCGACGCTCAGGTAGCCGGCCGGATCAAGCAGTGGCTCAGCTATCTGCGTCGGCAATGGCCCCAGGCCGGCGCCATGCTGGAGCAGGTCAAACGGGTCAACCAGCCGGAGGCGATGCTTCCGTATCTACAGGGAGATCAACGGATTCCGGCGGCGTCAGCGTCAGCCGCTGAAAGGGTTTGAGCACCACGAAATCACCGTTATGCCGATTGGCCAGCGCGTCGAAGGATTTATCCAGATTGTCGAGCAGCCAGGGCAGCGGCTTGACGTCTTCCGTCAGTTCCACAAAGAAGTTATCCCAGTGCACCGGGATGATGGTGTGTGCCCCCACGGCACCGACGGTCTCATCATAGAAAACCTGCTGATAATACTCACTCTGCTTCCCCAGGCTGGCACTGGCCAGCAGGGCATAATCTGCTTGGTAGCGATCCAGTTCGCCGGGCTGCATACCTGCACTGCCCTGGATCAGCAGGCTGCCTGAGGGGTGTTTGATCACCAGACCATAGCAGCCGCCTTCCTGCCAGGCGCCCAGATAGGCGGGCGGTTTTACTGGCGCGGTAATCTCGCCCTTGCCGGTCCATTTTTCGATGGGGCGGGGCAGCGGGACATGATCGGCAGGCACAAAATAAAGGGTGAATTCGCCGAATTGATAAGGGTGATGGGTCTGGACGGTGGTGATGCGTTTTTCATCCAGATCGCTACCACGTGCTGCCATGGCCGACGACGTAGAGCCCAGCAGCTGGGCGTCAGTCATGCGCGCAACGATGCCGCTATCCATGGCGTGATCAAAGTGGGAGTGGAGTACCGGGATGGCGTCCAGTTTATCGATGCCGGCCTTGTTCAGGGCCGATTCAATCCGCGCCTGATCCGGCTCGATACGGGTAAAGAGCTCGGGAATGCTCACCCGTGAAAAGTAGCCATCCGTGAGTATTTGGGTCTCGCCGTCACTGATCAGGATGGTACTGGTGCCCAGATAAGTGATCGTCACTTCCCCGGGGGTTGGGGGCTGTGGGGCAAGGGGCCAGCTACCCAGGTTCGGGGAAAGCTGCAGGGTGGCAGTGATGGTGATCAACAGGAGCAATACCGCACCCAGAATCCATCGTACTGCTTTCATTGCGACATCCATTGTTGTTATTAGGTTGGGGTCGTTCCTGACCAGACCCACCCATGATACTGAAATTCTTGCTCAGGTGCAGGCCCGGGGTCCGATAAATACAGGCCCCCAGGCCCTTCGACTAAAGTCATACTGTGCCAGACCTGCCCTTTGGCTAGTCTTGATACAAGCCCGATCTCCTGAGGAGAAGGCCACTTGTAACGAGGACGCAGAGGGACGAGTAATGAGAGAAGAAAACGCCCGTGCATATTGGGCCGCCAACCTGCGATTGATTCTGACCTACCTGGCTATCTGGTTCGCTGTCTCTTATGGCTGCGGCATTTTGCTGGTGGACGAACTCAATCAGATCAACCTGTTCGGTTTCAAGCTCGGTTTCTGGTTTGCACAACAGGGCGCGATCTATGCGTTCCTGGTACTGATTGTCATGTACGCGCATTCCATGAACAAGCTGGACCGCAAGTTCGACGTCCACGAAGACTGAGCTGGGAGGCCGTATGGATATTCAAACCCTAACCTATTTGTTTGTGGGCGGCTCCTTTGCCCTGTATATCGGCATTGCGATCTGGTCGCGGGCCGGCTCCACCAAGGATTTCTATGTGGCGGGTGGCGGTGTCTCTCCGCTTGCCAATGGTGCGGCCACGGCTGCGGACTGGATGTCAGCCGCGTCGTTCATTTCCATGGCAGGGATCATTGCCTATGCCGGCTACGATGCCTCGGTCTACCTGATGGGGTGGACAGGTGGCTACGTGTTGTTGGCCATGTTGCTGGCCCCGTACCTGCGCAAGTTCGGCAAGTTCACCGTGCCGGATTTCATTGGTGACCGTTATTACTCCAGTGTGGCAAGAACCGTTGCGGTGATCTGCGTGATCTTCGTGTCGTTCACCTATGTGGCCGGGCAGATGCGTGGCACCGGTATCGTGTTTGCCCGCTTCCTGGAAGTGGACGTGAACACGGGCGTGGTCATTGGTATGGCGATCGTTTTCTTCTACGCCGTATTGGGTGGCATGAAGGGGATTACCTATACCCAGGTGGCGCAATACTGTGTGCTGATTTTTGCCTTCCTGGTGCCGGCAGTATTCCTTTCCATCATGATGACTGGCCATGTTCTTCCGCAAACCGGCTTTGGCGGTACGGTGCTGGATGCTGCCGGGAATGACAGTGGCGTCTACCTGTTGCAGAAGCTGGATCAGGTGGTCACCGATCTTGGTTTTACCGAATACACTGAGGGCTCCAAGTCCACCATTGATGTGTTCTTCATTGCGGCAGCACTGATGTGCGGTACCGCGGGCCTGCCCCATGTGATTGTGCGTTTCTTCACCGTGCCTCGCGTAAAGGATGCCCGCATCAGTGCCGGCTGGGCGCTGTTCTTCATCGCGCTGCTGTACACCTCCGCACCGGCCGTGGGCGCTTTTGCCCGTCTGAACCTGATCGATACCGTGAACGAAACCCAGTACACCGAGCTGCCTGAGTGGTTCTACAACTGGGAGAACTCCGGACTGATCGGCTGGGTGGACAAGAACGGCGACGGTACCGTGCAGATGCGTGCCGGCGCACCGTTCGAAGGCAAGCCCACCTTTGCAGGCAGCCGTGAGGAAGCCTCCGGTGACTACGGCGAGCGGGTGCTCACCAATGCACCCACCGACAACACCTCCGAAGTCTATATCGACCGTGACATCATCGTACTGGCCAATCCGGAGATCGGTAATCTGCCGGCCTGGGTCATTGCTCTGGTGGCGGCCGGTGGCGTAGCGGCGGCGCTGTCCACAGCGGCAGGCCTGTTGCTGGTGATTTCCAGTGCTATTTCCCATGACTTGCTGAAGAAGACCCTGAAGCCGGATATCAGTGAGAAACAGGAACTGCTTGCTGCACGCGGTGCGGCGGTGGTGGCGATCTGTATTGCCGGCTACTTCGGGATCAATCCACCGGGCTTTGTGGCACAGGTGGTGGCCTTTGCCTTCGGCCTGGCTGCGGCAAGTTTCTTCCCGGTGATTCTCATGGGCATCTTCTACAAGCGGATGAACAAGGAAGGCGCCATTGCCGGCATGCTGGTGGGCCTGATCTTTACCTTCAGCTATATCGTGTTCTTCAAGTTCATCTCTCCGGAGCTGAACACGGCGGAACACTGGTGGTTCGGTGTGTCACCGGAAGGCATCGGTACCTTCGGCATGGTGCTGAACTTTATCGTGGCCTTTGCCGTGTCCCGTGTCACCGCACCGCCGCCGGAGCACATCCAGCACATTGTTGAGGATATCCGTATTCCTCGCGGTGCCGGTGAAGCTCACGCTCACTAAGATGTAGAAAAAAAGGGAGAGCTGGCCGGTATGAATGAAACATTCATGCCGGCTTTTTTCTCTGAGTTCAAAGTTGAAAGTTAAAAAGCGCGCTTGATGTGATGAGTGTTTCAGGCGCAGTGCCCGCGCACTACCAGGTGGTGCACGGCTGTTGACGGGCCAAGCTTAGACGTAGCTGTTTCGCGTTTTAACTTTCAACTTTCAACTTTCAACTTTCAACTGGGTTTAACCAGATGATTGAACAGGAACTCAATCACTACCCTTTTACCCTGCTCAGCGAAGCTGCACGGCATCGTCTTGATCAGGGTATGGACCTGGCGTATTTCGAAGAAGGGGACATCATTCTTGATGCCGCCAGCCCCAGTGACTATGTCTACGTGGTGCACAAGGGCAGTGTGGCCGAGCTGGATGTGAATGCCCCGGATGGTCGCAGTCAGGTGGGGGTCTATGCTGCGGGGGATCTGTTTGGCGCCATCAGTGTCCTGAACGGAAAAAGCCGCTACCGATTCCGTTGTGAAGAGCAGACGCTCTGCCATCTGATTCCGGCAAAACTGTTTCTCCAGCTGTGTGACGGCGATGACGAATTCGGGCGTTATTTTCGCCAGACACTGGCGGAAAAATCCCAGCGCTTGGCGGAACGTCGCGAAGGCGGTGTCACCCTGGCGGGCTTCATGCTGGCCCGGGTGGAGCAGTGCATGCGCGAGCCCATGATCATGTCTGCCGGTGCCAGCCTGCGTGATGCGGTGGAAACCCTCAAACGGCATGGCGTGGACAGTGTGTTGATCGAAATGGATGGCAGTTTTGCCATTGTTACCAAGACCGATCTGCTCACGGCGCTGGTGATGGAAGGGCGCAGCGCCGACGACCCGCTTTCCCATGTGGCAGAGACCCATCTGGTCACCGCGCTACCAGAAGATTACCTGTTCACGGCGCTGACCCTGATGACCCGACACAAGGTGGCACGTGTGGTGGTCATGGCCCATGAGCAGGCGGTGGGTGTGGTTGAGCTCACCGATGTGCTCAGTTTCTTCTCCAGTCGTTCCTATGTGGTGGGGCTGGAGATCGAGAAGGCCGAGAGCCTGGAGGCATTGCGCCTGGCCAGCGAACGGCTGCCAGAGCTGGTTGAGGCACTGATGGCACAAGGCGTAAAGATGCGTTTTGCCATGGACCTGCTTGCCGCCCTGAATGGTCGCATTATGGCCAAGGCCTTCGAGATGGTCATTCCTGCGGAGCAGCACACTGCGGCACTGATTGTCATGGGTAGCGAGGGGCGGGGTGAGCAGATTCTCAAGACCGATCAGGATAATGGACTGATTCTTGGCGACCATCAGGACTGGCCACGTTGCCACGACGATGCCCGGCAGTTCACCGAAACCCTGTTGATGCTGGGCTACCCGCCATGCCCGGGCAAGATCATGGTATCCAATCCGCAGTGGGTGGGCACCCTGAGCCAGTGGCGCGAACGGATTTATGACTGGGCTGGCGATGCGGGCGGGGAGGGCATGATTCATATCACCACCCTGGTGGATGCCCACTGCGTAGCGGGCACCAGCCACCTGCTGGATGAGCTGCGTCAGGCACTGTTCGACCGCTGCAGCGGTGACGAGGTATTCCTGCGCCATTTCGCCCGCCCGGTGCTGCAGTTCGCCACCCCACTGAACCTGTTCGGCTCGCTGAAAAAGCCCCAGCACGGCATTGATATCAAGAAAGGTGCCCTGTTCCCGCTGGTGCACGGGGTGCGAGCGATGGCGTTGCAGTGTCGCATTGAGGAAACCTCCACCCTGTCGCGCCTGGAGAAGCTGGTCGAGGCAGGTGTCATGGAAGCGGCCTTTGCAGAAGACCTGGGTGAGGCCATGGAATTGTTCAGCGAATTACGGCTGAACCATCAACTGGAGAACCGGCACGGGGATGAGATGAATATCCCCGGCAACCATATCGTGGTGCAGCGTCTGTCATCCCTGGAGCGTGATCTGCTTCGGGATGCGCTGCACCTGGTCAGTGATTTCAAACAGCGGCTGTCCCGTCGATTCCATCTGGAATACTGATGGCGCCGCTGCCAGGAGTACGCAATATGATCAGACAGTTACGCCGCTATGCCGACCGCTACCGTCATGCCCATGGCCCCTATGGCCATCTTTTTCTGCCCTATGAAGGCAGCGACGTGGTGGCGCTGGATTGCGAGACCACCGGGCTGGACAGTCGTCATGCCGAGCTGGTGTCCATTGCCGCTGTGCCGGTGCGCTCTGACCGCGTTTGTGCCAGCGAAAGCATGGATGTGCATTTTCAGGCGCCACCCAGCCTGACCGGTGAATCCATCGCCATTCACAGGCTTCGACCGGTGGATCTGGATGAAGGTGTCGATGTGGCTGACACCCTGGAGTCCCTGCTGGCGTTCATCGGCAACCGCCCTGTGGTGGGTTGGTGTATCGATTTTGACGTGGCCATGATCAACCGTTACTTGCGCCCGTTGCTCGGCTTCGATCTGCCCAACGCCACCATCGAGCTATCGAACCTGTACCAGAAGAAGATGCGCTATTGGCAACCGGACATTGAACCGGACCTGCGCTTTGAAGCCATGGCGAAAAGCCTGCGGGTCCCGATGATGGCGCGCCATAGTGCCCGGGGTGATGCGGTGACGGCGGGATTGATGTACCTGCAATTACAGCGGCCCACCCTGGATCAATAACCGGATAACGGGGTGACCCGAGAACAAAGAATAGGGAGAGTATCCATGCAGATCGCTGAACAGCTCCTGTTGGTGGCCGGGTTGGCCATCGTTGCTTTCAGTTACCTTAGCTACTGGCGTCGCACCGGTGATGCCCGCGGGGTGCTGGCTTTCTGGCGCAAGGGCATGGCGCTGGACACACGTGAATTCAAACTGCAGCGGGCGGGTCTGTGCCTGTTACTGGTGGCTGTGGTGCTGCGTTTTGTCGGTGCTCTGGTATAAAGGGGGAGATCAGGCTGCATGCTGAAGGGGCATGTGAAGCCCCCTGATGAGACCAACAAGAACCGGGAGCTGCCGTGCTATCGTTGTGGGAGTTGAGCGGGCTGGCACTGTGTTATGTGCTGGTGCTGTTCGTTATCGCCTGGCTCGGTGACCGGGCCGCCAGAGAAGGCAGAAAAACCTTTCAGAACGCCTGGGTCTACAGCCTCGGGCTGGGCGTGTATTGCACCTCCTGGACCTTCTTCGGCGCGGTGGGGGAGGCGGCACAGAACGGCTGGAATTACCTTCCCATTTATCTGGGTCCCATCATTACGGTGCTGTTGGGGGGCTCGCTGATCTACAAAATGGTGTCGGTGGCCCAGCAGCAGAACATCACCTCCATTGCAGACTTTCTGGCTGCCCGCTACGGCAAGTCCCGCCGTCTTGCCGTACTGGTGACCCTGGTGGCTGTGGTTGGCGTTTTGCCCTACATCGCCCTGCAACTCAAGGCGGTGACCCTGTCTTTTGACTATGTACTGCAGGACAGCAACAGCGCATCCGTGGACACGGCGCTGGTGGTTGCGGCCCTGATGGCCCTGTTTACCCTGTTGTTCGGCACCCGGCATATCGATACCACGGAGCATCAGTCCGGATTGATGCTGGCGGTGAGCTTTGAATCCTTCGTCAAACTGGTGGCCTTCGTGATGCTCGGGCTGTACTGCCTGTATGGCATTTTTGATGGCCCGGCAGACATGTGGTCGCAGCTGGCAAACCGCCCGGATGTGATGCAAACCTTCGAGCCCACCCTGTTTTCCCAGAGCTTTGTCACCGCCCTGTTGCTGTCCATGGTGGCAATCCTGTGTCTGCCACGGCAGTTTCATGCCGGGGTGGTGGAGAACAATGATCTGAGGCATTTACGCAACACCCGCTGGCTGTTTCCTCTGTACCTGCTGATGTTTGCCCTGTTCGTGCTGCCGATTGTGATCAGCGGCGTACTCACGCAGCCCTATCTGCTGGGGCAGGCGGACACCTACATGCTCTCCCTGCCTATGGCGCAGGGCAATGCGGGCATGCTGGTGCTGTCCTTTATTGGCGGGATTGCAGCAGCCACCGGCATGGTGATTGTGTCGACCATGGCATTGGCCATCATGCTGACCAACGAAGTGCTGCTGCCCATGTGGTTGCAATCGCGTTTGCATGAAAAGGACCAGTTATCGGATCTGGGCAAGCAGCTTCGTTTTCTGCGCCGCACCAGTATTCTGGTGTTACTGGGGTTGGCCTTTGCGTTTCATACCCTGATTGATCGTTTCGACGGGCTGGCCAGTATCGGCCTGTTGTCCTTTGCGGCGGTTGCCCAGTTTGCGCCTGCCCTGCTGGGCGCGCTGTACTGGCGCAATGGGCACAAGCAGGGGGCCTTCGTCGGCCTGGGGGTGGGCTTCGTGGTGTGGTTTTATTGCCTGCTGCTGCCGGTAATACTGCCAGTAGACTGGGTTGTCTCGCTGGATACCCACGGGCTGTTGGGGCTGGGATTATTGCGCCCCCATGCCATGTTTGGCATTGAAGGCCTTGAGCCTCTCACCCATGGGGTTTTCTGGTCGATCAGTCTCAACCTGGCGGCCTTTATCTATTTCTCACGCAGGGCGCGCCCTGACGCCCTTGATGAAGCCCAGGCCGCCCGCTTCGTGGATATGCCCACGGACTGGTGGCGCGAAGGCATGGGCCACCCTTCCATTACCACCGGTGAGTTGCTGGATGTCTGTCGACGGGGGCTCGGTAACCCCCGGGCGGAGCCCCTGTTTTTTGATTACATGCGGCGCCGGCATGTGTCGGAAGACCAGGACCTCCCCGCGCCGCTGCATCTTGTTCGTTACGTGGAACGCTTGCTGGCGGGTGCCATGGGTGCATCCACCGCCCGCATCGTGATGAGCTCCCTGCTGCGCAAACAGAACAGTCGCCACGATGATGTGGTGCGGATGATGGATGAGGCCTCTGAGCTGATTCAGTTCAATCACCAGTTGTTGCGCACCACCATTGAAACCATTGCCCAGGGGATCTGTGTGGTGGACCGCAGTATGCAGGTGGTGGCCTGGAATCAGGCCTATGTGAAGCTGTTCCAGTATCCGGATGGTCTGATCCGTCTGGGGCGGCCCATTGAGGAGGTGTATCGCTTCAATGCCGAGCGCGGGTTCTATGACGGTGAAGACATGGATGCGAATGTGCACAAACGGGTGCAGTTGTTGCGCGACGGTCATTCCCATCAATTCGAGCGTGAACTGCCCAACGGAATTGTTGTTGAGGTGCGCGGCACTCCCATGGTCGGCGGTGGGTTTGTCAGCACCTACATGGACATCACCGAACGCAAGCGGGACGAACAGGCATTGCGGCAGATTAATGAAAATCTGGAAAACATGGTGGCAGAGCGAACCCGCAAACTCACCGAACTGAATCTGCAGCTGGCGCAGGCCAATGAGGGCAAGACCCGCTTTCTGGCGGCGGCAGGGCATGACCTGATGCAGCCGCTCAATGCCGCCCAGTTGTTTGCCTCGTCCCTGCGTCAGCAGCTCCGGCAGCAGGATGAAAGTGGCTTTGCCAGGGAAGTGGATGTGCTTGGCCATATCGACAGTTCACTGCAGACGGCGGAACAAATCATTTCTGCGCTGATGGAAATCAGCAAGCTGGACACCGGGGTCATGCCGGTCCACCTGCACCCGCTCAGTCTGCAGAAACTGATGGAGCCACTGGGGCAGGAGTTTTCTGCCCTGGCGAGGGCCAGCGGGCTGAGATTGCACATGGTGGCCTGCTCGTGTGTGGTGGAAAGCGATGAAGTGTTGCTGCGCCGGGTGTTGCAGAATCTGTTGTCCAACGCCATTCGTTATACCGAATCCGGGCGCGTGCTGTTTGGCTGTCGGCGCCGTTCAGGCGCCGTTCGTATCGATGTATGGGACACGGGCCCCGGCATTCCTGATGACCAGCATGAGCAGATCTTTCAGGAATTCCAGCGCTTGCCCCAACAGAATGGCCGCGATGTAAAGGGGTTGGGGCTGGGGCTGGCCATTGCCGACCGTATTTGCCGTTTGCTCAAGCATACCCTGACCGTTCGTTCCTGGCCGGGCAGGGGCACCCTGTTCAGTGTCACGGTGCCTCTGGCCAGTGGGGAGCTGCCGCCCATGCTTTCCCATGAAGAGGAGGCGGTGCAGCGGGACCTGTCCGGCATGCGGGTGTTCTGTGTGGACAATGATCCCGGACTGCTGGCCAGCCTGGTGGAAGCGCTGAAAACGCTTGGTTGCGAGGTGGTGGCCGCCAACGGGCTCGTGGACGCCAGAGTCAAGGCGCAGGCTTCACCGGCACCAGACCTGTTGCTGGTGGATTACCAGCTGGATCACGAGAACGGTTTTGATGTGATCGAAGGGCTGGATGATTGCTGGGACGATGTGGTCCCCGCCACCCTGATGACCGCCGACCGCCGCCCGGAAATTCGCCAGCGCGCTGAAGAAAACGGCGTGGGTTTTTTGCAGAAGCCGCTGACGGAGGCGATGCTTAAGCGAACGTTAGAGGCAGTGAATAGTTAACAGTTAACAGTTAACAGTTAACAGTTGCGCGTGTAGCGCCTTGGGGGTTTGAAACGTATGAGGCCGCGCCCGGATTCCGGGCGCGGCCTCATACGTTCAACATCAAGAGCACGCGAGATCGCGCGCTGTTCACTGTTCACTGTTAACTATTCACTGCCTACCGATGGTTGCTCAATCGCCAGATCCTTCAGTGCCAATACCGCCTGGGTGCGGTTGCGGACGCCGAGTTTGCGGAAGATGGCGGTCATGTGGGCCTTGATGGTGGCTTCCGAGACTTCCAGTTCGTAGGCAATGACCTTGTTCTGCATACCTTCCATCAGCATGCCCATGACCCGGAACTGTTGAGGCGTCAGGCTGGCGATGCGCTCGCTCATGGCCGAGAGATCCGGGAGTGAGGGGGGCATGGCGCGGCGGGCGTGTTCGGGCAGCCAGCGCTCTCCGTTCATGACCTGCTGCATGGCTTGCGTCATGGTGTCTACCGGCGTGGATTTGGGGATGAAACCGTCCGCTCCGAAATGGATAGCTCGCTGAATCACATCCACATCCTCGGTGGCAGAAATCACGATCAGTGGCACCTTGCGATATTGCTCCCGCAAATAGATTAGCCCGGAAAAACCGTGTGTGCCGGGCATGTGCAGATCCAGAAGAATGACATCGAAAGGCACAGATTGCTGGCCCAGCGATTCCAGTGCCGCCAGAGAGTCGGCTTCGAGAATATGGGCATCGGCAAAGCTGGCGCTGACAGCCTGTTTCAGGGCTGTACGAAAGAGCGGGTGGTCATCAGCAATCAGTATGTTTGTCATGGCATTGTTCTAGCGATTATTTGTTCTTCTGTACAGCCTTCGACAACGAGAGCTGTGTAGCGTCTTGTATCCGTTTTCATGCCTTGAGGCATTGTCCGTGTTGCTGTTAATTGAGTTTCGATTAACCCGCCGTGAAAGGCAAATAAACCTGCCTGGGTCTTTGCGTGTTGCATGAAACGTGATGCAGCCGCAGAGCGGCAAAAAAAGGTTCATCGCGGAATGTCGGGGAAAGCCCGATTCAAGCCTCCCCCTTTCCGTAGGAGCGTCGGTTATTCGCTGCGCTCACCCCTTCGGGGCCGCCTTGTCAGGCGTTCCTTCGCTGCGCTCGTTGGCGGCGCGATAACCCAAACCTGAAGAACGACATTTACCACAGAGGCCACAGAGCACACAGAGTGAAAACCTGTTTTTCTCGGTGACCTCTGTGCCCTCTGTGGTGAGACAGCTTTTGCTCCTGGTCCTGGAATCGCGCCGCCAGCGACGCTCCTACGGAATGGTCTTTGCTATGCGCCATTCCTGCTAACCCGCGATGAAACAAAAAAAGGCTGCCTGGGCAGGCAGCCGGGGGAAGGGTTAATAACAACAGAATCCTTTCGTTAGGTGCCGCCATCTGTCACCCCATCCCATGCGGGGGAAAGAGGGAAAGGGGACGTTGGAGGTTGGTCCAGTCCCTGGACGGTGCTCACGATAAGGCGAGGCCAGTGTGGAGTGGCATGGGGGAAAGCCCAATTAGACTTTGGTCGTAAGGTGTCGCTTCAAGGGTTTCCGGGCAGGCGTTCATGGCTACGACCTATGGCTAATGGAGAACAAAACAGGACCTGTCGCAAGCTGCTTGTCGGAGTCAGTTATATCTTGCATCTGAATGACAACAAGAGGACAGGGCCATGAAAGCAATAACACCCAAGTACCTGTGCGCCAGTATTGCACTGGCCTGCGCCGGAACCGCCGGCGCGGCAACACTGGAAGAGCGCGTAGAGATGCTCGAGCAGCAGGCAGAGAATCAGCAGGCTGCCGGTCAAGCACAGGCGGGCAATACCCAACTCAGTTTCGGGGGCTTTATCAAGGCGGATACCCTGTACAGCAAGTACAGTGACGGTGAAGAAGCCACCGCGGGTGTGGGGGATGATTTCATGGTGCCGTCCACGATCCCGGTGGATCCCGCGGACCTGGTCGATGAAGGCTCCGGCAAACTGAACATGATCGCCAAGCAAAGTCGCTTCTGGTTGAAAAGTGCAACCGAAACCTCAGCAGGTACGGTGAAGAGCCATATCGAGGTGGATTTCCAGACCAATGGCATGGGCGATGAGCGCATCAGCAACAGCTATGCGGTTCGCCTTCGCCATGCCTATCTGACCTGGGACAAGTGGTTGTTCGGTCAGACCTGGTCTACCTTTTTCAATGTCAGTGCGCTGCCGGAAACGCTGGACTTCGTGGGCGCCGCGGGCACCGTTTTTGAACGCCAGGCACAGATTCGCTACACCAATGGCGGCTTGATGCTGGCCATGGAAAACCCCTCCACCACCCTTTATGGCGGTACCGAGAATCCCTACGACGATAACGCCATGCCCGATCTGGTGGCACGTTATAACTTCACCGGTGACTGGGGCAACATGAGCCTGGCTGCCATGGGTCGTGAACTGGCCTACCAGGACAATATCGGTGGCCTGGACCAGGATGAAAGTGAGTACGGCTACGGTGTCTCCTTTGCCGGTCGCGTCAAACTGGGCGAGATGGATGATGTCCGCTTCCAGGCCAACTATGGCAATGCTCTGGGTCGCTATACCACACTAAATGCGTTCCGTTCCGGGCAGATTGAAGCCGATGGCAATATCGATCTGATTGATCAATGGAGTGCGGTACTGGCGCTGCGTCACCACTGGAGTGATCAATGGCGCTCCAACTTTGCCTTGTCAGTGAGCCAGGCCGATAACCCGGATACGGTCGCCCTGACGACCAACAAGCGCATCGAGAGTGCCCATGCCAACCTGATCTGGCAAGTGGCCAAGCCGCTGTCTCTGGGTGGCGAGCTGATCTACGGTAACCGTGAAATTGAAAACGGTGAAGATGGCGATCTCAAACGCGTGCAGTTCACTGCCAAGTATGCGTTTTGAATAAGAGACGCTACATGCAGCACGCAACACGCTGCACGCGAAAAGACTAAAAGAAAGGGGCGCTTCGGCGCCCTTTTTTATGCCTGATTCTGAACCTGGGGCGCCAGACAGTTTCTAGGTGGGAAACTCAGCTTGCTGAGTGAGCAGCGCCCAACGTTTATCAAACGCTGCATTCGTTCAGCAAGCTGAATCTCCCACAAAAAAAGAGCGCCGAAGCGCTCTCTTTTTTGTTTTGGCGTGCAGCGTGTTGCGTGCTGCTTGCAGCGTCTCTTAATCCAGATCCGCCGGGTATACGCCATTTTCATCGTGCACTTCCTTGCCGCTCAGCGGCGGGGTGAAGGCACAGGCCACGACCATATCTTCATCGCCACCGTACAGCCAATGTTCGTCGTGCTCGTCGAGCAGATAGATAGTGCCCGGCTTCAGGTCGTAGACCTTGCCATCGGCGATGGTTTCGATCTTGCCGTTACCGGAAATCACGTACACGGATTCCCAGTGGTTCTTGTAGTGGATGTGGGTCTTGGTGCCCTTGAAGATGGTGGTGATGTTGAAAGAGTGCCCCATCTTGTCATCTTTAAGAGACAGGCGAACAGACTGCCAGTTGCCGTTTTCGGCTTTTACGCAGCGCTCTGAATTCTCGGCTTCCGCCAGAGTACGAACGATCATGGATTCATTCTCCAGGGTGGGTGATATAGCAGCCGCCCGGTTGGGCGGCTGTGTGAATCGTTCCGGTGACTGGCAGGATTAGCTTGCCAGGCTGGATACGGAGTGAGCTTCGCCGCGCTTGATGCGGTCGGTCATCACTTCGCTGACGCTTTCCTTGATGATGTCCAGCGCACGGGTCAGATCTTCTTCACTGATCGTCAACGGACACAGGGTCTTGATCACCTGGTCGTCGGCGCCGGAAGTCTCGATCACCAGCTGGCGCTTGAAGCAGGCTTCGGTGATTTCGCCGGCCAGCTCGCCGTCACGTGCCACCAGGCCCTGCATCATGCCGCGACCGTTCAGGTAGAACCAGTGGTCGTCGTAGCTGTTGGCGATCTCGCGGAAGTGCTCGGTAATGATGCCTGCCTTCTTCTGCACTTCCTTGGCGAAGTTGTCATCGCGCCAGTAGTGGTTCAGCGCTGCGGCAGCGGTCACGAATGCCAGGTTGTGGCCACGGAAGGTACCGTTATGTTCGCCCGGCTTCCACTGGTCCAGTTCCGGCTTCATCAGCACCATGGCGAACGGCAGGCCATAGCCGCTCAGTGACTTGGACAGGGTGATGATGTCCGGCTGAATACCGATGTCATCAAAGCTGAAGAAGGTGCCTGTACGGCCACAGCCTGCCTGGATGTCATCCAGAATCAGCAGCATGTCGTGCTTGCGGCAAACCTTTTCCAGGTTGCGCAGCCAGTCGAAGCTGGCAGCGTTGATACCGCCTTCGCCCTGAACGGTTTCCACGATCACGGCGGCCGGGTGGTCTACACCACTGGAGGAGTCGCCCAGCACCTTGTCCAGGTATTCGGTGGTGTCAAAGGCATCGCCCAGGTAACCGTCGTACGGCATCGGGGTTACGCCGCTCATGGAAACACCGGCCACACCGCGGTGGTGGCTGTTACCGGTAGTTGCCAGGGCGCCCAGGCTCACACCGTGGAAACCGTTGGTGAAGCTGATGATGTTTTCACGGCCCTTGATGTTACGGGCGATTTTCAGTGCGGCTTCCACGGCGTTGGTGCCGGTGGGGCCAGTAAACTGCATCACGTGATCCATATCGCGGGGTTTCAGGATCACTTCATAGAAGGCATCCATAAACTCACGTTTGGCGGCAGTGTGCATGTCCAGACCGTGCACGATACCGTCTCGCTGGATGTACTCGATCAGCTTTTCTTTCAGGATCGGGTTGTTGTGGCCGTAGTTCAGGGTGCCGGCACCCGCCAGGAAATCGATGTATTCCTTGCCGGTCTCGTCGTAAAGGTAGCTGCCCTTGGCCTGGTCGAATACCACCGGGAAGCTGCGGGCATAGCTCATTACTTCCGATTCGTGGCTTTCAAAAATCTCTGTGTCCATAGTCATGGTCATAATCCTCGCTTGAATTCGTTCAGGCTTCTTCGCGGTTGAAAGGGCCAATCCGCAGCAAATATTCATCGTTGTGTTCGCCGGCAAAATGAATGCGGGAATCGAACAGGATGAACTCTTCCGTCGGGTAGCTACGCTCATAGGCGAAGCTGCGGAACATTCCCCAGGACGCTTCATTGTCCGGGGTGATGGTGGTCTCAATGAACTGAACTTCGGCGCTTTCTTCCCGTTCAATCAGTTCTGCCAGCATGCGCTTGGCCAGTCCCTTGCCGCGGGCTTTCTCATGCACGGCCACTTGCCATACAAACAGCACGTTTTGCTGCTTGGGCGGGATATAGCCGGAGATGAAGCCGACCAGATCGCCGTCCATTTCTGCCGCCACGGAGGTGTCGGCAAAGTGGGTGCATTGCAGCAGGTTGCAATACACGGAGTTCTCATCCAGCGGTTTGCACTCGCTGATCAGTTTGTGAACCCGGCTGCCGTCCTGGCTTTCAGGTTTGCGAAAGGTAATGTCGTCCCCGTTGGTGGACGTATTCTTTGCGTCGTTATCTGCAGGCATAGTCTCAGTAATGGTCCGCTTCGAAAGGTTATTGGTTGCCGCCGTTGGCACGTTGGGCCAGATCCACCGCGGGTTGTGCGCGGTCGATGGCGCCCAGGTCGAGCATCGGCGAGGCGTCAATCTCTTCAGCATTCATCATGGCCGCCACTCGCTGCAGTGAGCTGAGGATCAGCGACTGCTCCCAGTCCTCCAGCCGGTCAAACCGGGAAATGAATTCTTCCTGGAGTGGCGTAGGGGCCTGATCAATGATGGCTTCGCCGGCGGGGGTCAGGTGGGCGTACACCCGGCGTTTGTCGGTTTCGCCCCGTTTGCGCTCAATCAGGTCGCGCTTTTCCAGCCGGTCAAGAATGGTGGTCACGGTGGCCTGGCTCAGGGATACATCATTGGCCAGATCACCCATGGTGATCTCACCCTTGGCCCCCATCGCCTGCATCACCAGCAGTTGTGGGGAAGTAAGCCCGGATACCTTGCTCAACTTCCGTGAGTAGAGGTCCGTTGCGCGAATAATCTGTCGTAATGAAATCAGCACGTCTTCGTGTCTGGCCATTGCCGCAAGTTCTCTTGATAACAAAGTAATGTGACGAAAAATGGTCACGGTGCCTCCTCAAACAGTTTTGAGGTGTAACGGCCTTTTTCAGTCAAACTTTCCCTTCAGCCAAGGCAAGGCCTTAAATTTCCTTGTTAGAATCGGCGAAGTATTTTAGGGGTAAAACATTTAGATGTCAAAGTAATGGGGTGGCTGCACAGGTCTCTTCCGGTGGAAAGCCGCGTGACAAAAGGGCTGGAGAGGGAAGGGGGGCAGGTCAGGGTTGGTTGCTTTTTAATCAGCGACACTGCCTTCACTCTGGTACTGTTCCAATCAACGGCGACTAGGGAGCCTCTAAATAACTTCTTGCGTACTCAGCGTGGCCTGGAGCGCCCAGCTGTTGTGTCTTGTCTCGATGGTCAGGGTGGTTCCCTTTTCGAGAGGCAAGGCGCAGCAGATGGGCGCTGCAGGCCGCGCCCTTCGGGTTTTCCAGGCTGAGTATGCAAGGGGTTATTCAGAGGCTCCCTGGGCCTCGCCACGCAGATTCATCGCAACAGGTGGAGGAAAAACCTTGCTGCAACGGGCTAAGCGAATTCTGGTAATTCTGGCGCTGTGCGTATCCACAGCCTCTGTTTATGGTGCAACGGAGACGGACCCTGGGCCCCGGGAAGAGGCGCAGAGCGAGATAGAGAAGGGGCCGGTGATTTCCCAGTTCCGGGAAAACTGGATCCTGAGTGAACTGCGTACCCTGCGGCAAGACATGATGGAGTACCGCAACCAGATGAACCTGCTGGTCACGGACCGGGAGCTGGAAGTGGCCGACAAGGCCATGGGGTATGCCACGAACACGGTGACCTACTTCTTCTATCTGATTGCCGGTGCGGCGTCCATTCTGGCGCTGGTGGGCTGGTCTACCATCCGGGACTTGAAGGACAACGTGCGGGTCTATGCGGAAAAGGAAATGGCCCGACTGACCAGCGAATACGAGTCCCGGCTGGCGGATCTGGAGCGTGAGCTGCGCAAGAAATCGCGCACCATTGCCGAGAACCAGGAAGAAATTGAGCGGACCAACGAGATTCACAGCCTGTGGCTCAAGAGCACCAAGGAGCCGAGCGCCCAGGCGAAGATCGAGATGTACGACCGCATTCTGGAACTGCGACCGGACGATGCGGAGGCGTTGGCCTGGAAGGCGGATGCCGCGCTGGAGCTGGGCGAGCAACGCTGGGCCCTGAGCCTGTGTGACCGGGTACTGGAAGTGGATGAAGAGAACTCCCATGCCCTTTACCAGCGGGCCTGTGCCTGGGCCGGGCTGGGTGAAATTGACAACGCCTTGCAGGATCTGGAGGCGGCGATAAATACTTCGGAAACCCTGGTGCGGCATGCCCGGGTGGAAGAAATGTTCCGCCCGCTGCGTGATCTGGAGCGTTTCCAGGCGTTGGTGGGAAGCGGCAACGAGCCCTCCGGTACCGTCTGATAGGTGTTCGCTGTCACTCTAATAGGCGCTGAAGCGCCGCTAAATGGTCAATTTGGCGGCGACTTTCTGCTAGACTTGCGCCCCCTTGTAGGAAAGGGTGATGACCCTCATATGAATAGGGTGTGACTTCTGCGGCCCCGACGTGACCCGGAAGCATAGTCATCACCTCTGTGGAGAATCCCATGACACGTGAAAACGGTGCTGGTGGCACCAAGCAGATGCCCGATGTGGCATCCAACTCCATGGTGGATCACATCCATAGCACCCTGGACTGGGTTGGCATGAGCGAGATCCATCTGCCTGCCCGGGTGAGCGATACCCTGGCCGGTGAGCGCCCGGTGAGCACCTCGATCCAGGCCTATGTGAATCTGGCGAACCCGGATGCCAAGGGTATCCACATGTCTCGCCTGTTCCTGATGCTGGAAGAAACCTTCGGCGATCACTCCGTCAGCGCGGCGTCCATTGAGCAACTGCTGCGCAACTTCCTGGAAACCCACGAAGGACTGAGCACCCGCGGTTTTGTCCAGCTGGATTTTGAATACTCCATGCGCCGTCCGGCTCTGAAAAGCAGCTACTCCGGCTGGAAGAGCTACCCGGTGAGCATCAAGGGCACCCTGTGTGAAGAAGGCATGCGCATCGAGATGTATGTGGAAGTGCCGTATTCCTCCACCTGCCCCTGCTCTGCGGCCCTGTCTCGCCAGTTGATCCAGGAGCAATTCCGCAAGGACTTCCAGGACGGCAAGATCGATGCGGAAGCCGTTTACGAGTGGCTCGGCACCGAAGAAGGGATTGTGGCAACCCCGCACAGTCAGCGCTCTGTGGCCCAGGTGCGTGTCCTGCTGGATCACACCGAAGGGGATGCGTTTCCGATCACGGCCCTGATCGATTCCATCGAGGGGGCGCTGAAGACGCCGGTACAGACGGCGGTTAAGCGTGTGGATGAGCAGGAGTTCGCCCTGCTCAATGGCCAGAACCTGATGTTCTGTGAGGATGCGGCCCGTCGCCTGAAACAGGCCATCGACCCGCAGACCTGCTACAAGGACTTCTGGTTGCGTGTGAATCACCTGGAAAGTCTCCACGCTCACAACGCGGTGGCCATTGTCACCAAGGAAGTGGACGGCGGTTACCTGCCAATCCCGTAAGGAACGGCGGGCAACAAAAGCAAGGCGGCCATCGGCCGCCTTTTTTTGTGGTTCATCGCAGAATGACGGGAAACAGGGGCAGGGCTGGACTGGCCGAGGCCGATTTTCGATCTTGAGGAGGGAACGTAGCGTAGCGGAGTAACGCACGGAGTGCGGCCCGAAGGGTGAGCGAAGCGAATAATTTGCTTGCAGACGAAGGTTTTCCCGCACTCGACCAAAACCCTTCGCTTGCAAGCAAGCTCCCACAGGGAGAATCGGAGCAACGTTCGCTGATACTGATGTTCAGTCACCTTTCCCTCTGACCCACAATAAAACCCATCGTTTTACCTCAGTGATCTCTGCGACATCTATATCCGCTGTAGGAGCGGCCGTTCGGCCGCGATCCGAGCCTAAGCGAGGAAGTGAGTTTCGAGTTTCGGTAAGCGAGTTGCGAAGATCGAAACCCGAACCCGACAGCCGGTTTCAGCTCTTCGAAACTCGGCACTCGAAACTCGCTTCTGGAATCTCTACCTCGCCAAGACTCCGGTCGCCTGCAGGCAGGCTCCTACGGAAAAAAAAGGGGGGCTTCGCGGAAATCCGCGATGAACCAAAAAAAGGGACGCCGAAGCGTCCCGTTTTGTTGGCGCGTTGCCTGTTGCTGCGCTTACAGGTTGCGGCGCTCGCAGGCCACGGTGACACGGGGATCCACCGAGGTTGTCGGCAGGCCCCAGCGGTTGACCCAGCAGCTACCACCGAAATGTTTCTCCATGATCTTCTCGGCGGTGCGGGTGGCGATGGCCTGGGTGGTCAGGGTCGGGTTAGGGCCCCCCAGCGCATTGGCCAGCGACGAGTTGTCGGCGATGTACAAGCCCTGCACGGCGCGTGCCTCACCGTTCTCATCCACGACAGAGTTGGCAGGGTCGCTGCCCATGCGCATGCTCGACTGCATGTGAATCAGGGAGGGTGGCGCCTTCGGGCGAATCACCTCTGAGGCGCCGGCGGCCTTGAGCAAATCCACCGCTTTTTGGGTCAGGTACTCGCGGTTGCTGCGTGTCCGTGCGGTGAAGTTGGCGGTTTGTGCGTTCACCAGCGGTACCGGGCCGTTTTCATCGGCCGGCTGGGCGGACAGGGAGACGCTGTTGCGTGGATCCACATCGTCGTCGGTGAGGATCACGATGCTGACCAAACGATCGATGTCGCTCATGGTCTCTTTCAGCTTGGGGCCGACCAGCCGACCGACCACATCCGCACCGGATTGATCCACTTCGCCGCTGTGATCATAGGCGCCCGCGATGCCGGCTTCACTGCCCAGGAAGGCGTTGGCCGCATAGGCGCCGGGCATGCCGCCGAAGGATTCGAATGAACCGTACCCCGGGAAGTCCGCACGCACGGCAGAGGCGGGGCCCTGGCTGCCTTTGGTTTCAAACGGCATGACCCCGGTCACCACGTCGGTGGCATGGGTGGTCAGGCCCTTGCCGACCCAGCCATTGTCGTTGGGTAGCCCGCTGTTCAGCCACAGCCGCGGTGTCTCGATCGCGCCGGCGGCCATGACGACCACTTTGGCCGTTTCTACCTGGGTTTCCCCGGTGGCACCAATGCGGAAGCCGACCCCCACCGCCTTCAGGCTGGCGCCACTGCCTTCGGTCAGCACCTGGGTGACAAAGGCATCGTCGATAATCTCTGCGGCCTTGCCATGGCGGGACCACAGGTCAGCAGTGAGTGCCATGGGCGCATAGCTGTTATAGGTGGAGCGTTTGGCTTTCAGGTTGCGCGGCGCCCGGCGGGGCATGCTGCAGCCCTGGTAGCAGTGGCCGCAGTAGGTGCAACCGCGGGCCCAGGGGAATTTCAGCCAGTCGGCCTTGTCGGTGCGGCCGGCAAGCCCACCGGGTTGCAGGATAGCGTTCTGCTGGGGACGGAAGCTGGCCTTGTCCACATCCTTGCCGCGCTCGTAGTGCAGGCCGATGCCTTCGGCACCACGAATAAACACTTCTTCCTTGGTGCCCATGGCCGCCGTCTGCACCGGCAGGATCTTTTCCACCCAGCGGTAATAGGGCTTCAGCTCGTCATAGCTGAAGGGGAACAGGTAATTGTTGTCATACAGGCTTTTGTCTGCGCCGTTGTAGCCGGCAAAACTGCCGGGCATGGCACGGGGTGAATTGCCAAAGTACTGCAGCGTCGTGCCGCCCACCCCGGCGGTCTGAAAGGCGGTGGACGCTTGGGCATATTCGCGCCGCCAGGGGCCCATGGCGGGATCGGTCGGGCCCCAGCGCAATACGCCCTGGGAGGCACTCTCATATAGAGGCCATTCCTGCTCGGCGTCACCGGTGTGGCGGCCCGCCTCCAGCATGAGTACATCCAGGCCCTGTTCGGCCAGTTCCTTGGCGACTACGGCGCCACCACCCCCGGCACCGATAATGATTACGTCACGCATGGCGTTATTCCTTCTGAATTTTTTTGGTTTGCTTGGCTAGCGTGTTGTTCGATCAGTAGTCGTAGGCGAAACGCTGGTTACGGTAGTAACCCTGGTAATCATCCCGTCCCACCGAAATGCCCTTGTAGTCGCTGATCTGCCAGCCCACCGGCTCGGCTATCAGTTCGCCGGTGAGCGGATTGAGCACGCCGGCTTCGGAGTAGCTCACCAGCCCGGAATAGAGCAGCAGGGCATTGGCCAGCGTGATCAGTTCGGCGCCAGCCAGTCCGCTCTCCATGGCGCTGAAAACGGCCACTTTTTCGTTCCAGGTCAGGTTGGCAAAGCGCGCGCTGAACGGGCCGGTGACCGTGGGGTTGATGAAATCCGTAACGTTATCCAGCGCGAAGCTGATCAATTCGGAGAGTGAATCGAACGGCGGCGGTGCCAGGCCGGCGGTATTGAGGCCAAATTCCAGAGGGAGCTGGGCATTGGCCTCCACGCCACCGGGCTGGTCGTCGGTGAGCTGCTGCTGCACGGAGTAGGGGTCTGCGCCGGGGACCACAAACGCGAGCACCGCATTGAGGGTGTCGGTAATCATGGCCGGTGGCAGAACCGCGGCGTGGGCCTTGCGGCTTTTCAGCAGCGCCGCTGCGGCGGCCACGGCTGCCGTAACCAGTGCAGAGCGGGCAAGAAACTGTCGCCGGGAGAGGGGTGCCAGGGGCTGATCTTCTGGCGCCTCGCTGGCTTTTTCTGTGATGTTATTTTGATGCTTTGTCATTATTTTTTCTCCAGAAAAAATAAAAAAGTCGTATCCCCGATGACTGACGCTAATGAAAAAAATTGCCCAAAAAAAGGAAATTTTTTTGCATATTTTGTGCACGTGAGTATCCACTACGGTGAGCCATTGCCCATGATTTACAGGGTTTCAGCGGGGTGTGGCGAAAAGGTGCCGTTGGTGGTTGTGGGAAATAACGCTAAAAATCGCCAGTTTGTGGCAATAAATGTGATGGGGCGCACGGTTTGTAAAGTCACCAGCGTGGGAGGGAAGCGGCACCAAGGTACAAAAAGGAAACAGATACAGGGGGGATTGTGACCTTGTGCAAGGAATGGCACTGTCGTGTCGGCTAGATTTGCGGGGGCATTGTGTGCGGTGGCCCGTGATGCCGGCACGACCATAACAATAACAACGTATTCCCAGGCAGGGAGTCGCTATGAGTTCGGGACGAACCACACGTCAGTTATCCGGCCAGTTCTACCGGCGGGAGCTGGTAGAACACCTCAATGGCTGCCATGACTATCCACTGACCTTGCTGCTGGCGCCGGCCGGCTCCGGCAAGTCCACCCTGTTGAACCAGTGGCGCCAACAAATGGCCATGGAGCAGGTGGTATTCATGGCCATTCAGCCATCGGACGATGACCCGGTGCGGTTCCTGCGACGTTTCGCCGAGCGCACCCGCGCGCTGGTGCCCGCGTTTGATACCTCCTGGTTCATGCCGTTTGATGTGTCGGAATTGCCGCCCTCTTCCATTGCCGAGGCCTTGCTGGATGCCCTTGGGCAAGTCCAGGAACCGCTCTACATCGTGTTTGATGACTTTCAGCACATTCGCAACGCAGAGACCCTGAAAGTCCTGGATGTGATGTGCGCCGCGCCGCCGGGGCGGGTACATCTGCTGATTGCAAGTCGCACCCGTCCCGGTTTGAATCTGACCGCCCTGCGTTTGCATGACGCGTTGCTGGAGCTGGATGCCAGTGCATTGCGGGTCAGCCGTGATGAGGTGATCGAACTGAACCAGCGCCTGGGCGGCGCGCCTCTGGAAGACGATGCCCTGGATCACCTGATGAGCATTACCGAGGGCTGGGTAGCGGGCGTCAAAATCGCGCTCATGGGGGCAATGGGGTCTGGAGTGAATACCCTGCATGATTTCCATGCCAGCCAGCCGGAGATCATGGAGTATTTTGGCCATGCGGTGCTCAAGGGGTTGCCGGAGTACGCCAGAAAACTGTTTCTGGAAAGCAGCCTGTTGGATCACTTCAATGCGGATATCGGCGATGCGGTGCTGGACACCACCCACTCGGCAGCGCTGATGGAAGAATTGTCCCGCCGGGAGCTGTTTATCATCCCGGTACCCGGGCGCCCTGGCTGGTACCGCTATCACGCGCTGCTGCGTGAGTTTCTGCAAACCCGGGTCCGTATCGACATGCCGGAGTGTGTGGCCCCCATTCATGCTCGCGCTACGGCCTATTTCCTGCAGCAGGGGGACTACGAACAGGGGCTCTGGCACGCACTGCGTGCGGATGATGTGGAGTTGTTGCTGGATGCGCTGGCGTGGGCGTTCGATTTCTGGCTACGCGAGGGCTACGCCAGCCAGATTCTGGAATGGGCAGAGCAGATCCCGGATGAGGAGTTGCTGGCACGCCTGGATCTGGCCGCGCCGCTGATCAGTACCCTGACCCTGTCCCGCCATTTTTTCCGCGCCCGCTTCTATCTGGATGCCTATCGGGACCAGGTGTCTGCCGCATCGCAGCAGGACCCGGATGCCCAGCAGACGCTCACCTTCCTGGAGCTGCATCTACAGCTGTTTCAGCACGATACGGATTTCATGGAAGGGGCCAATCTCTCCCTGCTGATGGAGACCAGCAGCCATCGGGATGTGCGCGCCTTTTCCCTGGCCATGGTGGCGTACTACCACTTGCAGCACGGTCGTCTGCAATCGGCGCTGGCGTTCTCCTCTCAGGCCCGCGAGGTGTTGATGCAGCTGGGTCAGCATTTTACTGCCGGTTACGCCGGGCTGATCAGTGCGCTGGCCCATCATCAGCTGGGCAATATTGCCGAGGCGGTGACCCTGGTGAGTGAACAGTTTGTCGCCACGCCCCGGGACTGTCCCACCTGGACGTTGTGGGCCACCGGCATGGTGGTGGTGCTGTACGACCAGAACCGCCTGGAAGAAGCGCGTCAGCTGTGTGAAGACCTGTTGCCGCTGGTGTCTTCTGCGTCGGCCACGGAAGTGATCCACACCGTGTACCTGATTCTCTCACGGTTGCAGCACCACCAGGGCAACCGCAAGAACTCCCTGCGCATGCTGGACAAGCTGTACAGCATTCTGCTGTTGGGGAACTACGAGCGCTTCATGAGTGGGGCGGTACTGGAGATGGTACGACAGGCCTATGTGAACGGTGACTGGGCACGGCTGGACGCGGTTGCCGAACGGTTTCAGTTAAGCCAATGGGTGGAGGGTAATCTCGGCCAGGCGCCGGCGGATTACAGCCAGAGCTGGGAGCGCCGGGGGCTGGCGGCGGTGTACTGGCTGATGGCCTCCGCCCGCCACGGGGAGGCAGAAGCGGCACTCATACTGCTGCGTGATGTGATCAATCGCGCCGGCATTCGCAGCCGCGGCGCGATCATGGAGGCCAACCTGCTGGTGCTGGCCGGCAAGCATGGCAGCGACATGGAGCAGCTGCGCGGTATCGAGACCCTCATCAGTCGGCATGGTCTGATGAATATCAACCGCTCTGTGTTTGATGAGGCGCCGGGCCTGGGCGGGCTGATGAGCGATCTGTGGCGGCGGGGACGGCTCTGCCTGCCTGACTTTTACACCCAGCTGTTTTCGGGGATCTTTGATCAGGAGCCGGAGCAACAACCCCTGGATGTGGATCCCGCTTCTGTCCTGACACCCAAGGAGTTCGAGATCTTCGAGCTGCTGCAGAACGGGTTGAGCAACGCCAGGATCAGTGAGCAGACCGGCGTGTCTGTCACCACCACCAAGTGGCACCTGAAAAATATCTACAGCAAGCTGGGGGTCTCCAACCGCACCGAAGCCGTCCTGCGCGCCACGTCGAGATGAGTTGAAAGTTTAAAGTTGAAAGTTCAAAAGCGCGGGTGAGGACGATGGGGATTTGCCATGTCGTGCCCGCGCTCAGAGGCCTGATTGTCGCTTGATCCCAGAGCCAGAGGGCCAGGGCCAGGTTTTGATTCTCCTTTTCAACTTTAAACTTTGAACTTTCAACTGCTCCCCAAACCTTGAACCCGTTCGCGTTTTCCCTTCCCGTCCCCCCCCGCCCCCTCCCGGAGGAGGGGGTGGGTAGGGGGCGCCGTTGCTAGAGTCCTGCCGTTGTCTGAATTACCCCGATAAAAACAACGACGGAGACTACTCATGGCGATGTCCCCCTGGGTCACCTGGCCGGCCCTTACCAAATTCGGCTCTCTTGGCGTCATGGTCGCACTGCTGGTGCTGGCCGGTGAGCGACAGGAGCTGCTGGAAAACAACATGTTCGACACGGAAGACTGGCAGGAAAAAAATGCCGATATTGTCTGTGATGAACGCAGCCTCACCGCCCGTACCGAAGACGGGACCTGTAATATTCTGGAGAACCCTGCCGAGGGGTCCGTGCATGTGAACTTCGGACGTAACGTGGACCCGGCAGCGGTGTATGCCGAATCCAACAGCGGCAACCTGCTGACCCCGAATCCCCGGGAAGTCAGTAACCTGATCATGTCTCGCGGTGGTGACTTCAAACCCGCGACCACACTGAATTTCATTGCCACCTCCTGGATCCAGTTCATGGTTCATGACTGGTTCGATCATGGCCCCCGTACCGATGCCAACCCCATCGAGTTCCCGCTGCCCGCCGGGGACGTGCTGGGTGGCGGCACCATGTCGGTCCAGCGCACCCGCCCCGACCCGGATGTGAGCGGCGATGAGGGCATCATCACCTACGAAAACATCAACACCCACTGGTGGGATGGCTCGCAGCTGTACGGCAGCAGCAAGGAAACCAACGACGAAGTGCGTGCCTTCGTGGACGGCAAGCTGAAAGTGGATGGCGATGGCCGCCTGCCCACCGAATTCTTCAGCGGCAAACCGGTCACGGGCTTCAATGAAAACTGGTGGGTGGGGCTGAGCATGCTGCACCACATCTTTACCCAGGAACACAACGCCATTGCCGACATGCTGGTGGCCAATTATCCGGGCGAAACAGACCAGTGGTATTACGACAAGGCGCGGCTGATCAATGCTGCCCTCATGGCCAAGATTCATACCGTGGAATGGACCCCGGCGATTCTCGCCAACCCGGTACTGGAGCGTGCCATGTACGCCAACTGGTGGGGCCTGGGTGGCGATCGCGACAAGCGCGACAAGTATCAGAACGATCTGGATAACCTGAACAATAACCTGGGCCAGATTGGTGGCCTGCTGGATCTGGTGGGTATCGATAACGGTCTGGGCGACAGCCCCACCGGTTCACTGGAGCATGCTCTGGCGGGCCTGGTTGGCTCGCGCACGCCCAACAACTACGACGTGCCTTACACCCTTACGGAAGAATTCGTGTCCGTGTACCGCATGCACCCGCTGCTGCGTGACGAAATCAAGGTGTACGACATCGGCTCCAACGTGGTGGACCAGGAAATCGCCCTGGAAGATACCCGCAACGGCGATGCCGAAGACCTGCTGGATGATCTGGGCCAGGACCGCTTGTGGTATTCCTTTGGCATTACCCACCCCGGTGCGCTGACCCTGAACAACTACCCGGACTTCCTGCGCAACCTGTCCATGCCGCTGATTGGCGACATCGACATGGCCGCCATCGATATCCTGCGTGACCGCGAGCGTGGCGTACCCCGTTATAATGAATTCCGCCGCCAGATTGGCCTCAAGCCGCTCACCAGCTTCGAGCAACTGACCAGTGATCCCGAGCTGCTGGCGGATCTGAAAGCGCTGTACAACAACGACATCGAACTGGTGGACACCCTGGTCGGGCAACTGGGTGAAGAAGTGCGCCCGGAAGGTTTCGGCTTTGGTGAAACCTCCTTCCAGATCTTTATCCTCAATGCGTCCCGTCGTCTGATGACCGACCGCTTCTTCACCACCGATTACACCGATGAAGTCTATACCGCAGAAGGTATCGACTGGGTGGAAGAGAACACCATGGTGGACGTGATCCGTCGCCACTTCCCGTCGCTGGCCACCAGCCTGGTGGGCATGGATAACGCCTTCAAGCCCTGGGGGCTGAACATGCCCGCGGAGTATCAGCAATGGGATGCGCAAACCAAGCAGAACCACCTGTGGGTAAACGGCGCCCTGCGCACCAGTTACGCGGACGGCGAAGTGCCAGCCATCGAGCCCATCGATATTGGTGGCCTGATCAATTCCGTCCTGTGGAAGAAAGTGCAGGATGTCACCGACGTGGCACCGCCAGGCTACAGCAAGCCGATTCACCCCCGTGGCGGTCTGGCCAAGGTGAAGTTCATTCCCGCCGCCGGTCACGATTTCACCGGCCTGTTCCAGGGTGCTGATCACGGCCTGCTGCGTCTGTCCGTCACGGGTGATCCTTCCGACCGCGGTTTTGCCCCCGGCCTGGCACTGAAACTGTTTGTGGACGGCAAGCGCTCCGAAAACGTGTCCGCGCTTTACACCCTCAGCGGGCAGGGCAGTAACCACAATATCTTTGCCAATGAACTGTCCAACTATGTTCAGCCGGAAGTGAACGAGACCCTGGGCACCACCACCCTGTTCTCGCTGGTATCCAGCAAGCCCACGCTGCTGGTGATGAACGACATGGCCAAGGTCACGCAGGACGGTACCGTTGTGGGGAACCCCAAGACCCCGTCGCAGATCTACTTCGTGCCCAACAGCACCCTGCGCAACAACATCACCACCGGTGCCCATGATTTCCGTGACGACCTGACCGCTATTCCCGCGGGCACCAAGGTCTACGACATCTACGGCACCACCCAGCGCATCAAGACCTCCATCTGGCCCTGGGTAACTGCCCGCTACGCGCGCGAGCGTCGCAACAGTGCGGTGAAAATCGGTGAACTGGTGACCGATTCCGAATTCACCCTGTCCCAGTTCGGCGACACCGGCATCTTCTTCAAGCACCAGCGGTATGAAGACCGGTAAGCGCCACAGTCACTCAACGAAGGGAGAGCTGCACCGCAGCTGATTCAGGCCCGGACAACGCCCGTTGTCCGGGCTTTTTTATGCCGCTCCGGATCACGCATCACGCAAATCCGGAAAACCACTCTGTGGGAGCTTGCTTGCAAGCGAAGCGGTTTTGGTCGACCTCGGGAAGGGTTTTGTTTGCAAGCCTCCCAGCCAGTACCCAATTTGGGGGATGGAGGCGGGTGAAGAGCTTGTTACGGTGGCAGGGGAATACATTCTGATACCACGGGAAAGGGGAAAACCATGAAAAACGAATACTGATCGCCATCCTGACACTGTTGCCCATGCCGCTGCTGGCCAACGAGATGGCGGCCACTTGCGCGGCTTTGCAGACACAGCTGTCCAAACTGGAACCCGCTGACCGGCGCGCCCTGGAAAGCCAGATGGCGTCAATCCTCGCCGAGTGCGACAAGGAAGATACCGGTAGCTACAAGGACGCCATGACCAGCGGCACGCTCTACTGCCGCAGTGGAGACCTGTGCGCGAGGTACGACTTTGCACTGGCCTCAGACAGAAAAATCTATGAGCCCCAGTGCGCCCAGGTGGCCAGTTGCCCCGGCAACTTCAGCGACAAGTGCACCGTTACCAATGACCAGGTAAGAGGCGGGCAGGGCACCGTGGACTGGACGATCTATGCCTACAACGGACTGGTACGAGATTCCAATGCAAACCTGAATTGCGAATAACCGTATCCGGTGACCGGATGACTACCGTCATGGGCTAAAGGAGGGCGAGCGACAGCTCGCCTTTTTTGTGTCATGAGAAAGCCATCTCCTAAACGGAATAACCCCGTGCTCAACAGACAGGATCATTCCCGTGTAAGAGATGGCTTACAGAAAATGCTAAATGATTGATATAAGGTGTTTTGTTCGGGGAGGCGAATGCGGTTCGGGTACGGTTGTACCGGTACTATGTCGAATGATTCGCGTTTTGTCAGATGAGAAAGGTTGTTGTTTTTTCGGTAACCTGTTGAGGTGATGGTTTTTTTGTTTGGGGTGATGTGTTTCTGGCTCAGAAATATGTGGAAAAAAGATATGTCGAACCGTTCGACTGAATACGCTGTTATGTGGTGTGGATAGCGAGAAATGAAAAAGTTTCTGCGAGTCCTTAGCGGAATACTAGGCGTCTGTGGAATTGGTGTTTTTGGCCTCATGCTTTACGCCGTTGCGGTTGACCTTTCTCACTTTTCAGGTCTTTTTATAAGTGCAGTATTTCTGGCGTATGGTATTGGTGGAGAGAAAGTAATCGGGGCTGTGTTTCCAGGGTTGCTGAGGAGTAAGTGGTAGCCAGTCACACATAACAAGCCAAGGCAGTGGGACATATTTTGTTTCGCTGCGCTCAAAACACAAAATATGCCCCTGCTTGGGGCGTTAGGCAGATATGAAACTCGAGTCTGAACTAAGAAAACTGGAGGAATGGATCGACCATCTTCCAAAGTTGGGCAAAGAGACATTGGGGCACGGTGATCGCCCCATGTACGTCCTTGACCTAATTTTTATTGGTGTGCTGAAGCGCTCGATGAGCCTCGCAATGGGGGTCAAAGCTCTAGTTGATAATAAGAACATGACCTGTGTGAGGGCCATGGTCCGAATGCAGTTGGATACGCTAAGTCGATTGCTGGCTTACACGTATGTTGATAACCCCTCAGACGTGGCACAACAGGTCATGGCGGGAAAACCTTTGAATAAATTTAGGTGCAGGGACGGAAAGAACCTTCGCGATGGATATCTTATCGATCGAATGACTGAGCAGTACCCATGGGTGAAAAACGTTTATCAGTATACTTCTGGTTATGTTCATTTTTCGGAGAGGCAAGTTTTTGACTCGATCCAATCGATAGGGTCTGAGGGATTAGAAACGATTGAATTTGGTGTAACACGGGAGGACCTTGGTTTTCCCGAAGATAGCTGGGTTGAGGTAGTTGCATGCTTCAATGAGATGTTATCCATAGTTCGTGATGTTTTTACAACGTATCGCCACGAGTTGGATCAAATCCGCGGCAATACTTAGCCTAACCAATACGGTCAACGGACGCTCCTTGCGTCGCGCCGCTGCCGCCAGCGCTAGCTAGCTCCCCAAAAAAGCAGACACCCATGATAAACCCCGTCATCCAGGAAGAAGAAACCGGCTGTGGTATTGCCGCCGCGGCCTGCATCCTTGGTCTCACCTACAAGCAGATGAAAGCGGTTGCCAATGGCATGGGCATTCAGGCTTCTGATCCTTCCTTATGGTCCGATACACAGTATGTGCGGCGGCTGTTGGCCTGGGGTGGGGCGAAAGCGGCTTTACGGGAGACGGCGTTCTCCTCCTGGGCGGCGTTGCCGGATCTGGCGCTGCTTTCCATCAAGCACCACCAGGAAGACGGTGTGAATTACTGGCACTGGGTGGTGTTTTGTCGGCTGGAAGGGCAACCGGCCGTGCTGGATTCGGCCCATTACCTGCCGAGCAATGTCCGTTACGATTTTGCGGCCATGCACCCCAAGTGGTTTATTGGTGTTTCCCCGCCTCAGTGCGGATCTGTGTGACAGCGTTGCGGCTAATGTTTCCTGCTCTATTCTGATCAGGCCAATAGGCATCTTTCTCTCTTTTATCGTGATTTCCTGTCGCTGATCGACTTGCGATACCTCCGGGGCTCCCCATGTCTGTGGCGGGACCGCACGGGTAAGGACACCTTCGATTGTGATGAGCAGGTTCACGTGCGTCGATGCAGGTTTAATCAAAAGGGAATGCCATGGGAAAGAAGATTGCGGTGATTCTGGGGAGTCCGGATCCGGACAGTTTCTGTCGTGCGCTGGCGGATCGCTATGCAGAAAGCGCGGAGCAGGCCGGGAACCAGGTGCGTTATTTCCGGTTGGGCGAGATCGAGTTTGATCCGGTGCTCCGCCATGGCTACAACCAGCGACAGGAGCTGGAGCCGGGGTTGCTGGACATCAAGGAGGCATTTACCTGGGCGGAGCATGTGGTGTTGGTGTTCCCGGTGTGGTGGGGCTCCATGCCGGCCATCATGAAAGGCATGTTCGACCGTGTTTTTCTGCCGGGGTACGCCTTCAAGTATCGCAAGAATTCCCAGTTCTGGGACAAGCTGCTGGCGGGGCGCTCGGCCCATGTGATCACTACCATGGATACGCCCCCCTGGTACTTCAAACTGGTTTATCGCAGCCCGGCGCATAACCAGATCCGCAAAACCATTCTGGAGTTTGTAGGCATCAAGCCGGTGGAAATGACGGTGTTGGGCCCGGTGCGGTATGCCTCGGATGCCAAGCGGCAGACCTGGCTGGAGCGGATGTCCGCGTTTGCCCGCAAGGTCTGAGCCACGCCTGCGGGGCTTGGCGGGCGTTTGCATGGGCGGTGGCTCCACCGCAATGCAGTATGGATTCGCGTCTGGACATCGCGGTCGAACGACCGCTCCTACGGTGAGCTCTGTGTACTCTGCGGTAAATCTGCTTTTGATCTTTGCGTGCCGCATGTTGCGTGAACCGTGTTGCAGCCGCGAAGCGGCATAAAAAAACCGCGCGGCTGCGCGGTTTTTTTTGGTGCCTGTGCCGGTTCAGAAGCGACCGTTGAGGCCCAGCGCCAGGTTGGTGACTTCATCGCCGCTGCGATCCACCACGCGCATGTATTCCAGGCTGACGAACATGCTGTTGGTGATGGTCACATCCACGCCCAGGCCCAGTGACAGGTCCTTGAAGTTTTCGCCATCGCTGCCACCAAAGCGGTTTTCCACGGTGGTTTCCATGTAGCTCACACCGATCAGGCCGTAGGGACGAACCGGCAGGGTGTTGGGGAACTGGCCACGGAAGAAGGCGCCGTAGTAGCGATCGATTTCCAGATCGGCGCTGTTGGTCAGTTTGTCATCGCCCATGCCCAGGCCCAGACGAAGCTCCCCGCCCAGGGTTTCGTCCTTGTTGATCCAGCTACCGAATTTGAACTGCAGGGCCTGCGGTTTGGCGGAGGCGGTGGTGTTGTCCGGTTCGATCTTGCTGCTGACGTAGTCCAGGCCGGCAAAGCCGCCCGCATTGGCACAAAGAGGCAGTGCCAGGGTGGCCGCAATAAGGGCTTTCTTCATGGTGTCTCCTGCATGGTCCGCAATAACGACAGTGTGATGAAGGGAGATTGTAGTGAAAAGCGCCGGTGACGGCGACTCTGGTGATTTTGCGGTGAGATAGCCCGCAGTGAGGGGCTTAAGAGGGGGAGATTGAAGGAGAAGTGCCCCTCCCCCTTATGAGGGGAGGGGCTGAGCAGACCGGGGATCAGTGGTCGTGGTCATGCTCATGGTCGTGGTCTTCTTCGTCTTCGTGTGCGTGTTCCTCGTGCTCACCGTCAAGGCCGACCCAGGCCAGCGCGGCAGGGGGGAAGCTCAGCGGCAAGGCGCCTTCCACGCTGCCTTCTTCCAGATGCACCACCACAATGGACTGGTTGCCGGCATTGGACATGAAGACGTGGGCGGGCTCACCGGCCACGGTCATGGAAACGCGGCTGCCGTGGCCGGTGGCGGGCGGCGCGGCGCTTGCCGGGTCGATGGCGTCTTCCAGGTGGGCGTGCTCGCTCCAGTCTGCGGTGTCGAAGATGCGCAGGTCGCCGGCATCATCCAGCAGCACCAGGTGTTCGCCATGGGGATCCAGGCTGTGGGTGTCCAGGGAAACCGCCGCCCCTTCGGTCCAGTCCAGTTCTTCCACGTCGCCATCATCCGGGTGAACAATGAAAATACGGTCGCCAGCGTAGCCTACGAAGTGCGCCATTTCATGGTGACTGTCGAAACTGCCGATGCGCTCGCTGCCACTCAGGCCGATGGTGGCATTGTCCACGTGCTGTGCGGTGAAGGTCTCTCCGTCCTGGTGAACGATGAGGATGCCATCGCTGCAGCCGAACACGGAGTAGTCTTCATTGGAGCCAGCGCCATGCAGGCCCGGGCAGTCCAGGCTGACAGTGCCTTCCTGATGGTAGTGGTCGTTGTGCTGGTGGTAGATGTCCACTTTTTCCGGCAGGCCGCTGGCGGCAGTGCGGAAGGTGGCCAGCAGGACATCCCCGCGGGGCTCGGCCACGCCATGGTGGGCGCTGGCCAGGGTTTGGCTTGCCACACTGCCGGCGTTTTCCAGGGATTCATCCGTGAGCAGTTCTACTTCCGCCATGATGGCGCTGCCGGCATCGCCGTCATAGAACAGGGCTGCCTGTTCGCCATGGACACGATAGTGGGTGGGCGCCGGGCCGCTCAGGGTGCCGGTGAAGCGGGGAGAGACTTCATCCACATGGTCGTCGTGGTAGTACAGGCCGCCATCCACAATCTGGACCTGGTTGGCTGCCCGCTGTGGCGCCAGTACAAAGCGCTTGCCCGGGCTGGTGTAAAGGCCGCTGGGGGCGTTGTCCAGAGCCAGGCTGCCCGGCAGCAGGGCGCCTTCTTCCAGGTCAAAGACATAGAGCTGATCGCCTGCTCCATCGCGGGAGGCGATCACAAGGCGGCCCGGGTGGGCGCTGCTGCCATGCTCATGATCATGGTCGTCTTCGCCTCCGCCCAGTGGACTGGTGCCGGTTTCATTACAGCCGGTCATGGCCATGGCGATCATCAGTGACAGGGGCAGAGCGGCGTTGTGTTTCAGTTTATTCATCATGCGTTGCATGGTTTTCTCCAATAGCGTTTTGCTGCCCGGCTAAAAAAGTGCCGGGGACATTGCCGTGGTAACGGCGATCAGAATTCAATGCGGGTGCCTACGGTGATGTTGCGTCCGGGTTCCGGCACGGTGCTGGCCAGGAAGGAGGCATGGTTGAACACCTCTTCGCCAAGCAGGTTGTTGCCGCGCACGAAGAAGGTGTAGCGCTGGTCACCGCGCAGCCGGTAGCTGAGGGTGGCGTTCACCATGTCGTAGGACGGGGTGGTTTCCTCGAAGCCGGCGATCTGGTCCTGGGTGAAGCTGCGGTAGAACTCCAGTTCACCGTCAAAGTGACCCACATAGCTGTTCAGGCGGGTGCCCAGACGTTTGGCCGGAATGCGGGGCAGGTAGCCACTGCCGTCATCGAACGTGGCGCGCACCATGTCAGCGAAGACGGTGATGCCCACCGGGTCGATACCGAAGTAACTCACCGACCCTTCGGCACCGGTAAAGGTGGCGTCGCGCTGGCTGTACTTGATCAGGCGGAAGTCTTCCTGCTGGTCCAGGGTGCGGGCATAGATATAGTTGTTGATGCGGTTTTCGAATACCCCCACATCAAACAGCCAGTCGCCCTGGGTCTTGCGCAGGTTCAGGTTGGCACTGAGGCTGATTTCATCGTCGAGCAGGTCGCGGGGGGTACCGCCACAGTCGCTGAGCAGACCGCACTCATAGGTGTTGGTGGCCAGGTGCACGCCATCGGCATACAGCTCCTGCGCTGTGGGCGCGCGACCGGAGTGGGCCGCAGACAGCACCAGTTCATAGCCAGGCACAAAGCGCCAGTTGACCGCGCCGGAGAAGGAGGCATTGTCCGCCGTCACCTTCAGCAGGGCGTCACCGTCACGTGCATCCGGTGTTTGGGTGAGATGCTCCTGACGGGCCCCCAGCTCAAACGACCATTGTTCGTTGAGGGTGTATTCCTCCACAACAAACGCGGCGATGGACTCGGTTTCGGTTTTGGGCACGAACGCTTCCGCCCCCAGCGAGCTGAAGTCGAAGCGGGTGTACTGCAAACCCACCACCCCACGCCAGTTACCGAACGGCGTGTGCTCCACTTCCAGCCGGGCATCGCCGCCCTTGTTGGTGAAAGTGCTGCCAATGGTGTTTTCTTCAATTTCGTGATGGCGGTAATCGGTGACGTTGCCCCGGAAGCGAACCTTGGCAATGCCGCTGAACGGATTGCGGTACTCGCCACGGGCATCAACACGGCGGCTGGCCAGGTCCACATAGGGCACGCCATGATCATGATCGTGGTCGTGGCTATGACCGCCGGCGGGGCAGTCCAGACTGGTGCCATCGGCCTCACACGCCTCGAACTCGTGGCTGTGGCCGGGCAGGTCATAATGATCACGACGATAGCTGTAGGCCAGGCCAAAGTAGCCCTGGTCCCCGATCCAGGAGGCGCCAATACTGCCGTTGTCGCTTTCAGAAAACGTGCCGGGGACCGTGAGTTGCTCGAAGCCGTTGATCTCGTAGTCCTCGGCGTCCCGGCGGCTGCCTTCCACCCGGAACACCAGATGGTCGGTGGCGGAGACGGTCACGCCGGCGGCGGTGGCATTTTCATCGGCCACGGTGTTGGCGCGCAGTCCCACAAAACCTTCCACGCCCTCTGTGGGCCGCTGGAAGGGGATGCGGTTGTCCAGCACGTTGACTACGCCGCCACTGGCTCCGCTGCCATACAGCAGGGTGGCCGGCCCGCGCAGCACCTCGATCTGCCGTGCCAGCATGGGGTCTACGGTGATGGCGTGATCCGGGGAAATGGTGGAGGCATCCAGCACCTGGGAGCCGTCGCTGAGTACGCCCACACGGGGGCCGCTCTGGCCACGGATCACCGGCCGGCTGGCGCCACCCCCGAAGGTGTCGCTGTGCACACCGGGTTGGTTGTTGAGCGTGTTGCCCAGGGTGTCTTCGTTTTTCTGGGTCAGGGTCTGCTGATCCATTACCGAGTAGGGAGTACTGGGGCTGCCACTGCCCAGGGGCAGCGCAGAGACATCCACTTTTTCCAGCTGGTGAATGTCCGCATTGTTGGTTTCGGCCATGACTGCTGCAGGCGCACACAGCGCTGCAACGACGCACCCGGCCAGGGTTTGGCGTCGAGAAAACATAACTACCTCTGTCTTTACCGCTCATGCAGGGCATGACGGCACAGGGATTCCAGGGGGAATCCGCTATGGAACGAACCGACAGGGGCCCGCCAGTGGCAAGGCGCCGGCTGTCAGATAGAACAGTTGGCTGTGGTGTTCAGACAGAGGCGGGAGGGCCGCGAGGCAGCGGCCCGATACCACGGGTGTGCCCCAGTGGGGGGAGGGTGGGATATAGCGGTGCCGGTTCGCTATGCGGCGACACCGGGGTGTCGTAAAGACTGGGCAGGGCCAGCAGGCCATGACCATGGGTACAGACATGGCAATCGGCGGCGGCAAGCAGTTCCGTTTCGGAGTCGTGCTCCGGGGTGAGAATGTGCGCAGGCGAGTGCCAGGCGAACAGGAGCTGTGCGCACAGCACGGCAAGGGCCAGCCATATCGCGAGATGACGACGACCGCTGGGCGTGGCGGGCTGTGGCCCACCCCCTTTGGTCGTGGCGAGGTGTCTGGCAGGTGTCGTGCTCATGCTCGTGCGGTGATCGTGCGGAAGATGGCGATAGCGGTGGCACAGAGTGCAAGACTGGTAACGATCGCCGGCCCGCTGGGCCAGTCAAGATACAGGCTGGCGGCCAGACCGATCAGATAGCCACTCAGCCCCGCCGCCAGCGCGTAAAGCACAGGCCGCTGGCTGCCGTAGCCCGCCAGTGCCGGGAAGATCAGAGAGGCAAACACCAGATAGACCCCCACGGCCTGTACCGAGGCAGTAATGGCGATGGCAAAGGGCAGATAGAACGCCAGTAGCGGGTGGCGGAACAGGGTCATGGCGGCGAGCGCGGCAAGGGCGCTGACTGCCAGCCCGATCAGCTGGTGGTTATCGACCCACAGAATCTGTCCGGCCAGGCTGCTGTTCAGGTGTTCGCCGCCATGGGGATCATGGGCCAGCAGCAGTACGCTGACACTGGCCAGTACCACAAAGGTGGCGCCAATCAGGGCCTCCTGAACCCGGTGCCCCAGCCGTTCCAGCTGGTGCAGGATGACAGCGAATCCCAGTGCGGTGCCAATGGCCACCGCCTGCAATACCCAGTCGGATTCCACATGGGCAAAGCGGTGTACCGCAATCAAGCCGGTGGCCGCAGCCTGGGCCACGGCCAGATCGATAAAGATGATGCCCCGCGCCAGTACCTGCCGCCCCAGGGGGATGTGGCTGGCCAGCACCAGCATGCCGGCCATGAAGGCCGGCAGCAGGATATCGATCATGGGGTCTCCTGGAGACAATCTTGCCGCGCCGAGGTGAGGCGCTGGATCACCGTGCTGTAGAGACTGGCGAGGGTGTCGGTGCCTTCTTCCCCTGGAGAGAAGGGCAGCTCGACCGCACAGGCCGCCGTCCGCGCAGCCAACCAGCTGGCCGCATCATCACCATTGATGGGGCGGTACAGGATCAGACCCACCTGCTCGGCCTCCGCTTTGCGGACCAGTGTTGCCAGGTGCCCCGGATTGGGGGGCAGGCCGGGTTTGGGTTCCAGTTCATCTACCCGGGTCATGCCCAGCCAGTCCAGCAGGTAGCTCCAGGTGCGGTGATAGGTGATGACCTTGAGCCCTTCCAGCGGCGCGGCTTGTGCTTCCCAGTCACTGATCTGTGACTGGAACGCGGCTTGCCAGGCCTGCTGCTGTTGGCGATAGGCGTCGGCATTGTCCGGATCCAGTTGGGCAAAGCGTTCCGCCAGTTGCCCGGAAATCGTGATCACCCGGTGCGGGTCCAGATGCACATGGGGGTTGCCCATGGCATGCACATCACCGTCGGCACGATCCAGGGTGGTGGGAATTTCCAGCCGTTCAACCTGCTCTGCGGCAAGGAACAGTCCTGGCGCCTGGCGCACTGCGGGGTTGCCGCCACGGTTGAGCAGTACTGGCAACCAGCCGGTTTCCAGTTCCGCGCCCGTGCACAGCACCATGTCGGCCCGGCGCACCTGGGCGAGCAGGCTGGGGCGGGCCTGGATATGATGAGCATCCTGGCCCGGTGCGCTGGCATTTTTGACCTGTACCAGCTCCCCGCCGATCTCGGAGGCCAGCTGCCCCCACTCTGTTTCACAGGCCAGGACCCGCAGTTTGGCACTGGCGGGCAGGGCCACCATCATCAGCAGAAGCAGGCACAGCCCCTGGACGGGGCGGCGCATTGTGTCGAGACGCATAGTCATCCTGTTTGCCTCTTCAGGTGGCGGATCAGAATGTGTGAGCCCCGTGGGCACCCAGGCTCAGGTTGTACTGCAGAAAGACCTGGTTGTACTCCTCGCTGCCGTCGTGGCCGTGCACATCGTTGCGGTTGAATTGCAGGCGCAGCTTGGAGAATTCGGTGGCGTACCAGGTCAGCGCGGCACTGTGCTGGCGGGACAGGCGCACTTCTTCGGTTTCGTCGCCCTCACTGAATTCACCACCAATGCCGCTGGCTGCCGTACGCAGGCCGATCTGCCAGCGTGGGGCGAAACCGTAGTTGGCTTCCACGTAGGCGGCGCCCTGTTCACTGGTTACCGGCAGGCCCAGTTCGGCGGGGTCGCTGTGAAAAACAGCTTCCTGGTCGGAATCGGCATAGAAGTATTCGCCGGCGAGGCTCCAGCCGCCCTTGCCATACTGGCCAGAGGCGAAGTGCTTGTACACCGCCTGGGCGCCGTACACATCGGTATCGCCTTCGGTGACGAACAGTTCGCCGCCGCCTTCCTCATGGAAGGACTGGCTGTCCTGGTGGCGGGCGGCGGACAGGCCCAGTTGCAGAGCGCGGTGGGCGCCCAGGTCCGGAGCGAAGCGCAGGGTAAAGACGCCCAGTTGCGGGCCATCCTGCTCGGACAGATTCAGGTCCTCTTCAGTGACGGTGCTGCCGAGCTCGGCAGTAATGTCTTCAGCAATGTGCTCGGCATCGATAATGCTGCCGACCCGTTCCAGATTGTCCCCCTGGGTGATTTCCAGACCCAGTTGCAGGTAGCTGTCGGTGGGCGCCAGCCAGGTGAGCTGGATGCCGTCGCCGCTGACGCCGTGATCACCGAACAGGCTCAGGTACGCCAGGTTCTGGTCGGCGAAGTTCCAGCTATGGGGGTGTTTTTCATTGTGATAGCCGATGGCGCTGAGGAAGCGACCGGCTTTCACTTGCAGGCCGGCGGGCAGGGACTGGCTGCGGATCCAGGCTTCTTCCAGCTCAAAGTCGCCCTCGCTGCTGATGGCGGCGGACAGCCAGGCATCGAAGTAACTGTCGACGGAACCGCTCATGGTCAGCTCGGTTTCGTTCAGGTTGAAGCCGCGCTTCAGGTCACCGTGTTCATGCTCTTCATGACCGCCGTGGCTGTGAAAGGCACTGTCGGTTTCTTCCAGCAGGGCTGCCCCTTCCCCATCCACGTTGTCGTGATAATACATGCCATCAAAAATCACCGAGAAGGCCGGGTTGAAGGCGGCCAGGGGGTTGTTGCTGGTGCTGTTGCCTTCGGCGGCAACCAGAGAGGAAGACAGGGCCAGCATGGCGCCGGCAGCAGTAATCTTTTTCATTGTTACGTCCTGATTAATCGCAATGTATCCGTCACGGGCATGGGAAGCAGGCGCACGGCGCCCTGAATAGCACGCAGGGGGCAATACGCTCACCACAACCGTCGAGTTGTCCAGTGGGCGGGAAAATCAGGCGTAATACGGCGGTGCCCGGGCTTGTGAGCGCCGGGCGGAGCGGGGTGCAAGGAAGGGTTGGGGCTGTGTCTGCCCCAGTACCGGAGCACTGGCGGGCAGGAACGGGACGCCGCTGCTGGGCAGGGCGACGGTGCCACTATGGCCGCACAGGTCGCAGTCGGCCACCTGCAACGCCTGTTCATGGGGCGCGCTGTCCGGATCAATGTGGCTGGGGCCGTGCCAGGCCAGAAACAGCTGGGCACACAGCAGTGACAGCACCAGCATGAATGACAGGCGGGAGCGACTCATTGCGATGCCTCCGCGTTGTCATGGGGTTCAGTGCCGGGCACATAGTCAAAGCCGCCGGGATTGCCGGGATGGCATTTGCAAATGCGCTTCACCGCCAGGCCACTACCGCGCAGGGCGCCATGCACCTCTATCGCCTGCTTCGCGTAATGCGAGCAGCTCGGATAGAAGCGGCACTGGTTGCCTGTCCAGGGGCTCAGCACTTTCTGGTACAGCCAGATGATGCCGAGCAGGAGCGGTTTCACGATGGAAGCCCTGCATGGTGAATAAGAATCAGGGTGATAATACGGGTAATGGGGTGGGTTTGACTACAGCCTGGTGACAACGGGCAGCGTAGGATCCTGCCTGCAGGCGGCAGGGAAGCAAGCTACAAGCTTCAACGCGAAGCAAGCCCATCGTGGCCTCCTTACGCCGTGCCCGCGCACCATCTTGTGTGCGTTCGCGGGCACAGGCTGCCAGAGCACGACAACCTTTCTCGCGTTGCAGCTTGTAGCTTGTAGCTTGCGGCTCGGCCCCTGGCGCCTGCAGGCAGGATCCTGCGGCTGGGGTGGTCGGTTGGGACAATTTCCCGGGGGCGCTTGAGTCGCGGGCTAGTGGGTGCATACTGCGCGCTGTTGATGCACTGCATTGGAGAACGTGATGAAAGCGCTGATTTTGGCCCTGTTGATGGTGGCCAGCCCGGTTTGGGCACAGGATGACATGGCAAGTTGGGACACCACCCGTGTGGGGGAAGCGCGTGGCGAGGTGAGCACCTATGCCCGCAAGGTGGATGGCAGTCCGGTGAAGGCATTCAAGGGTGAGGTTGAGCTGAAAGCGTCCATGACGTCGGTGCTGGCGGTGATTACCGCCGTGGATACCTTCCCGGAATGGATCTTCCAGAACCAGAGTGCAGAGCGCCTGACCAGTGATCACAAGGAACGTATTCTGATGGCCTTCAACGGCATCTGGCCGGTGTCGGACCGGGATGTGGTGTTGGCCAATACCCTGAGCCAGGACGACGCCAGCAAGACCATTACCCTGCACAGCGTGAATGCGGAAGGATTCGCGGACAAACGCGATGGTTTTGTCCGCATTCCGGCCCTGGATAACCAGTTTACCCTGACCCCGCTGGACGACGGCTGGGTGCGCGTGAAATTCGAGACCTTCGTGGATCCCGGCGGTAGCGTGCCGGTGTGGCTGGCTAACCTGGTGGCCACCCGGGCGCCCTATGAAACCCTGGAAGGCATCAAGGTACAGCTGCAGAAGCCGCGCTTTGCCAATGCCACACGGGACGACCTGCCGAACCTGCCAGGGATGGATCAGCTGGAGCTGTAAGGCAGCTGTGAGCTTTGAGCTGTCAGCTTCGAGGAAAAGCGGCAAGCTGCAAGCCTCAAGCTACAACGCGTGTTTCTGTAGGAGCTTGCCTGCAAGCGATCCGAGCCCAAACGAGGTAAGGATTCCAGAAGCGAGTTACGAGTAACGAGTTTCGAAAATCAAAAACAACAACCGGGCACGTGGTTTGAGGTTGTGTCTTTCGACACTCGCTTCTCGTAACTCGAAAGGCATTTCCTCGCCGAGGCCCGGATCGCTTGCAGGCATGCCCTGACGAGCACAGAGCGTTCCTGCGGCGCCCGGAAAGGTTCCGCGTTGACACATGGTTCGCGCCTCAAGAGGCACTCCTACAGCAAGTTTCTAGCCTGTGTTGGGCTCGGAAAGGAATCCCCTGTCAGGCCTGCGGCGGTGAAGGGATCGTTGTAGGAGCGGTCGTTCGACCGCGATGTGCCTGAACGCTGAGAATCGCGGTGGAACCACCGCTCCTACGGTTTGAGGAAGGGGCGGCGGCTAGCTCAGTGGACAAGATGCCGTTGTCACTGATGACATTGGCAACAATACCGGGTTTGATTTTCGCAACTCGCAACTCGTACCTCATTTCCCGCAAAACGCAAAAGGCCGCGCCCATCATCCGGGCGCGGCCTTTGCGTTTGTGTAGCGATAAACTTTCTGCCGCGTTGTAGCTTGTGGCTTGAAGCTTTTCCTCACAGCTCACAGCTCACAGCTCACAGCTGACAGCTCAAAGCTCACAGCTGCTTTACCGACTCCAGCGCGTCCCCTCGCGGGTGTCTTCCAGCTGGATGCCGGCGTCGGTGAGTTGCTCACGGATCTCGTCGGCGCGGGCGAAGTTCTTGTCTTTCTTGGCCTGGGTGCGCTCGGCGACCAGCGCATCGATCTCGTCGTTGCTGAGGCCATCTTCGCTCACGTTCTTGTTCTGGAACCAGGCAGTGGGTTCCTCGGTGAGCAGGCCCAGCAAGTCGGCGGCGGCCAGCAGTTCGGCTTTCAGTTTCGGCTTGTCGGCCAGCTCGGCCTTGTTCAGTTCGCCGGCGATGGCATGCAGGGCGCTGACCGCTTCCGAGGTGTTCAGGTCGTCCTTCAGGGCTTCCAGTACCGGGTGGTTATCCGGCAGCTGGTAGCCCGCTTCCGGTTCCACGGTTTCGCCACGGCCAAGCAGGGCGTAGTACAGGGTATCCAGACCTTTCTCCGCATTCTCCAGCACGTCGGCGGAGAAGTTCAGCGGCGAGCGGTAATGGCTGGAGACCAGTGCAAAGCGCAGGATCTCACCGTGGTACTGGGTGAGCAGGTCACGGACCAGACGGAAGTTGCCAAGCGACTTGGACATCTTCTCGCCGTCGATGTTGATGTAGCCGTTGTGCATCCAGTAGCGCACATAGTCGGTGCCGTGAGCGCAGCAGCCCTGGGCGATCTCGTTTTCGTGGTGCGGGAAGATCAGGTCCTGGCCGCCTCCGTGGATATCGATCACGTCACCCAGGTGTTTGTGGATCATGGCGGAGCACTCGATGTGCCAGCCGGGACGGCCACGGCCCCAGGGGGAGTCCCAGCCCGGTTGTTCATCGGTGGAGGGCTTCCAGAGGATGAAGTCGCCAGGATGGCGCTTGTAGTCGGCCACTTCCACCCGCGCACCGGCGAGCATGTCTTCCAGCTTGCGGCCGGAGAGCTTGCCGTAGTCGGGCATGGATTCTACCGCGAACAGTACCTGGCCATCGGCCTCGTAGGCGTGGCCTTTCTCCACCAGGGTCTCGATCATCTTGATCATCTCGGGGATGTGATCGGTGGCCTTGGGGATGATGTTCGGGGTTTTGGCGTTCAGGGCCGCCATGTCTTCCAGGAAGGCGGCACTGAAGCGCTCGGTGAGGGCGCTGATGTCTTCGCCGTTTTCCGCGGCCGCAGTGATGATCTTGTCATCGATGTCGGTGATGTTGCGGGCGTAGGCCACGTTCGGATAGAGCCGCTCCAGCAAGCGATAAAGCACATCAAACACCACCACCGGGCGGGCGTTGCCGATATGGACGAAGTTGTAGACCGTGGGGCCGCACACGTAGAGGGTGATACGGTTGGGGTCCAGCGGAATGAAGTCGTCCTTTTTCCCGGTGAGGGTGTTGTGCAGTTTTAGCGTCATGGCTTGCAGGGCTCTACTTGTAGAGTTCTTTGGGATCGATGATCGGCGTCTTGTCGATGGTCACGCTGTCGGCGTCGGCTTTCCAGTAGAAGCAGTCGCGGCGGCCGGTGTGGCAGGCGGGGCCGGTCTGGTCCACTTTCACCAGCAGGGTGTCTGCATCGCAGTCGATGCGCAATTCTTTCAGCATCTGCATCTGGCCGGAGGATTCGCCCTTGCGCCACAGCGTGTTGCGGGAGCGGGAGAAGTAACAGACGCGTCCGGTGTTCAGGGTTTCTTCGATCGCTTCGCGATTCATCCACGCCATCATCAGCACTTCGCCGGTGTCGTGCTGTTGGGCGATGGCGGGTACCAGGCCCTCGCTGTTGTACTTGAGGTTATCCAGGGCCTCCTTGAGGGGGGCCTGGAATCCTTCGGGCTGGTGTTCGTTTTGTTTGAACATGAGAGCTCCGGGGGCGGGTTGTGTAGGAGCTCCGCTTGAGGGACGAACCGGGCGAGGGGCTATCCTCGCTGAAGCTCGGTTCGCGCCTCAAGCGGCGCTCCTACAGCGGCTCCGTTAGATCGGCAGGCGTGCGGCGTCGGCCAGTGCGGCCACGGCTTCATCCAGGTCCACGGTTTCGGTGGCCTGGGAGCCCAGGGTGCGGATAGCAACCTGCTTCTCTTCCGCTTCTTTTTCACCAATTACCCAGATGCGCGGGGTCTTGGTTTTGGAATGTTCGCGTACCTTGAAGCCGATCTTCTCGTTGCGGATGTCCAGCTCGGCCGGCACACCAGCGGCCACCAGTTTCTGCTGCACTTCGCGGGCGTAGTCGTCGGCCGCGCTGGTGATGGTGCAGATAGCCACCGGTACCGGCGCCAGCCACAGAGGCAGGTGACCGGCAGTGGATTCGATCAGGATGCCCAGGAAGCGCTCCAGGGAACCCAGCACCGCACGGTGCAGCATCACCGGACGCTGGCGGGAGCCGTCTTCGGCCACGTATTCCGCATCCAGACGCTCGGGCAGTACGAAGTCCACCTGCAGAGTGCCGCACTGCCAGTCACGGCCAATGGCGTCACGCAGTACGAATTCCAGTTTCGGGCCGTAGAAGGCACCTTCACCCGGGTTCAGTTCGCACTCCAGGCCCAGGGATTCCACCGCTTCCCGCAACGCGCCTTCGGCCTTGTCCCAGGTCTCATCGGAGCCGGCACGGTTGTCCGGGCGATCGGAGAACTTGATGCGGAAGGATTCGAAACCGAAATCCCGGTAGACCTCTCGCAACATGGTGATAAAGCCGGCGGTCTCCACATTGATCTGTTCTTCGGTACAGAAGATGTGAGCATCGTCCTGGCTGAAGGAGCGGGCACGCATCAGACCGTGCAGGGCGCCGTGGGCTTCGTTACGGAACAGGGTGGTGAACTCGCCGAGACGAATGGGCAGGTCCCGGTAGCTCTTGATGCCCTGGTTGAAGATCTGCACGTGGCCCGGGCAGTTCATGGGCTTCACGGCCATCTCGCGGTGGTCGTGGGTACAGACGGTGAACATGTCATCGCTGTATTTGTCCCAGTGGCCGGACTGTTCCCAGAGGATGCGGTCCATCATCTGCGGCGTGGCGACTTCCTGGTAGCCGCCTTTTTCCATCTTGCCGCGGATGTAGTTTTCCAGGTTCTTGCGCATGCGCCAGCCTTTCGGGTGCCAGAACATGCTGCCCACCGCTTCCTGCTGGATATGGAACAGGCCCATTTCCTTGGCCAGTTTGCGGTGGTCACGCTTTTCCGCTTCCTCAAGCTGCTTGAGGTAGGCGTTCAGTTCTTTCTTGTCGCGCCAGGCGGTGCCGTAGATGCGCTGCAGCTGGGCCTTGGAGGCATCGCCACGCCAGTAGGCGCCGGCCACCTTGGTCAGCTTGAAGCCATCGCCCAGCTTGCTGGTGCTGGGCAGGTGCGGGCCGCGGCACAGGTCGATGAAATCGCCCTGGCGGTACAGGCTCACTTCCTGGTCGGCGGGCAGATCACGGATGATCTCGGCCTTGAACTCTTCGCCGGCTTTCAGGAAGAACTCCACCGCTTCGTCGCGGTCCCACACTTCACGGCGGATGTCCTCGTTGCGGCGCACAATGTCCTGCATGCGCTTTTCGATGGTCTTCAGATCATCCGGAGTGAACGGTTCGGCACGATGGAAGTCGTAGTAAAAGCCGTTTTCGATGGTCGGGCCAATGGTCACCTGGGTGCCGGGGAACAGTTCCTGAACGGCTTCAGCCATGACGTGGGCTGCATCGTGACGAATCAGCTCCAGGGCGTCGTCGGTGTCGCGGGTGACGATCTCCACCGTGGCGCCATCGTCGATGGGCAGATAAACGTCGATCAGGTTGCCGTTGACCTTGGCGGCCAGGGCCTGTTTGGCGAGTTTTTTGCTGATGCGACCGGCAATATCCAGTGCGGAGGCCGGTTGATCAAACTCCATGGTTGCCCCATCGGGCAGTTGGTAGCTCACACTCATGGGTGACAAGGGATCCAGGTGGTTGGCTCAGAACCGGAGGATGGTAGGGGCTGTTGGGGTTTCATTCAAGGTATAGCCCGTTCACAGCCCCGGCCAGACCCCATTTTCGGACGTATGGCTGCATCGGCGGGGCCAGGTTATGACGCAGAGGTTTCCCGGAGTATCCTCACCGCCTATTCTTGTATGAGATGGAGATCACATTTGGAGCCGGATGCTCATGACAACACCTGAACCCGACACCGACGTCCGTGATGGCAAGGACGTGCTGCCTCGGCTGCTACGGGTTGCCCAGCATCTCAGTGAACAGAAGGACGTCCCGCGGTTGATGGACGCCCTGCTGCGTGAAGCCCGTTTCCTGTGCAATGCGGACACCGGCTGGGCATGGCTGTGCCGGGATGACGACCGGGGCGAGGGACTGTTCTGTCTGGCCCCTCCTGCCGCCGGAAGCCCGGTGCGGGAAAATGATGCCTTGTTTCGGCCTCTGGGCGGCGCCGGGCTGGTAGAAGCCTGTTTCGCCGACGGTGAGCCGCTGACGGTGGTGCTGGACGGCCAGACCTTGCCGCCGGCAGATCAATCCTTGCTCACGTCACTGGCGCCAGACTGCAAGGCCACCCAGCTGTGGCCGCTCTACAACCATGAGGGGCGGGTGACCGGGGTCATGCAGCTGGCCTACCAGTGCGAGGTGCCGCGCAATCTGCAGCGGCTGGAAAATGGCCACCTGATCTTCCAGTCCTTGCTGACCTATGCCGGCACGGCGCTCAGCAACCTGAGCCAGGTACAGGATCTCAAGGCGTTGCTGGATGCCTTCATCAAGGTGCTGGCCCAGGCCATTGATGCCAAGAGCCCCCATACCAGTGCTCATTGCCAGCGGGTGCCAGTGATTACCGAATTACTGGCCCAGGCGGCCTGCGATGATCAGGACCAGTTCGCCGATTTCAATCTGGACGAGGACGGCTGGTACGAGCTGCATGTGGCGGCCTGGCTTCATGATTGCGGCAAGCTGGCGACCCCGGACTCGGTGCTCGACAAGTCCACCAAGTTGCACACTTTGCATGATCGCATTGATGAAGTGGCCAGCCGGTTTGCCGCCCTGCGGGCGGAAATCTGTTTCCGCTACGAGCGCGAATGTCTGCAGACGCCTCATCTTGAGCCTTCCCTGCGCGAGCGAATGGAGCAAGAAATCAGCGCTCTCACCGGTGACCTGACGTTTCTGGAACGCATTAACCGGGGCGGGGAAACCATGGCCGTGGAGGACCAGCAGCGGGTTCGGGATATTGCCGCCCGCCACTGGACCGATGCCTGGGGCCAGAGCAAGCCGCTGCTGACAGACGATGAAGTCAGGAACCTGTGTATCACCCGTGGAACCCTGACCCCTGAAGAGCGGCAAATCATCAACGGGCATATGGATGTGACCCTGGACATGCTCGGCTCGTTGCCCTTTCCGCCCAAGCTGCGTCAGGTGCCGGAGTATGCGGGGGGGCACCACGAGAAGATGGATGGCACCGGGTTCCCGCTGGGGCTGACACGGGATCAGATGTCGATACCGGCCAGGATCATGGCCATTGCCGATGTGTTCGAGGCGCTCACCGCCAAGGAACGCCCCTACAAGACGCCCCTCAAGCTCAGTGAGGCCCTGGCGATCATGCAACGCATGCGCGACAACCAGCACCTGGACCCGGATCTTTATCAGCTGTTCATCCGCTCACGGGTATGGCGCGACTATGGTGAGAGGCATCTGGATCCGGTGCAGCTGGATGTGGAGGACGGCGCGGGGTTTTTGTAGCTACAAGCTACAAGCTACAAGCTACAAGCTACAAGCTACAAGCTACAAGCTACGCTTGATTGGATTAAGAACGGCCGAAAAGTTCCTGGGGGAGAGCGGTTTCTTTCCCTACCCGGATCGCCCAGGCAAGCTGGGCTCCTACAAAGGAACCGGCGTTTCTACGAAGCCACTGTAGGAGCCCAGCTTGTCTGGGCGATCCGAGCCCAAGCGAGGTGAGGATTCCAGAAGCGAGTTTCGGGTACCGGATTATCGAAAATCCAAACCCGGCTGCCGGGGCTGGGTTTTCATTTTCGAACCTCGCTTCTCACAACTCGCCGTGCCAGGTTCCCTTATGAACGGCACCGTATTTTTATTTGAGGTTTTATGTTGAGAACACTCTTTCTTGCCGGGCTTTGTCTTTTTTCGGCGCCGTCGCTGGCCAGTGACTGGCTGCTTTCCCTTAACGGTGAGCGCACCCAGGGTTCGCTGCTGCGTGGTCAGGTGACGCCGGGGGTGAGTGTGATGCTGGCGGGGAAGCCGGTGCGTACCACTGAAGCGGGTTTTTTCGCGGTGGGGTTTGGTCGTGATGCGGACCTGGAACAGACCCTGGAATTAAAAAAAGGCGACCAGCGTCAGCAGGTGGCCGTGACCCTGGATAAGCGCGAGTACAACATCCAGCGCATCGAGGGCGTCCCACAGCGCACCGTGGATCCGCCGCCGGAAGCCGTGCTCAAACGGATTCGTGCGGAGGTGGCGGCCATCAAGCAAGCGCGGGCATCGGATACCGATCTGCAGGCATTTCTGAGTGAGTTTCAGTGGCCGCTGACCGGCCGTATCAGCGGTGTTTATGGCAGCCAGCGAGTCTATAACGGCAAGCCTGGCCGACCCCACTTTGGTGTGGATGTGGCACGGCCTACCGGCACGTTGGTGGTGGCCCCGGCAGATGCGGTCATCACCCTGGTGCAGGACGACAACTACTACTCCGGTGGTACCTTGATTATGGATCACGGCTACGGTGTGTCGTCCACCATGATCCATCTCAGTGAAGTGCTGGTAAAACCCGGTCAGGTGGTGAAACAGGGTGACCCCGTGGCAAAGGTGGGCGCCACCGGCCGAGCGACGGGGCCGCACCTGGACTGGCGCCTGAACTGGTATGACGAAAAACTGGACCCGGTCACCATCGTGCCGCCGATGGGGGAATGATAGCTACGAGCTACGCTTGATTGGAATAAGAAAGGCCAAAAAGTTCCCGGGCTGGGCGGTTTCTTTGGCTACCGGATTCGCCCAGGCAAGCTGGGCTCCTACAAAGGAACCGGCGTTTCTACGAAGCCACTGTAGGAGCCCAGCTTGTCTGGGCGATCCGAGCCCAAGCGAGGTCAGGATTCCAGAAGCGAGAAACGAGTACCGAGTTTCGAAAATCAAAAAAAGGCGGCCAAGTGCGAGGTTTACGTGTTTTGCTTTTCGAAACTCGAAACTGATTTGCCAGCACCTCAAACGACGCTCACACAGAGGGACGCACCCCTACCGCCACAACACCCTCAACTCATTCCCATTCCTGATCACCTCCGCCAGTGTGTAACCATCCAGCACCTTTAGAAACGCCTGCTGCGCCTGCAAGAACATGTTCTTGAGCTTGCAGGCCGGTTCGATGGTGCATTGTGAATTCTCACCAAAGCAGTCCAGCAACTTCAGGTTTTCTGTTTCCCGCACCAGGGTGCCCAGGTTGATGCTGTCCGGGGTGCTGGCCAGGACCAGGCCGCCGCCGCGGCCGCGCAGGCTGTTGATGTAGCCCAGCTGGGTAAGCGTCTGTGCCACCTTGGCCACATGGTTGGCGGAGATGTCATAACGGCGGGCGATTTCCTGCACAGTCATGGGGGCATTGTCCGGCTGCAGGGCCAGGCAGATCAGGGTGCGCAGGGCGTAATCGGTATGGGTGGTCAATTGCATGTCAGTTTTTGTGCTTGCACGTCGCTAAACAGGTAAATAATATGCCTCTTTAAAAGAAGCATGTAAAATACCTAATAAAGGAGAAAGCCGATGCTGAGCGAAAGCCAACTGGCCGTGATCAAGCAGACCGTTCCGATTCTTCAAGAGCATGGTGAAACCCTCACCCGCCATTTCTACCAGCGCATGTTCCGGGAAAATCCCGAAGTGCTGGCCTTTTTCAATCCGGCGCATCAGCACGCCGGGACACAGCAGCGGGCGCTGGCGGGGGCCATCTGTGCCTATGCCCAGCACATCGAGACCCCGGAGGTGCTGGCGGATGCGGTGGAGCTGATTGCCCAGAAACATGCTTCGCTGCAAATTCTTGCCGAGCATTACCCGATTGTCGGTGCCAATCTGCTGGCGGCGATTCAGGAGGTGCTGGGTGAGGGAGCCACGGATGCGGTGATCGATGCCTGGGGCGCGGCCTATGGTGTGCTGGCGGATATCCTGATTGCCCGTGAGGAGCAGATTTATGCAGATCAGCAGAAGGCTCATGGCTGGAAGGGCTTCAAGCGTTTTGTGGTGGCCCGTCGTGAAGCCGCCAGTGACAACATTGTGTCTTTCTATCTTCGTCCGGAGGATGGTGAGCCGCTGCACGCGGCGTTGCCAGGCCAATACCTGACCTTGCGGGTCGCACCCGATGGCAGCGAACCGGTGATGCGAAACTACAGCCTGTCCGGTCAGCCCGACCCAGACCTGTACCGTATCAGTGTGAAGAAGGAAGAGGGCAATGGCGCCGAACAGCCTGCCGGGGTGGTGTCTGCGTACCTGCATGAGCAGATTGGTGAGGGCGATGTGGTAGAGCTTGCGCCGCCCTGCGGTGAGTTCACCCTGCAACCCGCCCCGGCCGACGATATACCGTTGGTACTGATTGCCGGTGGTGTCGGCATTACTCCGCTGATGGCCATGCTTCACGGTGCCCTGGCGCAGCAGGCCGGGCGTGAAGTGATCCTGATCCAGTGCGCACGCAACGGTGCCGAGCAGCCTTTCGTGGAGGAGCTGAACAGTCTGAAAGGCATGCACGATAACCTGCGTACTCATGTGCGCCTGAGTGAAGCGCGTGCCGGAGATGAAGGTTTCGATAGCGAAGGCTTTGTGGATGGCGCTCTGCTGGATGAGCTGGTCGGCAATCGTCGCGCCCAGTATTACTTCTGTGGTCCCGCACCGATGATGCGGATGGTGAACCAGTTGCTTGTGTCACGGGGCGTGGATGACGCTGACATCCATTTTGAGTTCTTCGGGCCGAAGGAGGATATGGCGGCCTGAGGCGGCACGGCTACGAGCTACGAGCTACGAGCTACGAGCTACGAGCTACGAGCTACGAGCTACGAGCTACGAGCTACGAGCTACGAGCTACGAGCTACGAGCTACGCTTGATTGGAATAAGAAAGGCCAAAAAGTTCCCTGGCTGGGCGGTTTCTTTGGCTACCCGATTCGCCCAGGCAAGCTGGGCTCCTACAAAGGCCCCGGCGTTTCTACGAAGCCACTGTAGGAGCCCTGCTTGTCTGGGCGATCCGAGCCCAAGCGAGGTAAGGATTCCAGAAACGAGTGACGAGTAACGAGTTGCGAAAATCTAAAACCGGCGGACAGGCCCTGAATTTCGGTTCTGCCTTTCGAAACTCATTACCTCGCTTGGGCTCGGATCGCTTGCAGGCAAGTTATTCGCTTCGCTCACCCCTTCGGGGCCGCACTTGGTGCGTTACTCCGCTGCGCTACGTTCCCACAGCGGGGTATAGCGAGTTTTTTGCATCAGTCATGTTGCGTGAAGCGTGCTGCGTCTCTCTACGTCAGCATCTCCACCATGCCCTGATTGTTCATCATGGCGACCCGGTTACGGCCGGCACCCTTGGCTTGATAGAGGGCTTCGTCGGCTTGCTTGAGCAGGGCGCCGCCGTTTTCGGCGCCGCCGTCGGAACAGGCGACGCCGATGCTGATGGTGACCACCTGGCTCACCCGGGAACCGCTGTGGGGCAGACCCAGTTGTTCAACCCGATTGCGCATTCTTTCGGCGAATACCAGAGCGTCATTGAAGCTGGAATCAGTGAGCACGATGACGAATTCCTCGCCCCCGTAACGGGCGGCGAAATCCTTTTCGGCCTGGACCATGGACAGGGGCACGGCGGACACCTTTTTAAGGCATTCATCGCCGGCGGGGTGGCCGTAGGTGTCGTTGTACTGTTTGAAGAAATCGATATCGAACAACAGCAGGTTGATGCGCTCCGGGGCATCCGGGCTTTTCTGACTGAGCTGGTGATAGAGCTGGTTGAGACGGGCTTCCATGCCGCGCCGGTTGATGCAGCCGGTCATGCCATCCACGGTGGCCTGGCTTTCCAGTACCTGGTTGGCGGTATGCAGTTCATCCCGGTGTTGGTACAGCACATGTTCGGACAGGAAGTGCTTGCGCAGCAGCCGTTCGTAGATGTATTGCCCAAACAGACTCATGCTGATGAAGGCGAGGCTGAGAACGGTCAGGGTCAGGTGTTCGAAAGGCGTGTTTTCAGGGGCCATAAAGAGCCCGCCAATCATTGCGGCAGTCATCAGAACCGTGCTGAAAACGGTGCTGTGCAGGGGCAGCCGGAACAAGGTGCTGATCATCACCACGGATAACGGGGTTTGCAGGAAAAACACCCAGGAAAGCGGATGATCAATAATGACGCCCAGGTAAATGCCGGAAAGGGAAAGTGTAAAGGCGAGGGTCAGCAGGGCCGGTTGCAACCAGTCCCGCCAGCGGGGTTGCTGGCTCAATATCAGGCAGCCACCGGTAACCATCAGTGTGAACAGGCGTGGGCGCCATGTCTGCAGCAGGATGTCCGGCCCCACCAGCGATTCCACCAGCATGGCACAGAGCAGCAGGATAATCATCAGCAGGGCGGTGGACGCCGCCCCTGCAGCACTGTTGCGGGAATAAAAACGGAAATCCTGTTCCAGCGGGGCAGGAAGACGCAGATGCCAGGGCAGGCGGATATCGTTGCCTGTGGGCAGCGGAGTTTGGGTCTGGTTTGCTGTCACGCCGATTGAAGCTCCCTGGTTCCTTGTTAAGGCCGGACTCCCTTGATCATTGTCCGGCCCCAGACGCCTATTGTAGGGAGACTAGTCCAGTAGAGCCAACAACGCATGCTGTTTGGCAGGGGAGAGGCGACGGAAGCGTTCCAGCAGGTGCGCTTCTTCATTGCCCTCCGGGACCGCCGGCGCGCCCTGCGGGAGAGCGTCGGGCCAGTTTCCCAGGCTGTGCTGGAGCCGGGCGATAATTTCTGCATTCATGCTGCGGTGGCTAACCTGGGCCGCTTTTGAAACTTCTGCACGCATTCCGCAAGGAAAACGCACCACGAACTTCTCGGCTCGCGTGGTGACGTTACTGGTCATAATTACCTCTGATGCACTTCCGGCTAACTGAACCCGGATGACGTTTGCGGCTCGCCGGGGTTCGACAACTTGCTGGAAGGTTAGTGAACAGGGAATAACAAACCTAACCTTACGCATTTTTCTGCGTTCAGGCGATACTGGCAGCTTGCTATTAGTGCTAATTAGCGACCCTGTTAACACTGTCGGCGCTAACCAATTTGCTGATTGGCGCTCTCGCGGCGGCAAGTGTGATCCGCTACACATTAGGTGTGGGCCTGCGCCAGTGCTAGAATTTCGCACATTGATGACAACCTTTCGGCAAGCTGATCGATGAATATTGCGTCCGCGGATCTCAACCTGCTCAAGTACCTTGACGTCCTGTTGCGTGAGCAGAATGTTACCCGTGCTGCCGAGCAGCTGGGGATTACCCAGCCCGCCATGAGTAATTCGTTGAAGCGGCTGCGGGAGCTGTTTGGTGATCCCCTGCTGATTCGCACCAGTGATGGCATGACGGCGACCGAGCGTGCCCAGGAACTGCGTCCCCTGGTGCGCCAGATTCTGGCCCAGAGCGAGCAGTTGTTTACTCCGGAGGACAGTTTCCGGCCTGAAGAAAGCCGCAGGGTTTTCCGGATCATGACCAGTGACTATGCGGAAGGCACCCTGGTGCCGCACATCGTGCGCCGTCTGCGTGCAGAGGCGCCCCATGTGGTACTGGACTTCCTGACGCCCTCTGACGTGAGTTACCAGGACATGGAACAGGGCCGGGTGGATATGGCGGTGAACCGCTTTAATGAGATCCCGGGCTCGTTTCACCAGGTAAGTCTCTGGAAGGACTCCTTTTCATGTCTCCTCAACCGTGACAACCCGATTGCAAAGGATTTCGATCTGGACAGTTACCTGTCCGCGCAGCATATCTGGGTATCCAAGACCGGCTTCGGGGTGGGCTTTGGCATGAACCCGGAGAAACTGGGTGGGCTGGGCTGGATTGATCATGCTCTGGAACAGCTGGGCAAGAGCCGCAAGATCAGTATCTTCACCCGCCACTACCAGATGCCGGCGTTGCTGGCCATGAACAATGATCTGGTGGCGACCCTGCCATCCCGGGTGGCCCGCATGCAGGCACAGAACCCGCGATTGCTGATCAAGAAGCCGCCGTTTGATATCCCGGAATTCGAGCTGCAGATGGCCTGGTCATCGCTGCTGCATCACAACGTGGCTCACCGTTGGCTGCGCCGGCTGATTCAGGAAGAAGCCGAGCGGATTCTGGACGAGGAATAACAGCTACGAGCTATGAGCTACGAGCTACGAGCTACAAGCTACAAGCTACAAGCTACAAGCTACAAGCTACAAGCTACAAGCTACAAGCTACAAGCTACAAGCTACAAGCTACAAGCTACAAGCTACGCTTGATTGGAATAAGAAAGGCCGAAAAGTTCCTGGGGTGGGCGGTTTCTTAGCTACCCGATTCGCCCAGGCAAGCTGGGCTCCTACAAAGGAACCGGCGTTTCTACGAAGCCACTGTAGGAGTCCAGCTTGTCTGGGCGATCCGAGTCCGAGCGAGGTAAGGATTCCAGAAACGCGTTTGGAAATACGGGAACCTGAGCTCGGTATGGCGAACCGTGCGCAGCCTGAATCTGACCGGATGGCCGGACGCACACAAGGTTATTTGAGCTACCAGACCCAAAGTTCTCCGATCTTCCTTTTCAACGTTAAACGTTGAACTTTCAACTCGCCCTAAATCACCGCCGCGCCACTCAACCAGCCTGAATGGGCCTTGCCGGGCATGTCCTCACCGGCTTCGGCGATGGCCCCTTTGCCAATACCTTCAAATGCCCGTACCCGGAAATGTTTACCGGGGGCCTCATTGGCCAGCTGTTCGGCAATGTGGGCCGCCAGTTGCTCCACGGTGGAATCGGTGTCGATCAGATAGCAGTGATCCTCCGGGATCACCAGCTCAAAACGCCCCTGCGGTGCATCATAGCGGAACCGGTGGTGGGGAATTTCATCGATGTAATAGGTGCCTTCCAGGTCTTCCTGGGTGCCGATGTAGATATCTTCCCAGCGGTCTGCCCAGAGTTTCTCCCAGTAACGGCTGCGTCGTCCGTTTTCAAAGATATGAATGTTGGAGCGATGGCCATGGGCAATACGCTGACAGTTGCCATCGTGCTTTTTCAGGCCGTGGGAATAGTGGTAGTACGGCGCGGTGCCGGTATCTTCCTCACGCAGGATCACCCTGACCTCGTGGACATTGTTCGGTACCACATCCTGCACCAGCTCCATCAGGTAGAGGGTCAGGCTGGCCTTGGACACTTCCGGGCCCTGCATCAGCAGCAGGCTGTCGCTGGGTACCACCATGCGAATGGTGCCGCCGCGGTATTGCCATTCCAGACTGGTATCCCCGTCACGCTCGGCCACGTTGGCCTGGTCACAGTCCACCGGCACCAGCAGGCGGTGGTCGACGCTCTCGTCGATGGCTTCCTTGATGCGCTTCTTGATGTGGCCGAAGTCAAACACCATGCCCTGATTGTCCAGATCCCCGCTTAGCTCGAGATCCACCAGCCAGGATTCACCGACCATACCGCGCTTGGAGTGCAAGTAGGAAAAATCGGCGACGGTCAAATTTTCAACGAAGAGTGTGGCCATGCTGTTCCGGTTGATCAAAAGTGGGTTCAGAGAGCACTATAATGCCACCATTGTGACCCGTCGCTAAGGTGAACGTCACGGTATCGGTGCGAATTAGATGCAATTATGGTGTGAGCTGTGAACCGCGCCACACACTATAGACAGGAAAGTGCACATCTTGCGTCCATCTGCCGCCGGTGTTGGCGAATCGCTGAGGAGCTATCCCATCCATGTCTGAAACGCTTTTTTCCAAGATTATCGATCGTGAAATCCCGGCTGATATCCTCTTCGAGGATGACCAGTGTCTGGCATTCCGAGATATCAATCCGCAAGCGCCTACCCATTTCCTGGTGATCCCGAAGAAGCCCATTCCAAAGTTATCCGATGCGGATGCCGGTGATCAGGCCTTGCTTGGTCATCTGTTGTTGATTGCCAGTCAGGTGGCAAAACAGGAAGGGCTGGAGGATTTCCGCCTGAATGTGAATAACGGTGCCGGCGCCAGCCAGACCGTATTCCATCTGCATGTGCATGTCCTGGGTGGCCGCTCTTTCAGTTGGCCTCCGGGTTGAAGATAACGTCCCTCCGGGGCGTATCAGCGTATGAACTATCTGGCCCACCTGACCCTGGCACAGCCTTCCGTTTCCTCCAAGGTGGGCAACATGCTGGGAGACTTCATGCGCGGCGTGGATGTGCAGGCGCTACCCGCGCCGGTGCGTCAGGGGCTGGATAACCATCGTCTGGTGGATCGTTTTACGGATCATCATGATTGGGTGCTGGCGCAACGGCGGGCATTTTCGCCGTCCCGGCGGCGCTTCGCCGGGGTGGCCCTGGATGTGCTGTTCGACCATTTCCTGTGGCAGCACTGGAGCACATTTCACGACCGTCCCCGCGATGACACTATCCATCTTCATTATGCCCAGCTGCAGGCCGGCAATGCCCTTATGCCAGATGCCATGCGCACACGTATGCAGGCCATGGTGGAGCAGGATTGGCTCAATCGCTATGCCCGTCTTGAGCAAGTGGGGCAGGCGCTGGACATGATTGCCAGTCGCATCCGTTTTGCCAATGGTTTTGCGGGGATCGTGGAGGAAATCGCGCCCCGTTATGCGGAGCTGGAAGCGGGCTTTCTGGTGTTCTATCCCCAGTTGCAGGAAACCGTGCGGTCGGCGGGGCTGGAGTAACAAGCCTCAAGCCTCAAGCTACAACGCGGCACATGCGCCAGGGGTTACGTACTGGTCAGGGCCGCGCCCGGGCCTGGGCATGGCCCGGGTATTTCTGATCAATACTGCGCGTTGTCGCTTGCAGCTTGGGCCTGTCCCTACAAGGTCTACAGGGCCGGCAGGTCCAGCTCGGCCATGGTGTCGTAATACAGGGTGTCGGCCAGCGCAGTGTTGCGCGCCAGTGGTGAGCGCATCGCCGGTTTGAAATTGGCAAAGTATTGCCCGGTGATACCAGCGTATTGCGCATCCAGTGCCAGGCTGACCGTCTGCCGGGCGGCTTTTTCCGGGGTGGTCAGGGTGGGGCGGATCAGTGCCATCAGGAACTTGGGGGCGTAACGGAAAATCGGGGTATCCACGCCCCCTGGGTGCAGGGCGTTGCTGGTGATGCCCAGTTCCGCCAGGCGCTCGGCCAACACATTGCTGAACAGGATATTGCCAAGCTTGGACTGCCCGTAGGCATCCATGACCAGATAGGGCTTGCGGCCCCGCCAGGTCTTCTTGTTGATGCGTCCCAGCCAGTGCGCCACGGACGCCAGGTGCAGAATGCGCCCTTGCTCGCTTTTTTGCAGCAGCGGCAGCATCAGGTGGGTGAACAGCACCGGGCCAAGATAGTTGACCGCGAACTGCATCTCGTAGCCGTCCTTGCTGTATTCCTGCCGGGTGGGCACCACACCCGCGTTGTTGATCAGTACATCCAGGTGGTCGAGTTCCCTGTTGATGATGGCCGCACTGTCACGCACCTTGTCCAGGTCGGAGAGATCCAGCGAAAACAGACGCACCTTGGCAGAAGGATGGGCATTCTTAATGCGGGCGACGGCGGCCTGGCCCTTTTCCAGATCCCGGCAGGCCAGGATCACCTCGGCTCCCCGGCCAGCCAGTTGTTCCGCTGTGCAAAAACCTATGCCGGAATTGGCGCCGGTAATCAGAACCCGTTTGCCCATGAAGTGATCCTCCTGAAAGCGGCCGCCGTGGCAGCCGGGTGGTACCTGAATAGGGAAGTCATAGCCTATCAGTCTGAGCGGTGCTGTAACTGGCTCGCTGGGCCAATTGTCAGGCGGTTGGTGGAAGGCCCGGTGATTTTCTGACCCGTTACCACCGGTTGGGGGTTGGCCTGTTCTTCCAGCCACTGGAGGATCAGCTGACTGGTGGCGGGCCATTGCTTGCCCTGCAGCAAGAGATGGGGGCCTTGCTCGATCTGATGGTAATGAACTTGCCCCTGCAGGTGGGTGCGAAGTGCCTGTATGCCAGCGGCCGGTACGCTCTGATCCTTTTCGCCGTACAGCAACAGCACGGGAATGTCCCATTGGGTCAGCGCCGGTACCTGGTCGCTGGCCGTGTCTGCCAGTTTGATCAGCCCCCAGTAGCTGTCCAGCCGCACTTCCCGCATGACTCTGTCATCGTAGGCCAGCCGCTGGGCACTGTGGGGGGAGAGCAAGGGGTTGTCAGGGTTGCGCTCCACACTGACCCGGTAGCCCGGCGCCAGTGTTGCCGCGCTGGCAATGGCCAGGTTCCAGCCGTAGCGCAAGCGAATGCCTTCGCGCACCGCCGGGCCGGACAGGATGAGGCCCGCCACCCGGTCCGGTTGCTCCAGCGCAGCAAGAATGGCCACGGCGCCTCCCAGGCTTTCACCCATCACAAACACCGGCTGATGATAAGCTGATGACAGTTGTTCAATGCGTCTGGCGGCTTCTTCCACCAGCCGTGTTTCGCCGGCCCAGCGCCCTTCAAACTGGCGTGCGCCGAATCCGGCCTGGTCGTAACTTTCCAGGTAGATGCCCGCGTCGGCGAACCACGGGCCAAGCTGGTCATAGGCGGCGGAGAAATCGCCAAAACTGTGCAGGGCAAGGATCACGGCACGGGGAGGTTCTTCCGGTTGCCACTGGCGCAATGTGGGTTCGAGCGGATGTTCATGCGCGTTGAAGGACGGCGCGGCGCAAGCGCTGAGCAACAGAGATAGCATGATAAGAAACACAATTCGGAGCATATGATGACTGTACCGATTCCGCTGCAACGCAAGGTGAATGCCCTGGGCCTGGCACTGGTGCTGGTGATCGTGACCTGGGCGGTGTCCGTGAGTGAGGCGGGTCCACCTCCGGTGACCATGACCGTGACCGCTACGGCCTACAATTCCCTGCATGGGCAGGGCCATGGCAAGGATCATGCGTTGGCGGCCTGGGGGGATCGTCTGGAGCCGGGTATGCAGGTCATCGCCGTGTCCCGTGACCTGATTCCCCTGGGCCTTGGTCACAATGCGGAGCTACAGATTGAGGGCCTGCCCGGCACCTGGCAGGTGAAAGACAAGATGCATAGACGCTGGAAGAAAAAAATTGATATCTACATGGGAGAGGATCTCGAGGCGGCGCGGGAATGGGGCAAGCGCCAGGTGACGATTACCTTTGCGGCGCCGGAGGACGCGGGTGGCGCTGAAGACTGAATCCACATCGTGCTATTCCCTGCTGTAGGAGCTTGCCTGCAAGCGATCCAAGCCTGGGCGAGGTAAAAAGATTCGAGTCGCGAGTACCGAGTTTCGAAAGGCAAAACCTGCTGCGAGGAACCTGGTTTGGGTTTTGATCTTCGAAACTCGAGACTCGCCTCTGAAATCCTTACCTCGCTTAGGCTCGGATCGCGAGCAGGCTCGCTCCTACAGCGGGGTATAGTGAGGGTTTTACCGACGCAAAAAGGCCCGCCCGGGTTACGGGCGGGCCTTTTTGCGTCAGGCGTCAGGCGTCACTCCCTGCTCATGAATTTCATCAGCATGCGAGTGGTGAAGCCGGGCAGCAGCTTGTCGCCCAGTTTCATCAGTTTGAAAACCCCGCCTACCGGGTTGTGGACGCCGGTATCCTGGTTGGCGGTCTGCCACACGGCGTTGGCGATGTCGTCAGCGTCCAGATTTACGCCCATGCGATCAATCACCGGTGCGCGGAACTCGGCGTCGGTGACCATGGGGGTGCTCACAAAGGGGGGCATCACGTCAGCTACGCGAATGCCCTGCCGGCCCCATTCGATATCCAGCGATTCGGTCAGTGAGCGCACGGCAAACTTGCTGGCTGAGTAGGAAGAGAAGTGCGGGGTGCCATACATGGCGGAGGCCGAGCTCATGTTGATGACAACCGGCGTCTTGCTCTCCAGCAGATAGGGGTAGGCGGCCAGGGACATGTACATCAGCCCGGTCACATTGATATCCATGATCTGTTTGTGTCTGGCGGCGGGGATATCTTCAAAACGCCCCATCTGCAGGATGCCTGCGCAGTTGAACAACACATCCAGGCCGCCTTCGGCGGCGAAGTCCCGGGCTGCGTGCTGGCAGGCCAGATCATCCGTGACATCCAGCTGCCGATACCAGCAGCCATCCAGTCGTGTCGCCAACTCACGCAATGCGCTTTCATTTACATCCGTGATGCCCACCGTCCAGCCGTTGTTGTGAAACAGTGTGGCGGTGGCCAGACCGATGCCGCTGGCGGCGCCGGTGATGAAGATACGCTTCATGATTGAGCTTCCCTGCGGTGTTGATGGATAAAGCGGGCACAGGTCATCAGTGCGTGATCTGCATCGGCCAGCACCCCGGCATGTAGCTGAAAATCATGCCAGCGCTGTGGATGCACCTGCAAGCGGGACTCGGTGCCACTTTGGTTCAGTGCCTCGTTCAAGCGCAGACTGTCATTGAGCAGGATCTCGTCGCTGCCGACCTGGATCAGCACCGGGGGCAGGCCGCTCAGATCACCGTTGATGGGCGAGCAGGCCGGGCGTTCGGGGGCATTGCCGGCATAGTCCCGGGCCGCGTTGCGAAGCCATTTGGGGCTGAGCAGCGCATCCCGGTCGGTGTCGAACAGGTCGGTCAGGGTCAGGTCCACCCAGGGGGAAAACAGGATCACACTCGCGGGCAGGGGGATCTGTTTTTCCTTGAGCGCCAGCAGGGTAGCCAGCACCAGGCCGCCACCGGCGGAATCGCCCATCAAGGTCAGGCTCTTCGGCTCTACCCCTTGTTCAAGCAAGGTCTGATACACGCTTAGCGCATCCTCGATGGCGGCGGGGCAGGGATGCTCCGGTGCCAGCCGGTAATCGGGGACCACCACGCGCGTGTTGGCAAAACGGGCAAGATGAGAGGTTATTGCCTTGTGACTGTCCGGACTGCCTGCCACATACCCCCCGCCATGCAGATAGATCACTGTCCCTTCGGCATGCAGGGTCTGGTAGTGACGGCAGGGGACGCCGCCCACCGGATCATCATGATCTGCCACGTCACGGGCACGCAGGGTGGTGTGGGCAAGGATATCCAGCCAGCGGCGCTGGGCGGGCAGGCTCAACAGCAGCGTCGCGGGCTTGAACAGCAGTGCCAGGGACGTGCGCAGCAGTCGTGCCAGAATCTGTTGAAACAGTGATTGCGAACGGCTGACCCGATCAACGAACAAGCTCATAGTCGCTCCAGTTAACCTGACGGGTCAGGCGGCGATAATCGAAGGTGAACCCCGGCCAGTTGTTGGTGTTCTTGCCGGATGCGGTCTTGTACCAGCTATGGCAGCCCTTGTCCCAGACCGTGTCATGAATCTTGCGCTGAATCCCTTCATTGAAATGGGACTGGATGTGGGCGCGAACATCCACGGCCTTGAGCCCGTCGTCTTCCATGGCGGCCAGGCACTGGCGGATGTAATGAATCTGGCTTTCCAGCATGTAGATGATGGAATTGTGGCCCAGATTGGTGTTGGGGCCATAGAGCATGAACAGGTTCGGGAAGCCGTGCACGGCAATTCCCAGGTACGCTTCCGCGCCGTCCTTCCAGGCTTGATTCAGGTCCTGGCCTTCGCGGCCGGTGATTTTCATGGGGGTCAGGAAATCGGTGGCCTGAAAACCGGTGCCATAAATGATCACATCGGCTTTGTGGTGGGTGCCGTCGCTGTCTGTCAGCCCGCTGGCGTCCACGGACTGTATGCCGTGGTTGATCACCTCCACATTGTCCTGGGCCAGTGCGGGGTAATAGTCATTGGACATGAGGATGCGTTTGCAGCCCATGGGGTAATCCGGGGTGAGCTTGTCACGCAGCGCCGGGTCCGCAATCTGCTTGTTGAGGTGGCGTTTGAAAAGCCACTGGTAAAGCTTCATGGCTTGCTGCAGGGAGGTGAACCCCAGCACGCGGGCTTCGTTGGTGGCATAGATGCGCAGCCGGTCCAGGGTCTGGGTGATCGGCAGCCGCTTCAGCAGCCAGTGTTCGACGGCAGTGTAGGCACGGTCCGGCTTGGGAATGACATGGGCCGCCGAGCGTTGAAAAAGCATGACCTTGGCGGCGCGTCTGGCCACTTGCGGAACAAACTGGATGGCGCTGGCCCCGGTGCCAACCACGGCCACGGTCTTCCCGGTCAGGTCCACATCATGGTCCCAGCGCGCGCTGTGAAACTGGGGGCCCGCGAACGCCTTGATGCCCTCCAGAGGCGGATAGGCTGGCTGGTTCAGCTGGCCGGTGGCGGTGATCAGGGCCTGGCAGGTGAGGGTGTCACCGTTGCTGAGGGTGATCTCCCAGACATTGTCCTCATCCCGGTAGCGTGCCTCTGCCACTTCCGTATTGAAGCGAATGTGGCGGTAGAGATCGTATTTGCGGGCGCAATGTTGCTGGTACGCAAGGATTTCCTGTTGCGGCGCGAAGCGTCGGCTCCAGGGGTAATGGCGCTCGAAGGAAAAGGAATAGAGGTGCGAGGGCACATCGCAGGCGGCACCGGGGTAGGTGTTGTCACGCCAACAGCCGCCCACGTCGTCAGCCTTTTCAATGATCAGCAGATTGTCCTGGCCCTGTTCCTTGAGGCGGATGGCCATGCCCAGTCCGCCAAAACCGGCACCGATGATGATGACCTGATGTGTCGTGTTCATGGGGTAAACATTCCTGTTGTCATTATGGAGGTCACAATAGCGGGACTGGGCCGGGGTGTTTATGGCATTGTGGGACAGAAAATTGTGGAAAGCGGACACGCATGATTGCCCCAAGAACCCTTACCAGTGTGCGGTTGCAGGTCGGCTACGGTGTCGAGCAAGGCCTTGATGCGCAAGGGCTGCTGAACGGCTCCGGGATCACCCTGGACAGGCTGCACCATCAGAGCGATGAGACCATCGAGGCGGAGCAGGAATTGCGCGTGGTCGAAAACCTCTGTGCGCAATTGGGCGATCCGGTTCGCCATGGCCTGGCCATGGGGCAGCGGTACCATCTCAGCAGTTATGGGGTGTGGGGCTTTGCCCTGCTGACCAGTCCCACTTTTGGCGATGCCTTGCGCCTGGGGGTGCGTTATCTGGGGCTTACCTTTGCGTTTCTGGCAGTGGACCTGGCCGAGCGGGGTGAGGAAGGGGTGCTGATGCTGGGCGATGGGCATTTACCCGAGTCTGTGCGTCCCTATCTGTTGGCCAGAGATGCCAGCGCCATCATGGTAATTCAACAGGAGCTGTTTTCAGAGCGGGTGGCGCTGTCATCGTTGCGTCTGCGACTACCTGCGGGGAATGAGGCGGATTTTGTGCGGCTGTTTGGTCGTTGTCCTGACTTTGATGAGGATTGCAGTGAGGCTGCGTTTGCCCTGGAGGCGCTGGCGCGGCCACTGCCCCAGGCCAATCCCCTGACGGCACGATTGTGTGAAGAGCAATGCGACCAGCTGCTGGCCAGCCGCTATGCCGAGGACAGCCTGGCGGCGCGGGTCAGGCGGCGGTTGCTGCAGCAGGCCGGTCAGTTTCCCGACGCCGAGGCTGTCGCCGGGGAGATGGGCATGACCAGCCGCACCCTGCGCCGCCGGCTGAAACGGGAAGGCACCTGTTTTCGGGCGCTGCTGGATGAGGTGCGGCGGATGTTGGCGGAGCAATGGCTGCAGATGGGGGTGTTAACCATGGAGGAAATCAGCGACCGGCTGGGGTTCTCGGAATTGTCCAACTTCCATCATGCCTTCCGCCGCTGGACCGGTCAGACCCCGGCGCGGTTCCGGCGAGGGGTGAGGGAAGGCCTGAGTGTCCGCTGACCGCGGTCGCTTGTCTGCATTCGCTTGCAAGCAAGCTCCCACAAAGGAAGGTGAGAGGCAGTCCCAAAGCGGGGGGTAAAATGTGGGGCAGCAGTGGGCCCCCTGCCTTCTGTGGGAGTTTGTCTGCAAACGATGGTGCGGTTGGAGAAGCCGCATCGCGTGCAGGCAGGCTCCCAGATTGAAGGCGCCTGCTTTCCAGGTGACGGGCTAGCGGGGCATGGCGGGCAGCGCCATTTCCCCTTCCTTGTCGAAGCTGAGCGGAATGGGCACACCGGCAACTCTCGCCTTGCCTACCAGGCGATAGGTCAGCGGTGTTCCCGGCTCCTGCTGGATCTTCTGCAGCTTTTGCAGGCTTTCCAGCAGGCTGGTGGTAATGGTCGTGGTTACGGTGGCATCGCCCATCGCCGGCAGAGTGACGCTTTCCGCGGTCAGGCCACGGCCGAATTTCTCGCCATTCACATAGATCTCGTAATCCAGGCTTTTCAGGGTCAGATCGCGGTCATTGGGGTTACGCGCCCGCAGTGTCAGTCCCCATTCCTGTTCAAACAGGGTGACCTTGTTCAGATTGATCCCTGCCACCGACACTTCCGGTGATTCCAGCGAACCCAGCGTCTGACAGCCGGAAAGAAAGAGGGCTGTCACAAGCAGCCATGCAGAAAGCAGTGGTTTCATGGATATTTCCGTGTTTTGAGGTTCTGACATTGGAGCCAAGAATAACCAGAAGGTTCAATGGGGGCATGCCGGATGCTGGATGCCGGACAATAAAACCAAACCTGCAAATTATCAGTTTCGTCTCTGGGCTGGAACGTTAAAGGGCGTGATCATGGCGCTTAGGGTTGCGCTTTATTTGGACAGGTTGATCAGCATTGATGGCGTCAGGCGTCAGGCGTCAGGCGTCAGGCGTCAGGCGTCAGGCGTCAGGCGTCAGGCGTCAGGCGTCAGGCATGGGAATAAGTGCATGCCGGACGGCCCGGACTCCTGTCGCGCCACCGCGCCCTTTGCAAGGCGCGCATGGCGCGGCGTATGACCGGGCCGCCGGCACGTAGCCGATAGAGACTATCGACCTTTTGATAATGGTACCGCCGGCGAGGTTGTGGCAAGGAACATTTGTCTGAAAAATGTATCCCTTGATGGATGTTGTCAATTGCCGGATGAGAAGCTGGCAACAGCTACTGACACAAAGGTGTGTTAGATTCAGAAAAAATTTTCGTCACTGTTGTGAGAGGGAAGGATGCGCCGTGTAGTCATCGTGTTGCTGTTGTTGGCATTTTCGCCGCTGCAGAGCGCCGAGCTGGACAAGGATCTGGCGGATTTCAAGCGGGAAGTGCTGGAGGTCAACAAGCGACTTTTATTGCTGGAAGAAGAGCTGCTTTTCCCGGCGGATACCCAGGTGGGTGTCTATGTGTCTCTGGATGTGGGGCATTTCTTCGAACCGGACAGCATCACCCTTGAGCTGGATGGGGAAGTGATTGCCAGCCACCTCTATACCGAAAAGGAAGTGCGGGCCCTGCGCAATGGCGCGGTGCAGCGCCTGGCGGTGGCGAACGTGAAGAATGGTGGCCATGAACTGGTTGCCTTTGTCACCGGTGATGGCCCCCAGGGCACCGAAATTCGCCGGGGCGTCAATGGCCAGTTCGAAAAGGGCCATGGCCGGCACTTTGTGCAACTGCACATCGAAGATGACGCTGCCAAGCAGCAGCCCCGCTTCCGTTTCCGTGAATGGCGCTGATCCATGCGATTACTGCTTGTCACACTGAGCCTGTTGCTGGCTGCGCAGAGCTGGGCGCGCCTGGATGAAGAACACAAGGTACAGGAGCCTGCCTATGGTGAGGTGGCCTACCTGTATTTGCAGGGGGAATACTTCGCCGCCCTGACACGAGCCCAGATGGCGTTGGAGCGCGGAGAGGTGGATCACCACCGTGCCGATCTGCAGGTTTTGCTGGGGGCCATGTACAGTGCCTATGGCATGCCGGAAGATGCCGAGAAGGTGTTCAACGCGCTACTGGATACGTCGGTCAGCGATAAGGTTGCCCGTCGCGCCTGGGTGCATCTGGCCGGGCTGTACTACCGTCAGGGAAAATACAGCCAGGCTCTGGAAACCCTGCAGGAGCAAGTGGGTACACCGGATCCGGAGTTGGCGGAAGTCTATTACAGTCTGCGTGCCAGAATCCTGATGCGTCTTGGCCGTTACGAGGAAGCGGCCGAGTCCCTGGATGCCTTTGCAGAAGATCATCCGCTCAATGCCTACCTGCGCTACAACCTGGCTATCAGCTGGATCAACGGTGAGCACCCGTCCCTTGGACAGGAGTGGCTGTGGCAGCTGGCCAACCTGCCTCCCGGCGAGACCGAAACCGATGCCATCAAGGACAAGGCCATGTTGGCCCTGTCGGTGTATATGTTGCGCAGTGATCAGGAAGACAGGGCGCTGGAATTGTTGTCTGCGTCCCGGGCGGATGGGCCTTTTGCGGATGAATCCCTGATGCTCTACGCCCGCGCTGCGTTGATTGAAAACCACCCTGGCAAAGCCCTGCCTGCGCTGCAGAAGCTGGATCAGATGTCCATCCAGCGCCCGGCCGTGCAGGAGGCTCAGCTGGCCATTCCCATCCTCTACGACCAGCAGGGCAACCTGAAGCAGGCGCGTGCCGGATTTGAAACCGCCATCACGCGCTTTGATTCCCTGGATGACTACCTGTTGGGGATCGAGGCCCGCATTGCCAGTGGTGAATGGTTTCAGGAGATGGTGGGTGAGCCGCAATGGTCCACGGCCATGGATCCGGTACCGAAATTCCTTCCCCAGCGGGTGGAGAGCTTCCCCACGTTCTACAGCTGGTTTGCCACAGCCGGCTTTCAGCAGGGCTGGAACAACTATCACGAGCTGATGCGCCAGCATAACCTGCTTTCGCTGTGGGAAAACAAGCTGCCGGCCCTGAATGCCATGGTGGAAGCCCAGGAATACAAGCAGGAATCCCTGCGCCCGGAAGCGAAGGCCTTGCTCAAGGAGCTGTCGGATCAAGCGTTTCAGGGCAAGCTGAGAAAACTGGAAAAGCGCTATGACGAGGCGGTAGAAGATGAAGATCCTCTCCCTTTCGCCACGGATAAAGAGCGGCGCTTGTGGCGGGCTCAGCAGGAAGCCAGTGAAACCACCGGCCAGTGGGGCGACAAGGCGCGCCCTGATATGGATGAAAAACTGGCGTTCTACCGTGGCGTACTGCTATGGGAGATGCAGGAAGACATTGTTCCCCGCCAGTGGGAGCGTGAGCGTAGGCTCAAGGAAGTGGAGTCGTTGCTGGAAGAGAACCGCAAGCTGCGCAGCCGGTTGCTATACGCCACCAGCCGGGCTGATCGGCTGGAGCATTTCAAGACGGAATTGCCGGAATTGGCGCGCATGCTGGCTGACCTGCAGCAGCGCGGTGACGTGCTCATGCGTCGCCAGCAATATGTGCTGCAGGCAGAGGCCGTGCAGCACGTGGCCAGGACCCGTGGCCGGCTGAAGCGTTTTTCCGCTGCTGCTCACGAAGGGCTCGCGGATCTGGTTTACCGTTCCCTGCGGGCCAGCCGCGCAGCGCCCGCCGGGCCTGTCGAACCGGACGTGCCTGCCGGAAATGCGGAAGTGCCTTCCGAAGAAACGACCACACCCCAGTAGCGTCGCTGGGGGCATGACCGTCCGCCGTTGTGGCGCGGTCATGCGGCATGGTTGTGTGGAGTGGGTATCAGGCCGACGCGGTATTCATCGGGATATGACGTTGGTGATGCTCACTCCGGCGGCACCAGGTCGTCGGAGTAATAGACTTCGCCTTGCTGGTCGATAATGATCACGGACGTGTTTGCCAGTCGGTTGATCAGCGCCAGCCCCTTTTCCCTGCCCAGGACAAAAACACTGGTAGACAGGGCGTCTGCATCAATACTCTTTTCCGTCAAAATGGTCACGCTGACCAGTTCGCCCGCGCTCTTTCCTGTCTCGGGGGAGATGATGTGGTGGATACGTTCGCCCTTGCTGATGAAGTAGCGTTGGTAGTCGCCCGAGGTCGACATGGCGATATCGCTCAGTGGCAGACGCATGGCGATGGCATCCTTGTCTCGTGGATGTCGGATGCCGACGCCCCAGGGGCGCCCGCGATGATCGCCAAGCACGTAGCTGTCACCACCCAGGGATAGCCAGGCCTGTTCGATACCCGCCCGCTTCAGCAGGTCGATGCCCTGATCAATGGCATAGCCCTTGGCGATGCCGCCCAGATCGATGGTGGTGCCGGGGTCCGTGAAGCGAACCTGGTTGGCCGGCAGTAACTGGATGTTGCTTGCATCAATATGGCGTGTCGCTTCCTGCAGGGTTTCCTCATCCGGTGACGTGCCCTCACGGTAATCATAGAGGTGTCCCGCGCTGGCGAAGCTGATGTCGAAAGCGCCCCCGGTGAGTTGGTAGTAGTCCCGGGATTTTTCCAGCAGGGCATAAAACTCGGCACTGATGGTCTGCGCTTCACTGGCCGCCAGGCGATTTACCTTTGCCAGTTCACTGTCTTCCACCCAGGGGGACAGCAGTATGTTGAGACGGCTCATTTCTTTTTCCAGGGCGGCAAACAAGGGGGCCGCATCCTGCTCGGACCACAAGGTGACACTGGCCCGGGTGCCCATCACGTCCCACTGGTGTTGCTGCCATTGCGCCAGTGCGGAATGTGGCAGCAAGCTGGAAAATAACAGCAGGGCAGACAGAAGGGCACGTGGCATGAGGGTCTCCATGAAGGTGAGTGTGCAGTGTAGACCGCTGGCAGCATGCTCGCCATGCACAAAACTGGTATCGACTGGGCAATTAGGCTACAAGGGAGCCTCTGAATAACTCCTTGCGTACTCAGCGTGACCTGGAGCGCTCAGCTGTTGAGTCTTGTCTCGATGGTCAGGGTGGTTCCCTTTCCGAGAGGCAAGGCGCAGCAGATGGGCGCTCCAGGCCGCGCCTTTATGCCCGAACGGGTGCTCTCGGGTTTTCCAGGCTGACCCACACTCGTTGTTGCCTGTTCTTGAAGATGTGAGCCTTGACAGGCAACCAGCATGCCTTCAAAAGTGCGCCCCTCTTTACCTTTGCCGAGGGGGTGGGCCAGCCTGAAAGACTGAGCATGCAAGGAGTTATTCAGAGGCTCCCAAGTGATGACAATGCACTGAGGCCCCTTTTTCATGGCAAACGGAAAGGCCGGCGACAACCTCATCGACTGGCCCGCTCTCATTTTTGAACCTCGCTTCATGGCCGGCCTGGAACGCATGGCCGCGCGCCGTTTTGTGCAACCGGTGCTGGCGGAAGAAGCCTGCACGGCCATGCTCGAAGCGCTCAGCGACAATGACTGGGGGGCCCTGAAGTCCTTCTCGGGGAACAGCGCGCCGGCCACCTTCGCCTACGCGGTGGCGGCCCGTGCCATGGAAGATTTTGCCCGTCGCAAATTCGGCCGCCCACGCCCTCCCCAGTGGCTGCAGGCCATGGGGCAAGCCTGGGTGCGGCTGTGGCGCATGCTGTGTCTGGAGCGGCAGTGGCCGGAAACCATTCAGACCCGACTGGCCGGAGAGTTCCAGGATGGACTGATCAGCGACGCCATGCGGGAAATCAAACAGCGCATCCCCCGTTGTGGGGAGCCGGGCTTTTCTGAATCCTGTGTCACCGAATTGGGGCTCGACACTTTGCCGGAGGACCGGGGCGCCTCGCTGGATGCCAGTTTTCAGGAGGCCCAGCGGCACCAGGCGCTGGCGCTGATGGGCATGCTGCTGAACCGCCAACCCGGCGAGGCAATACCGCAGGCTTGTCCGTCCAATGAAGACACGGCACTGGCAACACTGGTGGCATCGTTATCGCTATCCGCGGACGATCGATTGCTGCTCGCGCTCCATTATGAAGACGGGTTGGCCAGCCGGCGTATTGCCGAGCTGACTGGCAGCAGTCCGGCCACGGTGCAACGGCGCCTGCAGGGGTTGCGTCAGCGCTTGCTGAAGGCGCTCGAAGACATGGGCATGACGGATAACGGGGAGGTCGCGTTTGAATTCGGACAATGAAAAAACGTTGATGCAGTCTCTCCGACAGCCAGGGGAACGTGAAGCCGACTTGCTGGAGCAGTCGCTTTTTTCGGGTTTTGCCAGTGAAGACGAGATTCTGGCGGCGTGGCAGGAGGGCTCGCTGGATAGCCAGCAGGAAGCCGCGCTGAAGGCGGCCCTGGCCAGCAGTAATACCCTGCGTCAGCAGTGGCTGGCACTTTCTGATGCGGTGCCCAAGGCTTCCCATGGAGCCGTCTGGCATGGTCTGTTCCGCTGGCACTGGGCCACCATCGGCATGACCGCCAGTGTGGCGCTGGTGGGCGTATTGCTGTTCCGCCAGGGGCAGCTGCCGGTGGTGCCCGAACAGAGTGTGGTTATGCACTCGCCTGTGGAGAACCAGGCTGTGATGACGGATGACATTCAGTCTGATCAGAGGGGCCAGCGGGAATTGCTGCTGGAGCGGCAACGTCGGGAGCCCGAGGCAAAAAAATCCCGCGACTTACCCCGCCGGAGTGAGTCGCGTACCGAGGAGGCGTTTTCCGGTGACCGCGCGGATACGCTGGCAGGCGGTGCCGAGTTTGATGGCGCCATGGCCGATAGTGCGCCAGTAATGAGTGAACGAGCCATGGAGCAAGCCAAGCCCCGGCCGGCCCCGCTGGCGCCTGCGCCGTCATCACTGCCCTCGGCGGCGCGATTGGCGCCAGAGCCGGTGACAGAGGCAGTGCCCTGGCAGGATTTTCTGGCGGTATACCAAGGCAATCCCGCGGCCTCCAGCGACCCGGAAATGACGGCACTGGCCGAGGCCGCACTCGCGGTAGAAGCCAGTGGTTGTGCTGCCTCGGACGTTGCCTTGCTGCAGCAGGCCTTCCAAACGGTGAAAGAGCGATACCCTGATACCTTTGCTCCCCTTGCCCCGACGAATCCGGATGGCTGGTGCGAACTCGGCCCGTTGCTTGAGCGTGAGGCAGAGGCGCCTTAATCCCGGGTTTTGGCCTGTAGCATCAGGCATCCGGCGTCGAGCGTCAGGCGTACATACTTCATGATGCATCCGCGAAGCGGAATTTTTGAGGCAGATCCCGCGCCTGTCCGTCTTACCTCCTTGATAGCTAACAATGACTCTGGAGGTAACCGTGAAAACTCTTGTTCCTGCACCGCTGGTACTGGCGATGAGCATGACTCTGGCAGCCTGCTCCCATCAGGCCGAGCAGGCTGCACCGACCCATGACGTGGCGGACAGTCGACAGCCGCAGACCGTACCCGGCAAGCCGGTGATGGCAGAGGCCAAACGGATGATGGCGGATAGCGCCTACAGTGGATTGGCGGCGGTCCAGGTGGCTCCCCAGCCGCCGATGGGCGTGCCTGCTCAGCACGAGCGGGACCGTTTCGCCGAGATCGACGACAACGGCATCATCCGGACACAAGACACCCCGGTATCAACCTTTTCCATTGACGTGGACACGGCGTCTTACAGCTTCTCCCGCCGTCAGATCAATCATGGTCGACTTCCCCAGCCAGACGCCATTCGTCTGGAAGAGTGGGTGAACTATTTCGACTATGACTACCCGGCACCGGACACCCCCGACACCCCGTTCCTGACCCAGGTCTCGGTGAGTGATTCCCCGTGGAGAGCGGGCAACAAGCTGCTGCACATCGGGATCAAGGGATTTGAACCGAAAGCGGAAACCCGCCCCAAGGCCAATCTGGTCTTCCTGCTGGACGTGTCCGGCAGCATGATGGCTGAAGACAAGCTGCCCCTGGTTACCCGTTCCCTGCGCATGATGGTGGACCAGATGCACCCCGACGATACGGTTGCCCTGGTGGTTTATGCGGGGGCTGCCGGCGTGGTGCTGGAGCCGACCGAAATCAGGGACAAGCACAGGATCGAGACGGCGTTGAAGGCATTGAGCGCCGGTGGTTCTACCGCAGGCGGTGAAGGGATTGAGCTGGCCTATGACCTGGCCGAGCAGCATTTCGACAAGGCCGCCATCAACCGGGTGATCCTCGCCACCGATGGCGATTTCAATGTGGGGGTAACGGATCAGGATGCGTTGGAAGGCTTGATTACACGCAAACGTGAAAAGGGCATCTACCTGTCGGTGCTGGGCTTTGGTCAGGGAAACTACAACGACAGCCTGATGCAGACCCTGGCGCAAAACGGCAATGGTGTGGCTGCCTACATCGATACGCTCAATGAAGCGCGCAAGGTGCTGGTCACCGAGTCTACCTCTTCACTGGTGCCGATTGCCGAGGATGTGAAAATTCAGGTGGAGTTCAATCCCGCCACGGTGCAGGAATATCGTCTTCTGGGCTACGAAACACGGGCTCTGGAACAAGAAGACTTCAACAACGACAAGGTGGATGCTGGCGAAATTGGTGCCGGCCACACGGTAACGGCGATCTATGAAATTACTCCGGTGGGTGCTGCGCCGATGATCGAACCGGGTCGCTATGAAACAGGAAAAAGCAAAACCGACACCCCGTTTGCTGGTGAATATGCCTTTCTGAAACTGCGCTACAAGCGCCCGGGAGAACGTCGCTCACAACGGATTGAAACGCCGGTGCCGGTGGACACGAAAAACACGGATGCGCTGCAATCCCGCGAAACCGCCTTTGCGGTAGCGGTAGCCGGCGCCGCCCAGCTTCTCAAGGGCAGCCCGTACACCGGTGACTGGCAGCTGGAGGATGCCATCGAACTGGCCCAGAAGAACAAGGGCGACGATGCCTACGGCTATCGCAGCGAATTCATCCAGCTACTGCGCCAGGCGGAGGTGAGTGAGAAGATCTAGCTACGAGCTACAAGCTACAAGCTACAAGCTACAAGCTACAAGCTAGGCTGATTGGAAAGGCAAGCCCAAAATAGTTCCCAGGTTTCTGCGCTTCTACAGCGCGCTGTAGGAACGTAGCGTAGCGGAGTAACGCACGTAGTGCGGCCCCGAAGGGGTGAGCGGAGCGAATAACGAGCCTGCTCGCGATCCGAGCCTAAGCGAGGTAAGGATTCCAGAAACTCTGTTCGAATGGAAAAAGAAAGCAAACCGTGCGAAACACGGAATCGATCTTAGGGCGATCAAAGCCGAAATCAAAAAAACCGCACCCTGAAGGTGCGGTTTTTTCATGGCATGCCAGCGCGGAGCATAAAACTCCCCGGTTAACTGAGGCATCTCTTCGTGTTGCAGCTTGAAGCTTGCAGCTTGCTTATATCGTCCCGTTCACAATCGGCTCGAAGGCCGTGAGTCGATCCAGTGAAGACGCGTTGCCCAGGCTGTGATTGGGGAAACGGCTGGCGAACTGGCCTTGTTCGCCGTGCAGGGCCATGTAGTTGAGCCACACCGTTTCCGCCAACAGGTTGACGTTGTTGGCCGCCGGGCTGCCGGCGGTTTCCACCGAGGCGTCCGGGCGCATCCAGCCCAGTTGCTGCTGGCCATTGTTCAGCGTCGGGCGGGAGCCCGGGTTGTAAACCAGAATGAAGGAGGCGGCGGTAGAAGAGTTGTCGCCGGTCCATTCGCCCTTGCCGCGGCCGCTCACCGAGTCATCGATTCGCCCGTTACTGGCTACCGAGCCATCACTGAACACATACAGCATCAGCGGAACGCCCTTGCGCCGCGCGTATTCGAGGCAGGCCCCCATGCAGCGCCCGGCACGCAAATCTCGCACTTCCCCGGTGGCCCGTTCGCCGGTGTGATAATCAAAGCCGCCCATGGAAATGCAGCCGGCGCCAGCGTAACCGTTGACGACCAGTTTCATGATGGACGCAGTCTTGGCGAACTCGCGGTCATTGAGTTCGTTCTCGGAGAAGATCGACAGGATATCCAGGTCTTCTTCCACGTTCAGTGGCGTGGGGTCGCCGTAACGGTCGGTGATATCTGCGGCTTCCACATACCCACAGCGCAGCAGGTCCTGCAGATTGCTGCGGCGATTGCTGTCGGTGATGCCGCTGTCGATGCGGTCGATGCGTTTGTGGCTGATGCGGGCGATGGATTCCATCACCGCAGTGGCATCCTGCTGGTTGAGCAGCCCCACCAGCTTGCCGGTGTCCACCAGGCCGGTGACATCGGAAAAACGGTCGATCTTGGTGGGTCGGGCGGACGCAATGATGGACCCATCCGGGGCCAGGGAGTTGCCGCCGGACAAGGAGCTGCGGGAGCCGATCAGAGACATCAGTTCACCGTCGGCGCCGGCGCTGAAAATACCGTACATGGGGTTGTGCGGGTTGTTGGCAGTATCGTTTTCCGAGCGGGCAGGAATCACGCAGCCATTCACATTGGGCGCCGCCGCAGAGGCTTTCTGCATGATGCCACGCAGGAAAGCCGAATCGCTGTGGAAAGCCAGGCCAAGATCCCGGTTGACCAGCCCCGGATTGCTGCTGGGGGCCAGGTTGCCGGGCAGACCCAGCTTGGAGTAACCGGCGGTGGTGAGGAAATCCTCCTGGCCTCCCTGGCCGCCCACCAGCACGTTGGAGCCGGCAATGTTGGCGCCACCGGCCAGATCAAAACAGATAAACGGGATCTTGCCGGCGCCTTCGGCCACGATGCCGCAATCGGTCTTGATGGCTTCCAGATCGGAAGACAGGGAGGCCATGGCCTCGCGCGGGTTACTGAACAGACCGAACAGGCCCACGGTGCCGAACGCTGCGCCACTGATCAGGCCGCGGCCGAGCATGTCGCGCCGTGAAACGGGCTTGCCGTGGCCGAGATTCAGCAGCGGGGCGTCCGGGTGCAGGGGCTGATGACGTTTCCTGAAAAAATGTCGTTTGATCATGTCTCTCCCCTTACTGCACAAGCATGGTGGCACTGCCCAGCACGGTGGCGCAGGCGGCTTTGGTGGCAGTGGCGGTACGTTCGGTGCAGTCATTACTGCACTGGGTCAGGTTGGTATCAAACAACAGGTGTTCCAGTTCGTCGCCAATCTCATCCCGTGCAGGTTGTCGTGTCTGACCATTGCCGATCATGCGTTCGAACAGTGGGCTGATTACCCGGTCGCGCCATTGTTGCTGGCTAATGCTGGTCACATCGCTGTTGTAGTTCATGTAGGGGAACAGCGGAGGGATCGACGGATTGTTATTTCTCTCCGCTTCCACCAGTGCATTGCAATATTCGATGGCAAGCTGGGCAATACCGATCTGGTGCGCGGTGAGGAAGGCCTCGATATTTTCCTCACTGGGCAGCTGGGTACGCAGGCGAAGGTAGGTGTCCGGGATGTCGCCATGGGTCTTCGGCACACCGGTCAGTTCGCTCATGGTGGCGTTGATCTCGGCAAAGTCGCGCAGCCCCACGGTCGGTTGTTCGCCGTACTGGTTGGCTGCCAGCGGTAGCGGGGTGGGTTCGGTGAAGACATTGGTATGACTGCCCAGCCGTTCAAAGGTCAGGAAGAATTCGTCGCTCTCCTGGCCCTGTTCAACCGGGAGCAGGGTGCCAAGCCGGGACAGGGTTTCGCCCTGGCTGCTGTACCCCTCTGCGCCCAGTCCGGTGTCCAGCGGAGCGAAGGACTGGCCCACCTCCGGAACACGGCCATTGATACCCACGCGTAGCCCTTGCATGGGCGTGCTGCTCTCCACGGTGTCCTGTTGCAGATTGATGAAGTAGGGGGCTGCGAACAGGTAGCTGTAGTTATCAAAGCGGGAGACTTCAAACACGACATAGGCACCAGGTTGTTCAATCAGGTGACCGATGTAGAACGGCAGGAAGAAGCGTTCCCCCACCCCGGCAGCAAAGTTGGTCTGCACCTGTTCGCCGGTGAGGGCCCGGTTGTGAATGGCGGCAAACCGGATGACCCCTTCCCAGGGGTGATCGTTGGACGCCTCATTGCCGAGGATCAGTGCGAAGGTGTCGTCCCAGGTGTTGAGCAGACCGGGGGCGGCCGGGTCTACGGCGGGCTGCAGCTCACCATTGATGTAAAGGCGGCGGCCATTCACCGGATCATAGGTGGCGGCAATGTGCTGCTGGCTGGCCTGCAGCGGCATGTCCTCGGTGAGCAGGGCGGGTTCCCCGTTCAAGTCCGTGCTTTCGCCGGTTCGCTGGTAGACCACAAAATCGCTGTCACTCTGGGCCAGGGTCAGGTTGCGGGCGTCCGGGCCGGCAGAGTAACTGATGATATGCGCGTTATCCTGGCCGGTGCTCACCGGTGTGATCCAGGCTTCCAGGGTGAGTTCGCCGGTGGCCTGGATCATGTCACTGAGCTTCTTGCTGGTCAGGGTGCTGCCCTGGGCCTTGCCGTTATTGAGCCGGATGCCCCAGCCCCCTTCCCAGCTAACATCACCGCTGAATTGCAGGTTGATGGCGGGCTCCACGCCGGAGGTGTCGTAGGCGACAGTGCCTTCTCCGGTCTTGAACTCGTAGCGGGCAATCACATTGCTTTCGTAGCGGCCGCCCCCTGCAGCAAGGGTGCCATCGGCCACATTGAGGGCCTTGCTCAGCACCAGGTTTTCATCCGGTGCGGTGGCGGTGATGCTGTTGGCCATGGCGCGGATGGCGTCTTCCATGTCCAGGGCATCGCTGCTGCAGTCGCTCCAGCAGTTGTGGCCATCTTCGCCCAGTCGCTCGACCAGTCGGCTCAGGTCTGGCTGGTTCAGGTCAATCTTGCTCTGGGCGGCGGCGTAGGCTTCGTTCACGTCGTCGGAGGCCAGATAGGGACTCTGTGGCGTGCTGGCATCGCTCTGGTGACAGTCGGAGCAGAAATTGTCCAGCAGAGGATAAACATGGGTCTGGAACAGGGTGGGGTCCGCCGGGAAGTTCTTGCTGTTACCGGGTTCCTTGATGGGTGGCTCGCTGAGTTCCGTGGTGCCGCCGCCCAGCCCCAGGCTTTCCCCTGCCCAGGCAGAGATCCAGGTACTGATCAGGTCTGCGCACACCTGCGCATCGGTTTCCCAGCAGTTATGGCCTCCCGCCACTTTCTGCACCATACGTGAAGCGGCCGGCTGGTTCAGGTTGATCAGCGGGTTGGCAGCTGCGTAAGCGGCGTTAATGTCACCGGTTTGTACAAAGTCGGGTTGCTGGTTTTTGTGGCAGCCGCCGCAACGCTGTTCATCAACCAGATTGTTCCAGATGTAGATCTTGAAGGCCGAGATGTCGCTGTTGCGCGGTGCCGGGCCCTGGTAGCTGGTCTGGCCACTGCCTTCCGGAGGCGGAGGGTTGCTGCGGGTGCTGGCGCCGCTGTCGCTGCCGCCACAGCCGGCCAGCAGGAACAGCAAGAGGGTACTGATGAGGAGTCCGCTACGCATTGCTTCAGTCCCCCATGCAGTAGGTGGCCGCATCAGCAAACAGCGTCTTCATGCGGTAGTTGTCGTTCTTGAAGGCGCTGGTCATGGTGGCCAGCTGGCTGGTGTCAGCATTGTCTGCGGGTTTGCGCAGGCAGACGGCCTTGAACACCTTCTCCGCCTGGCAGCTGGCAAACACCTCGCTGTTGGCCAGTTCTTCCCCCAGGCTGGCGGCTCCGTTGCCGTTTCCGGGCAGGGTGCTGTCCCAGCCCAGGTTGGCATTGGGGCCCGTGCGCCAGTAGTTGTCCCACTTGTCATCCGGGGTGATGTAACCCCAGGGGAAGTTGTTGCTGTTGATCAGGTACTTGCCCTGGACGCGGGTGTTGGTGTCCGGATCCATGCCCGTGTTGTAGACCATGCGTCCCCCGTCCCCTTCCTGTTCTCCTTCCCAGTCGTAGTAGGCAAACGCCTGGGCCAGAGGATCCATGCCGCTGTGACAGCCAATACAACTGTTGCGGAAAATGCGGCTGTCACCGCCGGGGCTGCGGCTCACGTCCTGACGAATGCGGTCGGAGGGGCGGGTGGTGTCCTTGACCTGTTCCAGGTCCCGGCACATGTGATTCATCAGGGTGAAGCGCAGCATTGCCCGGTTGGTGCCGGCGTAGAAAAAGGCATTGGCGGCGGCGCGGGTGGTCAGTACTCCGGCGACGGCCTGGGCAGGGGTGCCGTACTGGCTGACCTGGCTGACCGGTTGCAGCACCTGTTGAAGATCCGCGTGGCTGCTTTCCAGATTGCGGTAGTGGGCATTGCTGTCAGCGGCGGCGGCGGGGCTGACGTTGCCCACGTAGAGCAAGTCGGCGAACAGGATGCGACGGAAATCCAGGTCATCGCGAATGGCGCCAATGACGGTGGCCGTATAGTCATTCAGATCTGCGAACACATCCTGGGCCTCGTTGGTCCAGGGAGTGGCAAATTGCTTCAGGGTGATGCTGTAAAACGCCGGGTGCTCCATGGCCAGCTCGGCCGCGGCACTGGCATTGCCATCGTCGATCAGGTCGGCCATCTCGGTGAGTGTGGCCGCATCGGCGGGCACCCCGGCCAGGCGGTTATGAATCCGTTGCGCCTGATCGCGGCTGTTGGCCTGGCTGTGTGCGGAGGCCAGCAGCAAAGGCAGGGCTGCCAGCCAGATCCCCCAGGTGCGTCTCATTGGAAGCATCCCTTTCTTGTGGTTTTTAACCGCAGAATTATGCGCGGTGGTTACCGTTGTTCAACTGAATTCCCGTTCCCTATTGTTATTCTCACCCGGATTTGGGGCTCGGCACTGTGATTCGGGCCCCAGAAATCTAATAATATCTTCGCGATACTGACACAAGACTAAGAAATACGGATGGGTGGGGTGAAAAAACTAACAGTGTCCCTCCTGCTGGGGCTGCTAGGGGGCTTGAGCGGCTGTGGCGGGATGGACGGGGGAGAACAGGGCCGGGATCCCGCGATTACGGATATCCCGCTTGCCTACGTGGAAAGGACAGCACCGGTTCTCGACATGGACGATGACCCGCCGGATTCTCTGCGGGATCCTGCGGGTTTCCTGCCGGGCGCCCGATTGCTGATCCGTAATGGCGTTTCCAGTCGGGCGCAGGTGCGGGATGTCTCCACGCCGCTGCTGGGGGGCGGGCACGACATCCGCGACCTGTCCACCAGTTATGATGGTTCGCGCCTGCTGTTTGCTGCCCGCGCACCGGAGATTCCGGATGCGGATGATGATGAGCAGCCCACCTGGAATATCTGGGAATACCGCTTCGACACGGGGGTGGCCTCCCGTGTCATGGCCAGTGAGGTGCTGGCGGAACAGGGTCAGGACCGTTACCCCGCCTACTTGCCCGATGGCCGGATCGTGTTTGCCTCCACCCGCCAGCCGCAGACCCGGGCACGTATGCTGGATGAAGGCCGTCAACAGTACTATCCACTGGAAGAGCGACGTGATGTGCGCGCCTTTGCCCTGCACGTGATGGCCGCGGATGGCTCTGGAGTGGAGCAGATCACCTTCAATGCCAGCCATGATGTGGCGCCGCTGGTGATGCCCGATGGCCGCATCCTGTTTCAGCGCTGGGACAACAAGGACGCCAACGACCGCTTCGACCTGTACCGGGTCAACCCGGACGGTACTGCGGTGGAGCCTCTCTACGGGGCGGACAGTCACGAGTGGGGTGAGGATCAGGAGCGACAGTTTCTGCCGCTGGCCATGGCGGAGGATGGCCGGGTTGTTACCGCGTTACGTGATGTGGGATCCCGGGAGCTGGCCATTGTGCCGACGCTTATCGATGTGCGCCGGTTCGTTAACCGGGCGGGGCCCTTGCAGGGTACCGTTGGGGGGGCTGCGGAGCAGGGCCTGAGCCTGCCGGCCACCCGACCGGGCCGGGCCGGCGCGGAAGGCTGGCTGGCGGACCTGTCTCCCATGAATGACGGCACGGGCCGGCTGCTGATGGCCTGGTCTCCCTGTCGCCTGAATGACCGCGGGGCGTTGCTGGCCTGTACGGATGACAATCTGGCCCGTGGTCTGTCGGCGGCCCCGCCTGCCTACGGGCTGTGGGTATTTGACCCGGCCAGTGGCGCCCAGCGCCCGGTTGTGCCTCCCCGTGATGGCCTCTGGATCACCGAGCTGGCTGTGGCCACGGCCACGCGGCTGCCGTCCTCCACTGTGGCGACGCAACGGGATGAGGATCTGGCGGCGGCCAATCAGGCGCTGCTGGATATCCGAAGTGTGTACGATCTGGATGGCGCCTTCTCGGGGTTCATGGACCCGCTGCCTGCGGGGGGCGAGAACTATGCCGGCTTCTCCAATCCCGCAGTGATTTCGCCATCACAGCGTGCGGTGCGTTTTGTCAGGGTGATCAAGGGGGTGCCCATTCCCGGGGATGATGTACGCAATATTCCCGGCAGTCAGTTGGGACGCTTGCCGGCATTCGGCATGCGCGAAATTGTGGGGTATGCGCCGGTACAGCCGGATGGCTCGGTACGCGTTCAGGTGCCTGCAGATGCGCCCCTGGGTTTGCAGTTGGTGGGCAGCGACGGAAAAGCGCTGTCTGGCCGGCATGGGGCCTGGATCACGTTGCGCCCGGGGGAGACCCTGCAATGCCGGGGCTGTCACGCAAACAACAGCCCATTGCCACATGGCCGTCAGGACGGCCTGTTACCGTCAATCAATGCCGGGGCGCCGCTCACCGGCCTGCCGTTCCCCAATACCCGCAGCGATGTGGTCAGTTTTGCAGATGCCGGGGAAACCATGGCACAGGCGCTGACCCGTCTCTACCCGGAGCGTGCCCTGCCGGCCATGGATATGGTGGCCGAGGATGTCTGGACCGATCCGGCGCCGGATCCCGCCACGGAGCTGCAGCTGCGCTATGATGCGCTGCAGACCGAGATCCCTGTGAACGCGGTCTGCCAGGCTGACTGGCAGCCGGGCTGTCGCACCATCATCAATTATCCGGATCACATACAACCTGTCTGGGATGCGCAAAGAAATGTCATGGTCGATGGGGTCGCAACGGAGGTAACCTGCGCTGAGTGTCATAGTCGGCGTGATGCCAGCAATGCCATTCAGTTGCCTCCCGGCCAGCTGGAACTGACCGGGGACCCGGCGGTGGATCAGCCCAATCAACTGACCAGCTACCGGGAGCTGTTGTTTGATGACAACGAGCAACTTTTACTTGACGGTGCATTGATAGACCGTTTGGCTATTGCACTGGATGATGAGAACAATATCGTGTACCAGACCGACGAAGACGGTGAGCTGATACTTGATAGTAACGGTAACCCTGTTCCACTGGTGGAGCCGGTGGAGATACCTTCACCGATCCGTGCGGGCCAGGCGCGTAATTCAGATCGTTTCTTCAGCCTGTTTGCTCCCGGAGGGAGCCATGAAGACTGGCTGAGTGAAGAAGAATTACGGTTGCTGGCTGAGTGGATTGATCTTGGTGCGCAGCAATATAACGACCCATTTCGGGTACCGGAGTAAACGGACTTGCCGCAAGAATGCTAGATGTAAAGACACACGCTGTGTGTCCTGAAGTACTCCTGAGGGTGTTGTTGCTCGTGGTGTGCGCAGGAATGATTCAGCCAGCGGTTGCAGACCAGGAGACACCAACGACGCCCTTGCAGGTCAAGGTGGATAGCTCCTTTGTGGAAATTCACACCGGTCCTGGCCGGGGCTACCCGGTATTTCACGTGGTCGAGCGTGATGCTCCCCTGACCCTGTTGTTTGAGCGAGCCGGGTGGATCAAGGTGGAAACGGTCCGTGGCCGGATAGGCTGGGTGCCCCGCGAAGCTTTCCTGAATACGGTAGATGGCACTGGCCAACCCCCTGAACTGGCCTATCACCTGGCAGACTGGCAGAAGCATCCCTGGCAAGCCTCTCTGCTGGGTGGCGATCTGGATGGCGCCAATTCCCTGGCCGCGGCTCTGGGTTATCGATTTACCGAAAATCTGATCGTGGAAGGCATGTATTCCGCGGCCAGTGGTGACTTTTCCAACAGTGAGATGCTGGAATTGAATCTGCAGCATCATCTTTTCCCGCAATGGCGTCTGTCTCCTTTCGTCATGCTTGGCACAGGCCGGGTGTCGATTGAGCCCCGGGCCACACTGGTGCAACCGGAAAATCGCAATGAAAGCTATGCCCAGGCGGGTGTCGGGCTCAAGTATCACCTTGCCCGTGGCTTCTTGTTGCGCACGGAATATCGCAGCTATGTGCTGTTTACCGACGAAAACCAAAACCGGAATATTGAAGAATGGAAACTCGGGTTCTCTGTGTTGTTCTAGGTCTGCTTTTGCCCTTGCTGGGCCATGCAGAAGAGCAGGCAGAACAGGAAGATGTGGTTCGTGATGCACGTCCGGAGTCGGTGCTGGATCCGCGCATTGAGCGGCGTCGCATTACCGAGGCTGAGATCGACACGGAAAACTTCGAAGCGGGTATTTATACCGGACTGATCTCCATTGAGGATTTCGGCACCCAGCCGTTGATCGGCCTGCGTCTGAATTACCATCTTTCCGAAGATGTGTTCTTCGAGGCCATGCTGGGCCGCAGCAAGGCGGACGAGACCAGCTTTGAACGCCTGAATGCCGGGGTAGAGCTGCTCACCGATGATCAGCGTGCCTACACCTATTACCAGGCAGGGGTGGGCTACAACCTGCTCCCCGGTGAAGCTTTCCTGGGTGAGAATCGCGCGTTCAACAACGCGCTCTATTTGCTGGGTGGTGCCGGCATGACCGATTTCGCCGGCGAAGAATTTTTTACGCTGAGCCTGGGCGTGGGCTACCGGCTGTTGATCAATGATTTCACCACCGTGCGAGTGGATATGAAGGATCACATCTTCAGCATGGATATCCTGGGTGAAGACAGAATGACCAATAATATAGAACTCAGTGCAGGCGTGAGTCTGTTTTTCTGATTGATTCAGGGGGAGCCACCATGAAAACACTGTTTGCGGCAATTTGCCTGTTTTGCCTGGCCATCAGTCTGCCAGCCCAGGCTGCTGAAGAGGGCAAACCGGCACCCGGTTTTACGCTCAAGTCTCTGGATGGCTCCAATGTGAAATTGAACGAGTTGCGGGGCACGGTGGTGCTGGTCAACTTCTGGGCGTCCTGGTGTGGTCCCTGCCGGACCGAGATGCCGTTGCTGGATGAGTTGTACAAGGAATACCGGGACTATGGCTTCACCGTGCTGGGTATCAACCTGGACGAGGAGCATAACCGGGCCCTGAAATTGCTCGACCGGGTGCCGGTGAGCTTTCCGATCCTGTTTGACCCGGATAACAGCACCAGTGAAGCCTTTGGGGTCGATGCCATGCCGACCACGGTGCTGGTAGACCGCGATGGCGTGGTGCGTCATCACCACCGTGGATACAAGGACGGTTTCATGGCCAAGTACGAAGAGCAGGTCAAGACGTTGGTGCTGGAATAATGATTCGAATCGCGCTGCTGGTAATGATCGTGTTGCAGACAGGCTGCTCCATTCAGCCCTGGGTGAAGCCCTATGAGCGTTCCCGACTTGCCGACCCGGTGATGAACGCCGCGGGGCATCCGGTCTCTGAAAGTTATATGCATCACGTTCATCAGGCGCGGGAAGCCATGCGAGGCGCAGAAGGAAGTGCTGGAGGAGGTTGCGGGTGCAACTGATGCGTTCAGGCCATTGGCTGCTGTTACTGCTTATTCTGTCGGTGTCGGCACAGGCGGCCGTGCTGCCGGAAGACCGGTTTGATGTGTTGGTCCACCAATACGATGGTGGCGGCATGGATATCAAGGGGCCCTCGGTTCTGGTGCGCAAGTCGTTCCAGGACAAGCTGGCCATCCAGGCAAATTATTATGTGGATGCGGTCACCGCCGCCTCCATCGATGTGGTGACCACGGCCAGTCGCTACTCGGAGAACCGGATAGAGAAAAGCATTGGTGTGGATTATCTGCACGGCAAGTCGATCTATTCGTTGAGCTATAGCACCAGCAAGGAGAACGATTACGAGGCCAGCTCGGTGCATTTCGACCTGAGTCAGGATTTCTTCGGCGACCTGACCACGCTGACCCTGGGCTTTTCCCAGGGGGAAGATGATATCTCCCGCAACACGGATCCAACCTTCGAAGCGGAAGCGGAACGCCAGCATTTCCGGGTGGGGCTTTCCCAGGTGCTGACCCGTGATCTGGTGGCCAACCTCAATCATGAGCTGATCACTGATCAGGGCTATCTGAATAACCCTTACCGCTCCGTGCGGTATTCAACCAGCCCCTTCACCTACAGTTTTCAGCCGGAACGTTATCCCAACACCCGCACCAGTGAGGCCACCACACTGGGGCTGTCTTACTACCTGCCCTGGCGTGCAGGGTTGCACGGTGAGTATCGCATGTTCAGTGATTCCTGGGGTGTGGATGCCAATAGCTGGCAGTTAAAGCTGATTCAGCCGCTGGGTGAGCACTGGACACTGGAAACCCGATATCGCTCATATAGCCAGGGTGAAGCCGATTTTTACTCGGACCTGTTCCCCTTTCAGAATGCCAGCAACTTTCTGGCCCGCGACAAGGAGTTGAGCGATTTCGATTCCTCCGTGTTCGGGGTAGGTATTGGGGTGCAGTTCAGCAGAAGCGAAGAGCAAACCTTCAACCGCGCCGGTCTGCATCTGTGGGTGGACCGCTTCAACTTTGACTACAACAACTTTCGTGACATTCGCGTGGATACCACGCCAGGCACGGAGCCGTTGTACAGCTTCGATGCCATCGTGACGCGTTTGCTGTTCACGGTCTGGTACTGAGAGACTGAGGGAAGCGGTCCACGCATCATGCAACACCTCCGGCTCAGCGTGTTGCATGGCGCTTGTTGTGTGATGGGTACTTACAACGAATCTGTCAGCAGAATCCCGACGCTGAAGCGGTTCTCGTAATCATCGTAATTGATCAGCGAATCCCCATAACCGGTAAACACCTGCACCAGCCCCTTGAAGCGTTTGCTGAGCGGGAAGGAATAGTTAAACCGGCCTGCCCCCTTGTTGTCACTGCGCAGGTTGTTGCGCACCATGATTTCCAGCACGTGATTACCGAAGGGGCGAGCGACTTCCAGCTCGAAGTGTCCCAGGTACTTTTCGATGTCCGGGTTGTCATCGCCCCGGGTGTCCAGCGGTTCGTCCTTTTCATCTTCCGGCAACCGGTACCAGGGTTTGATGGACCAGTAGTAATCCCCGGTCCTGGCCACGTAATTCATGAAGATGCGGTTCCAGCTCCGTGATACGGGCACATCCTGCCCGTTGGACTCATGCACAAAGCCCAATGCCAGCAGTTCGGAATCCACGGGGCCAAATTGCCAGTTGATCGGCTTGGTGATGAACAGTTCCGGTTCGTAGTTCACTTCCCGGAAAGGCGCTGACTCTTCCGTGTTATACGCTTGCCAGTAGAACGTCCCGGTAAACGCCATCCACAGGGTGACGTCATCAATGATGTTTTCCTTGATCGGGGCTTTCAGGGATAACTGGAATTTGACTTCAACCGGATCCAGGGAGCTGTCTTCCTTGTCAGGATCATTCCATTTCCGGTTGGACCAGTAACTGTAAGGCATCAGGTAGTTACGCCGGTGGGGCGTAATCACAAAGGGGTTGCCCTGAGTGTTGTTTTCCAGCGCCAGTCGGGCGCGCAACGCATCCTCGTGGACACTGCGTTCTTTCTGCGGTTCGCCGTTGGTGCACCAGCCACGCATTTCCTGCACGGTCACCTGCGCGTCTGCCGTCTGGGCACTACGAAGCAGGCATTCGTTCAGTTTCTGCTGTTCGGTCATCTGGTTGGCCGAAGTGTCCTCGGAGGGGACTTCCGCCTGGGAGTCAGGGTCGGTTACCGGCCCCTGGTCAGGTTGGCTTTCTGCGGCCAGTAGTGGGGAGCCTGCCAGCAGCAGGCAGAAGGCGAGCGCATTACGCATGAACACATCCTTGGCGAAAAACGCCAGCGCCGGGTTCAAAGGGTTTTCAGTTCGTCGTCACTCAAGGCACGGGCCTGTTCTTCCAGCATCACCGGAATGCCGTCTCGAACCGGGTAGGCCAGCCCGCTGGCCTTGCACTTCAGTTCGGCCTGTTTTTCGTCGTAGACCAGGGGGGCCTTGCTCACCGGGCAGACCAGAATATCGAGCAGATTGGGGTCGAGCATTTTCATGATTCCTTCATCAGTTGGGGCCGAGTATAGCAGTGATCAGCGTGAAATCGGTGAAGTGATAAACGCCCTGTATATTTTTGCAGAATTTTAATAAGTCACTGTAAATAATGGGGTTTGCATCGCAAACGGCAGTTTCAAACGCTTGTTTGACTTGTGGGTCACAAATAGCACTGGAGACTGGCTGGAACGCTGACCTAAGATTACTGGCCTAATGAACGGTGACCCGCTGGGTCGCCCCATTTTCACCGAGTATTTTGGGAGATGTGAGATGCCGGATTACAAGGCTCCCCTGCGCGACATGCGCTTCGTACTGAATGAAGTCCTGGACCTGGATGGCCACTACGCAAGCCTGGGTCTGGAAGACATCAACAGTGAACTGCTGAATGCTTTCCTGGAAGAAGGCGCCAAGTTCTCCGAAAACGAGCTGGCTCCCCTGAACCGTTCCGGTGATGAGGAAGGCTGTGGTTTCGAAGACGGCGTGGTAACCACCCCGAAAGGCTTCAAGGAAGCCTACGCCAAGTACGTGGAAGGCGGCTGGCCAGCCATGGGCGGCGATCCGGAGTTTGGTGGCCAGGGCCTGCCGGGCTCTGCCGGTATCGCCATCTCTGAAATGACCGGTACTGCCAACTGGTCCTGGAGCATGTACCCGGGCCTGTCTCACGGTGCGGTTGCCACCATCGAAGAGCACGGCACCGACGAGCAGAAGCAGGCTTACCTGCCCAAGCTGACCAGCGGTGAGTGGACCGGCACCATGTGCCTGACCGAACCTCATTGCGGTTCTGACCTGGGTATTCTCAAAACCAAGGCCGAGCCGAATGCTGATGGCTCTTTCAATATCACCGGTACCAAGATCTTCATCTCTGCCGGTGAGCACGACATGGCCGAAAACATCGTTCACATCGTACTGGCCCGCCTGCCCGATGCCCCCAAGGGTACCAAGGGTATTTCCCTGTTCATCGTTCCCAAGTTCATGACCGACGGTAACGGCGGTGTGGGCG